>JAFUWY010000043.1 GCA_017477245.1 Bacteroidales bacterium | reverse complement strand
GTTCGCGGGAACGCTGATGGTGTAGTTGCCGTCGAGGTCGGTGACGACACCGATGGTGGTGCCGCGGACGACGACGCTGGCAGCCACGATGGGCTCGCCATTGGCGTCCTTGACGGTTCCCGTGACTTTGTTCTGGGCGAACGCGAGGGCGCCGCTGACGAGGATCAGCAGGCTCGCGACCGCCATTCTGAGATGGTTCTTCATCTTGTGGGAAATTTGGTTAAACAAAATGGTATGGTTAGTGTATGTAAAAATTCAAATCGGGCAAAAATACAAATTATATTGAAACTTTAGACAGAATGTATTAAATAATTTATAGTCAATCTGTTGGTGTTCGCAGATATTTTGAAAAATGACGCATTTGTTCGTTGTGTAAAGATCCGGTGTCCACAGCCTGTGGACAATAAAAAACCCGCACCTGGGGAGGTGCGGGTTCTGGGGGATTCGCCGATCAAGTCGGCGAATGACGTCCGGTCAGGCCGGCGAATGACGTTCGGTCAGACTGTCGAATGACGTTCGGTCAGGCCGGCGAATGACGTTCGGTCAGGCCGGCGAATGACGTCCGGTCTGGGGCCGGATGAGGACGGTCAATAGACTTCGACCGAGCCGCCGTCGTTGCGCTGGATGTCGGCGATGGCGAAGTAGCCGACCTTGGCGCCGATCCAGTCGCCCTCGCGGCCGGTGAAGGCCGGGCCGACGGGCTTGAAGCGCTTGCCGTCCAGGCTGTAGGAGAAGGTGCAGACCACGGCGTCCTTGACGTCCACGCGGATCCAGACCGTGTTGAAGGCTTCCTTCTGCAGCGGCAGGGTGGCGAGGACCGTCTCCGGCTTGCCCTGGTTGGCGTCGATGCAGTCCTTGCGCACGAGCGTCAGGTTCTGCCCGTCGTAGTCCATCTCCAGCGTCGCGTAGCTGCGGCCGGTCACGACCACGCCGACGCGCTCGCCGGCATAGGAGGGGCGGTAGACGAGCTTCGTCGTGAAACTCATCGCCGGGCCCACGACCTTCTGGGCGAGGATGTTGGGCGTGTCGCGCAGGTTCTTCCACCCTTCGTCCTTCTTGATGCAGTGCAGGCGCAGGCAGCCCGCTGACGGGTTGGTCATGTACCAGCGGAACTGCGGGTTGGCCTCCCACTGCCAGTTGAGGGGGATGGAGGCGCCGGTGAAGCCGGTCGTGGTGGCCAGGGCCGACACGCCCGGCAGGGGGGCGTCGGAACCGGCCGGCCGGCGGAAGGAATGCACCGGCTCGCCGATGCCGTCGCCGTCCAGGTCCTGCCCGATGATGCACCAGCCGTCCTCCAGCCAGGTCATGGGCTGCAGGTGGCAGACGCGTCCCCAGGCGTAGCGGTCCTCGAAGTGCATGAACCAGCTGTCGCCGGCGGTGTCCGTGACCCAGCCGCCCTGGTGCGGGCCGTGGATGTCGGTCGGCCCCTGGTGCAGCACCGTGCGGTGCTCATAGGGACCCAGGACGTTGCGGGAGCGCAGCACCAGCTGCCAGCCGGTCTTGACGCCGCCCGACGGGGCGAAGATGTAGTACCAGCCGTCCTTCTTGTAGAACTTCGGGCCTTCGACCGTGTCGTTGCCGTTCTTCTTGCCGTCGAAGACCAGGACCTGGTCGCCGATCACGCGGGTGCAGTCCTTGTCCAGCTCGCACACGCTCAGGATGCTCTTGAAGCCGGCGCGGGAGCCCGCCCAGCCGTGCACGAGCCACACGCGGCCGTCGTCGTCCCACAGGGGGGAGGTGTCGATCAGGCCCTTGCCCGCGAGCACGAGGTGCGGGCGGGACCAGGTGCCGCGCGGGTCGTCCGCATGGATCTGGAAGATGCCGTGGTCCGGGTCGCCCCAGAAGATCCAGTAGGTCCCGTCATGGTAGCGGATGCAGGGGGCCCAGACGCCGTTGCCGTGGGCCGGGATGTCGAAATCCTCCCGGGGATCCATCCAGGGCAGGCCGGCGTTCACGATCTCCCAGTCCACGAGGTTCGTGGAATGCAGGATCTGCAGGCCGGGGAAGCAGGTGAACGAGGAGGCCGTCATCCAGTAGTCCTCCCCGACGCGGATGAGGTCCGGGTCGGAGTAGTCGGAGAACAGCACCGGGTTGGTGTAGGTGGGTGTCTTGGCGGGCGCGAGCGTCAGCAGCAGCGCGCCGATCAGTGCGGGAAGTGTCATTTCTTGCGGATTCTGAGTCGCTTGAGGAGGTGGTTGTCGGCGCTGGGACCGTAGTACAGCGTGAAGTGGCCGGGGGTGGCGCGAAGCTCGCCGGAGGCCTCGTCGTAGGTGGCGAACACGCTGTCGTCCAGCGGGATGCGCAGCGTTACGCTCTGGCCGGCGGGGATGTGGACGCGGCGGAAGGCGCGCAGGGCCTTCTGCGGCCCGTCGGCGTCTTCGCGCTTGGACATGTAGACCTGGACCACTTCGTCGCCGTCCATCCGGCCCTTGTTGCGGACCTTGAGCACGAGCTGACCGTCGCGTACGCGTGCGCGACCATATTTATAAGTCGTGTAGCTCAGGCCGTGGCCGAAGGGGAAGAGGGGCTTGCCCGTGAAGTAACGGTAGGTGTGGCCTGCCATGTCGTAGTCCTCGAAATCGGGCAGGTCGTCGTCGCTGCGGTAGAAGGTGACCGGCAGGCGGCCGGACGGGTTGCAGTCGCCGAACAGCACGTCGGCGATCGCGGTGCCGCCCGCCTCGCCCGGATACCAGGCCTGTAGGATGGCCTCGCAGGTCTGCGTCTCGGGCAGCAGCCCCATCGCGGAGCCGGAGAAGTTCACGAACACGATGCGCCTTCCGGCCTTGGCGAGGGAGTCCACCTCGGCCCGCTGGGCGCGGGGCAGTTCGATCGTGGTGCGGTCGCCGCGGTTGAAGCCTTCGGGGCTGTTGCGCATCTCCTCGCCCTCCATGCGGGGCGAGATGCCGCCCACGTAGATGACGACGTCGGCCTCGGCCGGGGAGGTGATGCGGTCAGCGCCGACCTTGGCGGTGATGCCCTCCAGGGCGGTCACCGTGCGGACCGGGAAGCCGTTGTAGTTGCCCCACATGGCCACGGAGTCGGCGGCGTTGGGACCGATGACGGCCACCTTGATGTCCTTGCGCAGGGGCAGGATCCCGCCCTTGTTCTGCAGCAGGACCAGGCTCTCGCGGGCCATTTCCAGCGCCTTGGCGCGGTGCGCATCGCTGGCGAGCAGCGCCTCGTCGATGCGGTTCCAGCTCACGGTCTCGTCCGGGTCCATCTCGCCGAGGCGGAAGCGCGCGACGAGCAGCCGGCGCAGGGACACGTCGATATCGGCCTCGGTCAGCTTGCCTTCCTTCACGGCGTCCAGCAGGTGCCGGTAGGAACTGCCGCATTCGAGGTCGGTGCCGGTGCGGACGGCGCGGGCGACGGCCGTCGTCGGATCGCCGAGGTGGGTGCCGTGGCGGCCTTCGCGCCAGAAGTCGTCGATGGCGCCGCAGTCACTCACCACCAGGCCCTTGTAGCCCCATTTCTCGCGCAGGAAGCGGATCAGCAGCTGGTCGGAGCCGCAGCAGGGATCGCCCTCGAAGCGGTTGTAGGCGCACATGACCTCCTGGACGTCGATCCGGGAGATGATGTCGCCGAAGGCGTAGAGGTAGGTCTCCGCCAGGTCGCGCCAGGAGATGTCCTTGGCGTCGAACTGGTGGCGGTTGCCCTCCGGTCCGCTGTGCACGGCGTAGTGCTTGAGGCATGCATGCAGCTTGTCATAGTCGGCATCTTCCGGACCCTGCAGGCCCTTGACCACGGCATAGCCCATGCGGGCGGTGAGGTAGGGGTCCTCGCCGTAGGTCTCCTGGCCGCGGCCCCAGCGCGGGTCGCGG
>JAFUWY010000034.1 GCA_017477245.1 Bacteroidales bacterium | reverse complement strand
TTCGGGAGTTCCTTCGCAGATTCCATCCTGAAAAGAGTGATGATAATCCCTATCAATTCTCGGTCAAGTTTGTTATCGACAAAAATGGGAATCTGGTTGGTCCGAGAGTGAAAACCCCGTCTTCAGAGTTTTACAAGTCGTTCGATAAGCAGCTCAGTGCATATGAGAAGCACGTTCTCGAGGTCGTCAATCAAATCCAAAATTGGGAACCGGGAAAGGTTGATGGGACTCCGGTCAATGTTATCTTAACCGTACCTGTCATTTTCTGATTATAGACACACATCTTCAAGTATCTATTCGGGGTACTCAATCGGAAGAATTGTCACACTTTTTGTCACATTCTATACGAAAAATCCCCCTCAGACCATTCTGAGAGGGATTTCTGTGGAGCATAGGAGAATCGAACTCCTGACCTTTTGAATGCCATTCAAACGCTCTACCAACTGAGCTAATACCCCATTTCCCGTTTGGGATTACAAAGGTACTGCTTTTTTTGGAACCTGCAAGGGATTTTGAGAAAAAATCGACATTCAGGATTTCGGAAAGGGTTTGACGGGCTCTACGTGCACGGTGACGTGCGTGTCCGTGCCGAAGCGGGCCTTGAGTTCCTGCTCGATCTGGTGCGTGCGGGCGTGGGCTTCGACCAGGGAGATGCTGCCGTCCATCCGGATGTGGAGTTCGATGGCGTAGTGCGTGCCGATGCGGCGGGTGCGCAGGTTGTGCGGGTCGGAGACGTCCGGGAACTGCCGGATGACCTGCAGGATCTCCGACTCGACATCTTCGGGCAGCGAGGCTTCCGTCAGTTCGCCGATGTTCTGCTTGAGCAGCCGCCAGGCCACGCGGAGGATGAAGAAGGCGACGACAAGCGAGGCCAGCGGATCCAGGACGGTCCACCGGTCGCCCAGCAGGATGGCGCCGCCGATGCCGGCCAGCGCGCCGATGGAGGAGAGGGCGTCGCTGCGGTGGTGCCAGGCGTTGGCCTCCAGGGCGGGGGAGTTGAGCTTGCGTGCCTGGCGGGCCGTGAACCGGTAAGTCATCTCCTTGAGCAGGATGGAGAGCAGCGCGGCCCAGAGGGCGAGCATGCCCGGCTTGGGGATCTCCGCGCCCCGGCACCAGCCGACCAGGGCCGAACCGGCGCTGAAGAAGATGCCGCCGGCCACGATCATCAGCGCCACGCCGACGAGCGACGAGGCGAGGGTCTCGAACTTGCCGTGCCCGTATTCGTGGTCCCGGTCCGCGGGCTTGCTGCTGATGTGGACGAAGGCGAGCACGACCGCGTCGGTCAGCAGGTCGGACAGCGAATGCACGGCGTCCGCCGTCATCGCGGCGCTGTGCGCGATGAGCCCGGCGATGAACTTGAAGGCGGTCAGCGCCACGTTGACGGCGCTGCCTGCGAGCGTCGTCCGGTAAATGGCTTTCTCCCTGGCATCCATAACACACAAAGTTACCGTTTCCGCCCAAGAAAAGCAAGCCGGGCCCCGGCCATCCCCATTTATCGGGATTGCGCAAACGGAAGCGATTCCGTATCTTTGTGGCCATGAAACGTATGATTATCCTGCTTATTGCCGCGTCCGTCTGCCTGAATGCAGCGGCAGCCGGCAAGACGCCGAAGCCGAAATCCTTTGTCGTGAACACCGAGAAACTCGGCAAGGAGGTGATGGGCTATGCCGGCACGACGCCGCTTGAGATCCACGTCGTGGACGGCCGGATCGACCGGATCGAAGCCCTGAAGAACAACGAAACCCCGGCCTATTTCCAGAAAGTGCTGGACAGCCCGATCTTCACGGCCCTGAAGGGCAAGACCGTCAAGGAAGCCTCCGAAGTGCAGCTGGACGCCGTCAGCGGCGCCACCTGGTCTTCGAAGGCTGTCATCGAGAATATCCGCCTGGGCCTCAAGCAGGCCGCCAAGAAGGCGAAATAGATTCCGGGTCAAGCCCGGAATGACGTCGGTTGGGCCCGGACGGCCGGGACTTATTTCCTGGTGAACAGGAAGACGGTCAGGGGCAGTGCGATGATGGCCATCGTCGCGCTGACGGGCAGGTAGATTCCGAAGTTCACATACTCCACCACCAGGTAGGTGACGAGCAGCAGCCCGATCCCCATCGCGCTGGAGAGCAGGTAGTGCTTGCGGATGTCCGTGCTCTTGCAGATGACGCGGCTGAGGTTCGGCACGCCCAGGGAGATGAATCCGATCGTGCCGCAGATGCTCACGGCCGAGGTCACCAGGAACATGATCATCATCAGGCTCACGGCCTTGCGCCAGGCGGGCAGCTCGATCTCCCCGTTGAAATGCCGCGTGAGGTCGCGGTGCGTGAGGAGGGCCGTGGCCAGCCCGATCCCGAACAGCACCAGCGAGAAGAGGATGTCGCCGGTCGTCACCCCTTCCAGCTTGAAATTGGCCGCCCCCCAGAGATAATACTGCTTGAGCAGGTCGCCCGTCGGGGCGTTCGTCACCACGATGGTGCCGAGCGAGCCGATGAAAGTGCCGAAGATGATGCCGAAGGTGATCAGGTTCTGCGTGGAGACTTTCAGGGTCACGAAGAAGCAGACCAGCGTGCAGATGAGCGTGCAGACGAAGGATCCGACGGTGAGCGAGCACCATCCCGTCATCGTGGCCGCCGCTGCACCCAGGCACGCGGCGGACCCCAGCCCGAGGGAGTAGACGTCCCCGAGCTGGTTGCGCCACAGGTATTGCATCTGGATGCCGCCCACCGGCAGGGCGATGCCGGACAGGAAGACGTACAGGAGACTCAGCAGCATCTTGCCTAGAATTTGAATTCAATGCCTCCGAGGACGCTCCGTCCGGGCATCGGATAGTCCCGGACGAGCTCGTAACGGCAGTCCAGCAGGTCCTTGACCGAGAAGAAGACACCGAGCGCGCAGCGGCCGCCCAGGCGGAAATCCTGCCGCATCGACAGGTCGAGGGAGTTCCAGTCCGGCATGGCGCCGGTGGCGTCGAAGCGCCCGCCGCGCCAGTTCCACAGCGCGTCGAAGCGCCAGCCGCCCCGGGCGATGTCGGCCGCCAGGACGACCGTGTTCCGGGCCACGTAGGGGATCTGCTGGCCGAAGGTGACGCTGTCCGGCGTCTTGTCCAGTGCGGACTGACGGGCGTAGCGGGCGGAGAATCCGCCCTCCCAGCGCCCGTCCGAGTAGCGCAGGGTCGCCTGCGCGTCCACGCCCCGGGCCTGCACCTTGCCGATGTTGTACGGAAGCCAGCGGTAGGGATCCGCAGCGGAAGGCGCGGAGATGATCTTGTCCTGGAGGTCGTGGTAGAAGCCGTCCACCTTCAGGCCCATCTTCCAGGCCTCGCCCAGGGCGGCATGCCAGTCGATGCCGAGGTCCCCGAGCAGGGCGTTCTCGGGCTTGAGGGCCGGGTTGCCGTAGCCGGGATAGTAGAGTTCGTTGAAGGTCGGGGCGCGGAAGGCGCGCCGCATGTTGAGCGCGAGCTCGAATCCGCGGAACAGTTCGTAGCGCAGGCTGTAGGAGGGGGAGACGCTGTGCAGGGCTTCCGCGCCCTTGTCGAACGTGCCGTCGTACTCCACTGCGACGTCCGCCTTGAAGCGGCCGAAGCGGAAGGCGGATCCCAGGGCTGCGATGGCCGCGGTGCGCGCGGCGTCGTAGCCCGTGGCCCGGAGCGTGCCGCGCTCCACGTCGGTGGCCAGCGACAGCCCCCACCAGTCCGTCAGCCGGAAGGTGTGCGACGCGTTGAGCTGCAGGTCGGTGAATTCGTAGTTGCTGTTGCCCCAGTCGCTCTTGTAGAAGATATTGTCCCAGCCGCCCTTGGCGCTGAGGTTCAGCGTGTAGCGGTCGGAGAACGCCTTGCGCAGGGTCCCCTGCACGACGGCGTTCTTGTCGGTCTGGCGGTCCGTGGACGGCCAGCTCAGCGAGCCGGGCGTGCCGCGGTCCGAGGCGTTGACGTAGGACTTGATCATCCATTCGCCGCGGTCCAGGGTGCCGAAGACGTCATAGCCGGCACGGAGCTGCCGGAGGTCGTTGCCGCTGCGGCGTGCATCCCCATCGCCGTACGGGAAGTCCCCGCGCGTGAAGATGCCGGCTGCGTGGGCGCTGACGGCCACCCGCTCCGAGGCCTTGACGTCGAAGCGCAGGGAGGGCATCCAGGTGCCGAAGGAGCCGGCCTGCAGGGTGGCGCGGCCGGCGAAGGGGCTGTCCCCGAAGACCGGACGCGCGGTTCGGAAGGACAGGCTGTTCTGGGAATAATCGACGACGGCGCTGCCCAGCGTCTCGAGCGGCAGCATGCCCAGGTCGTTCTGGCCGCTCTGGAAGTTGCTGACCCGCACGCCGTCCAGATAGATGGAGGTATGGGCGGTGCCGAGCCCGCGCAGGCTCACGCCCTTCAGGCCGGAGAGCCCGCCGTAGTCGGTCAGGGCGAGTCCGGGCAGGCGCAGGAGCGCTTCGGATACCGTGTTGTGCTTGAGGATGGAAACCGTGTCCGTCCGGGACACGACGACGCCCTTGTCCGCCACGATGGTGACGGCCTGCAGGGTGTCCGGCGTCTCTGCCACCAGCAGACCCGCCGCAAAAAGGAGTGAGGTTAAGAACATAAATGATGCGTCGTTGTGGCGGCCTGGCCCCGGGCCTCCGGTGGGACTCGGTCGCGGCAGGTCTTCGGGCTTCATGACGGGGGTTCCGGTCCCGGAACCCCTGGCCGGTCGGCTGATGCCGACGTGGAATGAAATCAGGGCCTTCTCGCAGATTTGCAATGGCTTCTGATGCTACGTCATGTTACCGCTGCGGGCACAGCTCCGGTCTCGCACCGGATTCCCTTTTCAAGTCGCGCAGGGCGACTCACCGCGATCTGGACGCAAAGATAGGAAAAAAGATCGCTTATTTTCCCTTTCCCCGCACAAACAGCGCCCGGATGCCCCATACGAGGGCCCGGACGAGGACCGTAATCAGGTAGACGACGAGGGTGATGGCGAGCTCATAGCCGATGGTCGTGAGCAATTCGACGAACGGCCGGCCGAACTTGATGATCGCGAACAAGTCGAACAGGACGGCGAACAGGAAACATCCTCCCAGGATGGACAGTTCGCGCCGGATGGTTTTTCGGGTGATGACGATATCTTTCATGCTCAGAACTTCATATAAGGGATGATGTATTCTTCGGGAAGGCTGACCACGCGTTTCTCGTCCATGGCTTGGTTGCCCATCAGGCACAGGATCGTGGCGCTGTAGCACTCCTCGACGACGTTCCTGGCCCGCTCGCCCGTGATGCAGGACTGGCAGAAGGCTTCGAGGATGATGTCGGAGCCGTCGTTCTGCTCGCCGATCATGTTCTGGCCGGTCGCCGCGCCGGACGCCTGCTTGAGGATGGCGTGCGGGACGTACTTGTCGCGCAGCTCGGGCCGCCAGCTGGGACCGGCGGTCGGGACGGCGGCGAAGACGCCGTCCCGCACCTGCGTGAGCAGCTGCCGGACGCCGAAGACGAGGTCGTCCTCCTCCAGGTAGTAGACGCCCTTGGAGAGGTCCACCGTGCCGGCCTTGCCGAGGATCTGCTCCTCCATGCCGTTGAACTTGTTGGAAATCAAGGATTCGTAGACGATGTTGCGACCGTCTCCGAACTGGTAGGTCAGCGAGACGGTGTCGTAGACCTCCCGTCCATCCTTCCAGTAGACGATGTCGCCGAAGCCGGCCACGCGGGTCGGCATCTTGTCGGCCACGAGCGTGCAGACCTCCAGCTGGTGGGAGCCCAGCTCGGTCATCAGGCCGGCGGAATTCTCGCGGTAGAGGCGCCAGTTGATGAGCCGCTCCAGCTCCGGGGAGGGGACTTCGCGGCGCCAGTCGGCGTTGCGGAACCAGTGGCAGCGCATGCCGACGATGTCTCCGATCAGGCCGGTGCGGATCATCTGGAAGGCCTTGACGTATTTCTCGTCGTACATCCGCTGCATGCAGTAGAACAGGACCCGGTCCGAGTCCCGGTATTTGTCGTAGACGGCCTTGCACTGGTCCATGGTCAGCGCCATGGCCTTTTCGCAGAAGGTGTGCTTGCCGGCTTCGAGGCTGTCGATGGTCAGGGCCGCATGCGTGCCCAGGGGCGTGGCGATGATGACACCGTCGATGTCCTTGTCCTCCAGCAGTTTCCGGTGGTCCTTGTAGAGCCTGGCGCCGGGCACGAGCTTCGCGGCGGCATCCAGGTTGGGCTGGTAGATGTCGCACAGGGCGACGATCTCGGCGATCTGGATCTTCAGGAGGTTGTGGATATGGTACTGCCCGCGCGAGCCCGTGCCGATGACGCCGATGCGGGCACGGCGTTCGCGGGCGGCTTCCTCGAGCTTTTCCGGGGTGCAGGATGTGAGCCATGGCGTGGTGGCCAGCAGGGCCGTGCCGCCTGTCATGCAGCCCAGGGTCTTGATGAAGTTCCGCAGACCCATGTCGATGCTCTCGTTGCGGTTGTTTGTCATATATACGGTCAATAATTGTATTGTTTTACGTCTGCCCCTTCAAAGCGGGGGGTGATGGACGCCAGCTCCTCGCCGGTGGCCAGCATGGCGCAGGTGCTGAGCGCCTCCGCGTCTGCCGGGTCCGGGCACATCGCCACGGTGATCCGCCGTCCCGGGAGTCCGGCACCCGTCCGGGGGTCGATGATGTGTCCCTCGTAGCCCGGTCTGTTGCCCGAGACGGAGAGGGAAGCGTCCTTCAGGGAGCGCTCCGTCACGGCGTCGCCCGTGAAGGGATCGATCACCGAGACCTTCCAGCAGTCGCCGTGGGGGTGGGATCCCATGGCGAGGATGGAACTGTTGCCGAAGCACAGGAAAGCATCCCGGATGCCCCTGTCGGCGAGGATCCGCCGGCATTCGCGCAGGAACCAGCCCTTGCCGATCCCGCCGAAGTCCAGCGTGGCGCCGTGCAGGTCCGCCGTGCCGTCCTGAACCGTCAGGCTGCTTGCGGCGTCCCGGGTGATGTCGAACAACCCGGAAGTCCGCGACCGGTAGTCCTCGCAGGCGGCCAGCAACTCCTCCAGCCGGGGGCTGACCGGCCGGGGGCCGGACCCGCAGGCGGCATTCAGCAGGCTGACCTCGCTCGCCGGATCGAAACGGTTGAGCAGGGCCTCGAGTTCTCCGGCCAGCGAGAGCGCCTCCATCCACGCGAAGCGCGCGGCGCCTTCGCTGGCGCCGGCGATGATACCGCTCAGTTTCGTCCCCATCAGCTGGGGGACGGCGCCGACGAAGAGCCGGCCGTCCGGATCATATTGGGAGTAGCCCTGTCTCAAAACGAATGATAATTGGCACATAAAGATACGAAATAAATGCGTGAATCCATGAGATGTCCGGGCCGGTTTGAAAAAGAATCAAAATTTCAATAAAAATATATTGTTTTTCAATAAAAATTTATATATTTGCAGAAACAAAACCTGATTGTATTATGACTGAATGGTGGACCTCCCTTGAACCTGCGATGAAAGTCCTCTGGGCCGTGACCCTGTCGGCTTCCCTCGTTTTCGTCATCCAGACGGTGATGACCTTCCTCGGCGCGGCCGGGGACGGCGATTTCGACATCAACTCCGACTTCGACGCCGACATGCCCGGCGACATCGCCGACGGTGCCGTCGATGCGGGCGCGCACGATGTCTCCGGCCATGACGCCACCCACGCCGGCGGCGGCATGAACCTGCTGACTTTCCGCAACCTGATCAATTTCCTGCTCGGCTTCGGGTGGACCGCCATCCTGCTGCAGGACAGCATCCCCTCCACGCCGCTGCGGCTGCTGGTCGCCATCTTCGTGGGCGTCCTGCTGGTCGCGGCCGTGATGCTCCTCTTCAAGTGGCTCACCGGCATGCAGGAGTCCGGCACCATCAACGTCTACAAGTCCGCCGTGGACTGCCAGGGCTCGGTCTACCTGACCATCCCGGGCGAGCGAGCCGGCGCGGGCAAGGTCCAGATCACCATCAACAATTCCGTGCGGGAATATGAAGCCCTCACGGACGGCCCGGCCCTCAAGACCGGCACCCGCATCCGGGTGGTGGAGGTGATCAGCCCCACGACCCTGCTCGTCGAAGAACTGAATTCAATCATCATCTAACAACCCCTTACGAATATGGAACTCTACGTCATCCTCATCATCGTGGGCGTGCTCTTCGTGACCTTCACGGCCATCCTCGCCCGCTACAAGCGCTGCCCTTCCGACAAGGTGCTCGTCATCTACGGTAAGACCGGCCGCGACGCCTCGGCCAAGTGTATCCACGGCGGCGCCGCCTTCATCTGGCCTGTCTTCCAGAGCTACCAGTTCCTGGACCTCAACCCGATCTCCATCGAGTGCAACCTCACCAACGCCCTCTCCAAGCAGAATATCCGCGTGGACGTGCCCTGCCGCTTCACCGTCGGTATCTCCACCGAGCCCGAGGTGATGACCAACGCCGCCGAGCGCCTGCTCGGACTCTCGCAGGACGAGATCCGGGGCATCGCCACCGATATCCTCTTCGGCCAGCTGCGTCTGGTGATCGCCACGATGGACATCGAGGAGATCAACGCCGACCGCGACAAGTTCCTCGCCGCCGTCAGCCAGAACGTCGAGGCGGAGCTCCGCAAGATCGGCCTGAAGCTCATCAACGTCAACGTGACCGATATCCGCGACGAGTCCGGCTACATCGAGGCCCTCGGCAAGGAAGCCGCCGCCAAGGCCATCAACGACGCCAAGAAGAGCGTCGCCGAGCAGAACCGCTACGGTGAGATCGGCAAGGCCGAAGCCGACCGGGACAAGGACATCCGCATCGCCGAGACCAGCCGCGACACCCGTATCAATACCGCCCTCGCCAACGCCAAGGCCGTCGAGGGAGAGAACAGCTCCAAGATCGCCATCGCCCAGTCCGACGCCCAGCGCCGCGAGAAGCAGGCCGAGGCCGAGCGCCTGGCCGTCGCGGCCGAGAAGGTGCAGGCCGCCAAGGCCCTCGAGGAGGCCTACAAGAGCGAGCGCGACGCCGAAATCGCCCGCGCCGAGCGCGAGAAGGCCACCCAGCAGGCCAACGTGGTCGTGGCCGCCCAGATCGAGAAGGAGAAACTCATCATCGAGGCGGAAGCCGAGGCCGAGCGCGCCCGCCGGCTCGCCAAGGGTGAGGCCGACGCCATCTTCGCCAAGATGGACGCCCAGGCCCGCGGTACGCTCGAGATCCTCGCCAAGCAGGCGGAAGGTTTCGGCCAGCTCGTCGCGGCTGCCGGCGGCGACGCCCAGCAGGCCATCACGATGCTGATCACCGACAAGCTGCCCGAACTCGTCAAGACGCAGGTCGAGGCCGTCAAGGGCATCAACATCGACAAGGTCACCGTCTGGGACGGCGGCAAGGGCGAGAACGGCAAGACCGCCACGGCCAACTTCGTGTCCGGCCTGATGGGCTCCGTCCCGCCGCTTGAGGACCTGCTCAAGATGGCCGGCATGAGCCTGCCGAACTATCTCAAGGGCACGCCCGAGGCTCCGGCGGAGGAACCCAAAGCGGAGGAGTAGCGGCCATGATCGTCATCAATGTAGATGTGATGCTCGCCCGGAGGAAGATGTCCTCCGGGGAACTCGCCCAGCGCGTGGGGATCACAGCTGCAAACCTCTCGATCCTCAAGACCGGCAAGGCCAAGGCCATCCGCTTCTCCACGCTTGAAGCCCTCTGTCAGGCACTGGACTGCCAGCCCGGTGACTTGCTCGAATACCGCCCGGACGAATAAGCGGCCGGATGCCTGAAATGAAGGAAGCGGGGTGCAGGACCGATCGGTCCGCACCCCGCTTCCTTGTCGCAAGGGACGGCGCTACCGGCCCTTGACCGGATAGACCGTGAATCCGAAATGACGCTCCTGGGTGATGTCGATGAGGTATTTGGAGTTGATGGGAGCGCCCCAGGAGTTGTCTCCGCCGACGCCCATCATCACCTCGTCGAGGCAGAGCTCCACGAAATTGCGCGGGACGATGTCGTTGACGTGGGTCTGCCTGCGGCCGCCCGTTACGTCGACATCGTGGTTGTCATAGTAGTTGATCTGTCCGGGATGCGGGCTCTCTGCCGAGTCGAAATCCTCCACGGAGTTGCGCAGTGCGTTGAATTCCAGCGTCCCGTCGGCGAGGATGCACAGGCCCCGGCCGCGCCCGTCCGTGAGGACGATGCGGCGCACGTCCGTGCGGTGTCCCGTCTCCTGCGGGCGCACGTAGGGGAAGTACATCTCCTCGGCCGTCGTCCGGTACAGGCCGATCGCCGACCCGGTCTTGCGGTCCCAGTAATTGTCCTCCGGGCCGCGTCCCAGGTATTCGACGTTGTGGTAGGCGGCGGGCAGGCGCAGGCGCAGGCCGAAGCGGGGGAGGTTGAAGTTGGCGGACTGCCAGCGGCTGTACTCCATCTGCCGCATCGCTTCCTGCATGGCGCGGAACTGCTCCACCCGGCGCGCCATCTCCTCAGGATCCGCGTTCGGGTCCCTGTAGGAACCAGGGCCGTCCAGGACTTGCGTGGGCTGGAACGGCGGGATGGGCTGCGCGCCCAGCGTGGCGCTGACGCGCAGGGTGCCGTCGGCGTAGAGGGTGTAGTCGAGCGTGCAGTCCGGTTCGTAGACGACCGTGAGGCTGGCGGATCCGTCGGCGTTCGGCCTGGCGGCCGCGGAGCGGACCTGCGGAGCGTAGGAGAGCGTCTTCCACCGTTCGGCGCGGATGTTGAGCTTGTTGCCGTAGTCGTTGTCGGTGGGGCCGCGCCAGAAGTTGGGCCGGAAGCCGAACCCGTCCTGGATGTATTCCTTGCCGCCGACCTTGTAGCTGGACACGGTCGCGGCCGCCTTGTCGAAGGTCAGCGAGGCCTTGCCGACGCAGAGGACGATCTTCTGTCCGGAGGGCTGTCCCTGGATCCGGACCTTGCCCGGCTTCGGAGCCGTCACCGCGGGGGCGGAGTCGGCCAGGATGAACTGTTCCGTGGCGATGACGTGGCCGGCCGGGATGCCGGGCGCGGCTTCGCGCGTCCGGGCGGTGAGGTCGAGCGTGTAGAGGGTGCCGGGCCGGTCGGTCCGCGGCAGGCTGATCCGGAACGTCCCCTGCTTGCCGGGAGCGAGGCGCAGGGCGGGCAGGGCGCCCTTGTCGACGGTCTCGCCGTCGGCGCGCACCTCGTAGGCGAAGTCGAACGCGGCGAGGTCCGTGAAGAAGAAGCGGTTGGTCACCGCCACGGTGCCGGCGTCACCGCTCCGTTCGAAGAGGATGTTCTGGTAGACCTTCTTGACCTCCTGCAGCCCCGGGTGCGGGGTGCGGTCGGGGTTCACGAGGCCGTTGCTGTTGAAGTTGCCGTCGGAGGGCATCTTGTCGCCGAAGTCGCCGCCGTAGGCCCAGAAGCCGCCGTCGCGGTCCACCCATTCACCCTGGTCCACCCAGTCCCAGATGAAGCCGCCCTGGAGCTGCTTCGCGTGGTAGTAGACCTCCCAGAGGTCGGCGAGGTCGCCGGTGCTGTTGCCCATCGCGTGGGCGTATTCGCAGTTGATGTAGGGCTTGTCGAGGGTCCGGGCGTCCATGCCCCGCAGGGTCTGCTCGCTCGGGTACATCGGCCAGATGATGTCGGTGTAGGGGCCGCTGCCGGCGTCGCCGAACACGACCGGACGCATCTTCTCCTTGGCCTTCAGGGCCTTGTAGCCCTCCTCGAAATTGGTGCCGAATCCGGCTTCGTTGCCCAGGGAGAAGATGACCACGCAGGCGTAGTTCCTGGTGCGCTCGTACATGCCGAGTTCGCGCTCCAGCATGGTCGGGTAGAAGCTGGCGTCGCGCGCCACGCCGCGCCAGCCGTGGCTCTCGACGTTGGCCTCGCTGCAGACATAGAATCCGTACTCGTCGCAGAGCTCGTAGAAGCGGCGCTGCTGGGGATAGTGGCTCGTGCGGATGGCGTTGATGTTGTGCTGCTTCATCAGCTCGAAGTCGCGGCGCATCAGCTCCTCGGACACGACGTGGCCGGTGTAGGGGGCGTGCTCATGGATGTTGACGCCCTTGATCATCACGCGCTGTCCGTTGACGAGGAAGTCGGTGCCCTTCACGCAGGCCGTACGGAAGCCGATCCGCGTGCTGGTGTATTCGGTGTTGCCGTCGGGGCCCGTGAGGGCAAGCACGGCGGTGTAGAGGTTGGGCTGTTCGGCGCTCCAGGCCTGCACGTCCTTCACGACATGGTGGAAGCGGACCATCTGCCCGTCGGTGAGGTCCTTCGAGGCCGGGACGGAGGCGGACTGGGTGCCGCTCCAGATCTCGCGGCCGCGCGGGTCGAGCAGGCTCAGGGCCAGCTTCGCCTGGCCGGCCTGCCCGCCGGGCGCGGCCAGCTTGACGCCGAAGTCCAGCACGCCGTCGCGGAAGTCCGCGCTCAGGGGTGAGTCGACGACGAGGTCGCGGATGAGCACGGACGGACGGGCCGTCAGGTAGACGTCGCGCTCGATGCCGCTGATGCGCCAGAAGTCCTGGCACTCATAGTAACTGCCTGAGCTCCAGCGGTGCACCTCCATGGCGAGCATGTTCTCCCCGTCCTTCAGGTAGGGGGTGAGGTTGAACTCCGCGGGGTTCTTGGAATCCTCGGAATAACCGACCTGCCGGCCGTTGAGGTACAGCATGAAGCCGGACTTGACGCCGCCCAGCTGGATGAAGACCTGGCGGCCCCGCCAGGAGGCGGGCAGGGAGAATTTCACCCGGTAGAGTCCGCCCGGGACGACGTCCGGGAAGGTCGGCTCCTTGCCGCCGCTGTTGGGCGACCATTCGAAGGGGGAGTTGATGTAGATGGGGATGCCGTAGCCCTGGAACTCCCAGTTGGAGGGGACGGCGATCCTGTCCCAGGCCGAGTCGTCGAAGGCCGGGTCCGCGAACCCCTTCGGGAGCTTGCGGTAGTCGTCCGCCCACAGGAAGTTCCACGTCCCGTTCAGGGACTGGAAGTAAGGGGAGGCGGCGTAATCGTCCTGGAGGGCGCCCTCCCGGCTGACGTACATCATGTAGTCGGCGTGGGGGTACTCCTTGTTCACGGCGGGCTTGCTCCGGTCGGTCCAGACCTCCGGGCCCAGGGGCTGGGCAAAGGCGCTGCCGGCGCACAGTGCGGCCGACAGCAGCAATGTCATGAGTCTCATATCTTGCGGGTTATTTCAAAATCTTCTTGAGTTCGCGGGGCGTGGCGGCAAAGGCGGCGCCGACCTGTTGCGCGGCTTCGCGCTCCCAGGCGAGGCATTCGTCGGAGCCGTCGCCGAGGATGACGGGCACGGCTCCCTTCTCGCGGGCATCCAGACAGTATTTGCGCAGGTACCAGCCGAAGGAGTAGACAGCCTCGTTGATGCCGTCGGTCTCGCGGGTGGTCACTACCTTCTCGTCGTCGTTGCCGGGGCGCTCGCCCTTGGCGGCTCCGGTATTGAGGGGCTTGTCGTCGCGGTGGAAGCGGATCAGGACATAGTCGCCGGGTTGCAGGGCGCCGTAGATCCTGTTCCAGGATCCGTCGCGCAGGTAGGTCCGGGCGCTGACTCCAGCCTGGGCCCGGTTGTCGACCGTACCCTTCGCGCGGGGGACGGCCTTGGCGAAGTCCTTCGCACCGGCCGGATTGTCCCCGAAGAGGAACACGACCGGCCGTCCCGGCTTGCGCACGGGGCTGGTGTACTGCTTCTCGGGCAGCAGGTAGGCGGACAGGCCGATGTCCGGACGCTTGCGGAGCTCCTCCGCGAAGGTCTCGGCATTGATCACGGCGCCGAAACTGCTGGTGTGGATGCCGTCGCTGAAGAAGAGGTATTCTACCTTGCGCGGATCGAAGACTTCGTCGTATTTGTGCCGGACGGCGGCGTTGAAGTCGATGAAGGGCACGCCCTTCTCCTCGGCGATCGTGCGGATGACGTCGGTGTTGCGGTCGGGATTGATCTTGCCGTCCTCGCCGCGGCCGCTGCGGGAGGTCAGGGAGAGCAGAAGCGGGTGGGCGCCCTTGGCGCGGATCTCGTCGATGTAGATGCGCAGGTACTCGCCGTAGGTGTAGACGCGCTCGCGGGTGCCGTTGCCGGGCAGGATCACCTCGGTGTATTCCTTGCCCGTGCCGCGCAGGATGCCGCGGAAGCGGCCGCTGTTCATCTCGCGTCCGCCGTACTGGTCATTGTGGCCCAGCTGCAGGATGACCCAGTCGCCGGGCCGGACGGCGCGCAGCATCGGGAACAGGTAGTTCTTGAACCAGCTGCGGGTGCTCTCGCCGCCGAGTCCGTGGTTCTCGACCGTGATGCGGTCCGTGTCGAAATAATTCTCGATGAAGTAGCCCCAGCCCCACTGGCCGTTGTCGCCGTTGCCGGCCACTTCGGTGCGCATGGTGGAGTCGCCGACCAGGAAGAGGATGGGGTTATTGCCCTTGCGGTGCGTGCCGGCGACCGGCCGCTCGCTGCGGGAGGTGTTGAGGCTGTCGATGGCGGCGTCGACCCGGATGCTGTCGGAACCGACGGGGTAGTAGCGCTGGCGGCGGGGCGCCGGCTGGGCCTGCTGGCCCTGCGCCGGAGCGGGCGTGGCGGGCTGGAGGACGGTGTACTGGTTCGCGAGGACCATCTTGCCGGTCCGGGGAGGAAGCTTGCGGTAGAGGGCATCGGGATCGAGGACGCCCGTCTGGGCGGAACAGATGCCGGACAGCAAGAATGCTGCGGCAGTCAGGAAGAGGGAAAGCTGTTTCATCTATGCGGTTAATTGGATATTCTAGCTCACTATACAAAGTAAGCGAAAAAATCCGAAAAAACCAGCCGGGCCGTCAACCTTTGATGTCGATGCGGAATCCCTCGTCGATCAGCGGCTGCACCAGGGCGCGCATCTGCGCGGCCGTGAATTTCTCCAGCCCCTGCGCAGGGGTGGGGCGGTCGATGGTGTAGACCATGACCTGGCGGGGGCGGAGGTCCCGGACGATGTCCATCCAGCCTTCGAGCACTTCGGGACTGGAGGAGTCGAAGTCCGGGCTGCGCAGGAACATGGTCTGGAGCACGAAATCCCCGTGGAAGCCGCGCAGGGCCTCCAGGACCCGCTCCAGCCGGTAGCCGGGGGCGGGGTGGTCGATTCTCGCGATCAGCGCATCGGTCGGCGCGTCGATCTTGAGGATGGGGTTGTCGACCTTGCGGAGCGCGGCGGCGATTTCGGGGACATGGACGCGCGTGGCGTTGGACAGGACCGAGACCTTGGCGTCCGGATAGTAGGTGTCGCGCAGCCGGAGCGTGTCCTCGATGATGCGGGGGAATTCCGGGTTGAGGGTCGGCTCGCCGTCGCCCGAGAAGGTGATCGAGTCGATCGGCGTGCCTTCGAGCATGCAGGCGGCCAGCTTGTCCTCGAGGGCCGAGCGGACCTCGGCGGCCGTGGGCAGGACCTGGTCGTCGCGCCCGTCCTTGTTCCACCCGCACTCGCAGTAGATGCAGTCGAAGGTGCAGACCTTGCCGTGGCGCGGCAACAGGTTGATGCCGAGCGAGGATCCCAGCCGGCGGCTGCGGATCGGACCGAATACCGTTTCTTCGCGAATCATGCGGACAAAATTACGGTCAAACCGAGAGAAATGCAAAACATTTTGTAACTTCGTGCCCACAATCTCAAATACCGTTATGAAAGCCATCCTCAGCACCGATTTCCATTTCCCCGGACAGGTCGCCAAGTACACCGGCAAGGTCCGCGATGTCTACAGCATCGGCTCCGATTATCTCGTCATGGTCGCCACCGACCGCATCTCCGCCTTCGACGTCGTCCTGCCGAAGGGCATTCCCTACAAGGGCCAGGTCCTCAACCAGATCGCCTCCAAATTCCTGGATGCCACGGCCGACATCATTCCGAACTGGAAGGTCGCCGAGGTCGATCCGATGGCTACGATCGGCTGGCGCTGCGAGCCCTTCAAGGTCGAGATGGTGATCCGCGGCTACCTCACGGGCCACGCCTGGCGTGAGTACAAATCCGGCAAGCGCACCCTCTGCGGCGTCGCCCTGCCCGACGGGATGGTGGAGAACCAGAAGTTCCCCGAGCCCATCATCACGCCGACCACCAAGGCGGCCGAGGGCCACGACGAGGACATCAGCAAGGAAGAGATCATCGCCCAGGGCATCGTGTCCCGCGAGGACTACGAGCAGTTGGAACAGTATACCCGCGCCCTGTTCGCGCGCGGCACGGAGATCGCGGCCTGCAAGGGCCTGATCCTTGTGGACACCAAGTACGAATTCGGCAAGCGCGACGGCCGCATCATCCTGATGGACGAGATCCATACGCCCGATTCTTCCCGCTATTTCTACGCCGAAGGGTACGAGGAGCGCCTCGCCCGCGGCGAGCGCCAGAAGCAGCTTTCCAAGGAGTTCGTGCGCGAGTGGCTGATGGCCGGCGGCTTCCAGGGCCAGGCCGGACAGCAGGTGCCGGAGATGACCGACGAGGTCGTCGCGGGCATCACCGACCGCTATGTCGAGCTCTACGAGCACATCACGGGCGAGAAGTTCTCCCCGGCCGCCGAGGAGGACGCCGCCGCCCGCATCGAGAAGAACATCAACGCATTCCTTAACAAATAGAGAGCCCTATGATCGAGCGTTATTCCCGCAAGGTGATGCGGGACGTCTGGACCGAAGAGAACAAGTTCAACGCCTACCTGCAGGTGGAGATCCTGTCCTGCGCCGCCTGGAGCGAGCTGGGCGTCATACCGGCGGAGGATGTGGAAAAGATCCGCGCCCATGCCCGTTTCGAAGTGAAGCGCATCCAGGAGATCGAGGAGCAGACCCGCCACGACGTGGTGGCCTTCACACGCGCCGTCTCCGAGAGCCTCGGCGAGGAGCGCAAGTGGGTCCACTACGGCCTGACCTCCACGGATGTGGTGGACACCGCCAACGGCTACCTGCTCAAGCAGGCGGACGCCATCCTCCTGAAGGACCTGGAGGACTTCCTCGCCGTGCTGAAGAAGCGCGCCCTGGAGTTCAAGGACACCCCCTGCATCGGCCGCACGCACGGCATCCACGCCGACATCACGAGCTTCGGCCTCAAGTGGGCGCTCTGGTACGAGGAGATGAAGCGCAACATCGACCGCTTCAAATACGCCTCCGCCGGCGTCGAGGCCGGCAAGATGAGCGGCGCCGTGGGCAATTTCGCCAACATCCCGCCGTTCATCCAGGACTACGTATGCGACAAGCTCGGCATCCATTCCGCCGACATCTCCACGCAGGTCCTGCAGCGCGACCGCCACGCCTTCTACATCGCCACGCTCGCCGTCATCGCCTCCACCCTGGAGCAGATGGCCTTCGAGGTGCGCAACCTCCAGCGGACAGAGGTCCGCGAGGCCGAGGAGGCTTTCCGCAAGGGCCAGAAGGGGTCGAGCGCCATGCCGCACAAGCGCAACCCGATCAGCAGCGAGAACATCTGCGGCTGCGCCCGCGTGATGCGCGGCTACGCCTCCGCTTCCTGCGAGAACGTCGCCCTGTGGCACGAACGGGACATCTCCCACTCCTCCACCGAGCGCATCATCCTGCCGGACGCCACGGAACTGCTCGACTACATGCTCACCCGCTTCAAGGGGATCCTCGAGAACCTGACGGTCTATCCGGAGAACATGATCAAGAACATCTGGCGCACCAACGGCGTGATCTTCGCCCAGCGCGTGATGAACGCCCTGATCGGCAAGGGCCTGTCCCGCGAGGAGGCCTACGATACCGTCCAGCCCATCGCCATGAAGGCCTGGTCGGAAGGACTTGACTACCAGACGCTCCTGAAGGGCAGCGAGAAGGTGATGGGGCAGCTCTCCGAGGAGGAGCTCGCCGCCTGCTTCACCCTGGAGTACTACTTCAAGAACGTCGACTACATCTTCCGTCGGGTGGGTATCCTGTAGCACAGGGACTGCCGACTACGCAAAAGGGCCCCGGACTGCTCCGGGGCCCTTTTATGTAACATTCCACTCCTACCGCAGGACGATCTCCTTGCGGTCGGGGCCGACGGAGATGATCTTGACGGGGCAGCCGGTCTCCTGCTCGATGAAGGCGACGTAGTCCTTGAACGCTTGCGGGAAATCCTGGTACTCGCGGACGCCGCAGATGTCGCAGTCCCAGCCGGGGAACTCCTTGTAGACGGGCGTGACCTGCTCGCCGCTCTCGAAGGGGAAGTAGCTGACCTGCTTGCCGGCGATCTCATAGGCAGTGCAGACCTTGACGGTCTTGAAGCAGTTGAGCACGTCGGCCTTCATCATGATGAGCTCGCTCACGCCGTTCATCATCACGGCATACTTCAGCGCGACGAGGTCGAGCCAGCCGCAGCGGCGCGGGCGGCCCGTCGTGGCGCCGAATTCGTGACCGATCTTGCGGAGGTTCTCGCCGGTCTCGTCGAAGAGCTCGGTCGGGAAGGGGCCGCTGCCCACGCGGGTGCAGTAGGCCTTGAAGATGCCCATGACCTTGCCCACGCGGTTCGGGGCCACGCCAAGGCCGGTGCAGACGCCGGCGGCCATGGTGTTGGAGGAGGTCACGAACGGGTAGGTGCCGAAGTCGATGTCGAGCATCGAGCCCTGGGCGCCTTCGGCGAGCACGGGGACATCGTTGTCGAGGTATTCGTTGACGACGAGTTCGCTCTCGATGAAGGTGAAGCGTTTCAGGGCCTCCACGGCCTGCATCCACTGCTTCTCGTATTCGGTGATGTCATATTCGAAGTCGTACTGCGAGAGCAGCCCGAAGTGCTTCTGCTTGAGGGCGTCGTAGCGGTCCTGGAACTCCGGGGACAGGATGTCGCCGATGCGCAGGCCGTTGCGGCCGGTCTTGTCCATGTAGGTCGGACCGATGCCCTTGAGGGTGGAGCCGATCTTGCCCTTGCCCTTGGCGGCTTCGCTCGCGGCGTCGAGCATGCGGTGCGTGGGGAGGATCAGGTGGGCGCGCTTGGAGATCAGCAGCTTGCCGGTGATGTCGCCGGCCTTCTGCTCGATGGCGCGGATCTCGTCCATCAGGATCACGGGGTCGATGACGACGCCGTTGCCGATCACGTTGACGGAGTCCTGGCGGAAAATGCCGGAGGGGACGGTGTGGAGGACGAATCCGTCGCCGTCGAAGACCAGGGAATGGCCGGCGTTGGGGCCGCCCTGGAAGCGTGCAATCACTTTGTAATTCGGGGTCAGGACATCGACCACCTTGCCTTTGCCTTCGTCGCCCCACTGGAGCCCGAGCACGACGTCTATTTTCTTCATTGCAACAATAATTAATGCGATTGTTTGTTCCAAACGATAAATATAGCGATTATTCCCGACTTGCCCAAATTTACTTGTCCGAAATCAGCGTGAGGCAGGCAGTGCCCTCCGGGAAGCAATCACCCTCACTCCGTTCGGGTGACCCTACCCGGGCAAATGCTTCCCGGAGGGCACTGCCTGTCTCACGGCAATCGGAAGTCATGTTTTTTTGTTATTTTTGTACTGATAACCAATCCGTAATCTGATGAGAATACGACCCCTTGTCCTCTCCCTGCTGGCGCTGTGCCTGGACGCCGGCACGGTCCGCGCTGCGGATCGCGTGCACCAAAGCTTTGATTTCGACTGGAAATTCACCCTCTCGGCTCCGGCCGGGGCCGAGGCCCCGGGCTTCGATGATGCGTCCTGGACCACGGTTCAACTGCCCCATGATTGGAGCCTGTCGCTTCCATACCTGTCCCCGCAGGAGGGGGGCAAACCCCAGATGGGCTTCATGCAGGGCGGTCTGGGCTGGTACCGCAAGTCCTTTGCCGTGCCCGCCGCCTGGAAGGGCCGGCGGGTCAGCCTGGAGTTCGACGGGGTCTATCACCGCGCCACGGTCTACGTCAACGGCCGGGAGGTGGGCTTCCATCCCTATGGCTATACGGCATTTGCTTATGACATAACGGATTACCTCTTGCCCGGACAGGACAACGTGGTGGCCGTCAAGGTGGATCATACGGATTGCCCGAGTTCCCGCTGGTACTCCGGAAGCGGTATCTACCGCCATGTCTGGCTCAACGTGACCGATCCCGTCCATATCGGGCTGTGGGGCACTTATGTGACCACGCCGGCAGCCGGTTCGGACCGGGCGGAGGTCCGCGTGGAAACGACCGTGGTCAATGACGGGGTGAAGGCCGCGCAGGTCTCGCTGACCAGCGAACTCCGCGACCCCGCCGGGCGTGTGGTCGCGAAGGCGACGGTCAAGGCGCCGCTGGCCGCAGGCGCGCAGGCCGTGCTGCCGCAGGAGTTCACCCTGCAGGCACCCGCGCTCTGGGATATCGACGCCCCGCAGCTGTATACGCTGGTCTCGACCGTGCGCCGGGGCGGGGCGGTCGTGGACCGGTACGAGACGCCGTTCGGCATCCGCGACATCCGCTTCGATCCCGACAAGGGCTTCTTCCTGAACGGGCGTAGCGTGAAGATGAAGGGCGGAGACATCCACCAGGACGCCGGCTCGCTCGGTGCGGCGATCCCGGACCGTGCCCACGAACGCCGCGTCGCCCTGATGAAGGCGACGGGGTTCAACGCCATCCGTTGCAGCCACAATCCGCCGGCACGGGAGTTCCTGGACGCCTGCGACCGCCTCGGGATGCTGGTGATCGACGAATCTTTCGATAAATGGAAGAGCGGTTACTATGAGCAGTGGTATGATGACTGGTGGGCCAGGGACCTGGCCTCCATGGTCCTCCGTGACCGCAACCACCCGTCGGTGGTGCTATGGAGCGTAGGCAACGAGACCCGGGAGCAAGGCGACCGGACGGGGGCCGGCACCGCCCGGTTGCAGGCGCTGCGCGCAGAATGCGAGCGGCTGGACCCGACCCGCAAGGTGGCCGTGACCACTTCGCCGGATTACAACCGCACCTACAACAAGAACGGTTTCAACGCCTCCGTGGAAGTCGTGGGTTACAACTACCAGGAGCCTTTCTACGACGAGGACCATGCGCAGTTCCCGGACCGGATCATCTACGGCTCCGAGGTCTTCCCGTACTATTCCGCCGGGCGCGGGCAGATGCGCGAGTACATCGAACGGAATCCCTGGTACGACTATGCTTCCCGGGATTTCATCTTCGGGTGTTTCATGTGGGCGGCCATCGACTACTGGGGAGAGTCCTCCGGCTGGCCCAGCAAGGGATGGCCGACGGGCATCTATGACATGATGATGCAGGAGAAACCGCAGGCGGCCTTCTTCCGGGCGGTCTGGAAGGACGAGCCGGTCGTGAAGATTGCGGTCCGGGATGCTTCGGCTCCGCTGGACCGCGGCAAGGACATGTGGACCTGGCCGCTGCTGGTCTCGCACTGGAATTTCCCGCGTCATGACAATCCCCAGATGATGCAGGTCGACGTGTTCACGAACTGCGAGCGCGTGGAGCTCTTCGTGGGCGGGGTATCCCTCGGTATGCGCCGCACGGAGGACTATCCGAACAATACGGTGGTCTGGCATACGCCGTACAAACCGGGTTCCGTCGTGGCGAAGGCCTACGACGGCGATACCCTGGTGGCGACGGATGAACTCCGGACTGCCGGCGAACCGGTGGCCCTGCGCCTGCGCGCCGACCGCAGCGACCTGACGGCCGACGGCCAGGACCTCTCCTATATCGATATCGAGCTGGTGGATGCGCAGGGCCTCGTCGTGCCGGATACCGACCGTCCTGTGCGCGTGCGCGTGACCGGCTCCGGCCGCTTCCTGTGCATGGACAACGGTGACACGGCCGACGGCGGCGCACAGCTGCGCGCGGACAAACCGACCTTCCTGGGCCGAGCCCAGGCTGTCGTACAGGCCGGGCGCGAGGCGGGCCACCTGCGGGTGACCGCCTCGGCGGATGGACTACCCGACGCGGAGCTGCTGTTGATAATCAAGTGATTACAAAATAACCTTCGGCAAAATGACCGAAGGTTATTTTGTAAATAGTTGATA
Source organism: Bacteroidales bacterium (assembly GCA_017477245.1). Lineage (GTDB taxonomy): Bacteria > Bacteroidota > Bacteroidia > Bacteroidales > UBA932 > Cryptobacteroides. The sequence continues at coordinate 82,744 of JAFUWY010000034.1, read as the reverse complement.
GTCAGTGTGGGCCTAGATGGCTTTGCCAATGTAGTCGACCACTTCGCGGACCGTCTTGAACGGTTCCTGGGTCTGGAACTGGAATCCGAACTCGTGCTCGATGGCGAGCGAGAGCAGCAGCATCGACAGGGAGTCGATGCCGAGGTCGGTCGTCAGGGTGGCATCCATGGTGATCCGGGACGGATCCATCTTGGGCTTGACGGTCTTGAGGATGTCCTGGAGCTTGGCGTAGATTTCTTCCTGTGTCATGGGGCTAGTTGTCTTTGCGTGATACTTTGAGGGAACCGGTGCGCTTGAAATCTTCCTTGCGGACGATCACCTTCGAGACGCGGTGCGTGGAGGGGAGGGTGGCGTTGACCTGCTCGGCGAGCTGCTTGAAGAAGGCTTCCACTTCCTCGGGCGTCTTGCCCTCGAAGGCCTCGGCGCGCGGCAGGATCTCGACGGCGAGCACGGGCTTGCCGTCCTCCTGGACCTCCTTGACGAGGCAGTCGCGCAGGGCGGGGCATTTGTAGAAGGGCTCCTCGATGCTCTCGGGGGAGATGTTCTCGCCGCTGGGCAGGACGATCAGGTTCTTGATGCGGCCCACGATATAGAGGTAGCCGTCCTCGTCGAAACGGCCCAGGTCGCCGGTCTTGAGCCAGCCGTCCGGCGTGAGGGTGGCGGCCGTCTGCTCCGGGTCGCCGTAGTAGCCGAGGAAGACGTTGTCTCCGTGGATCCAGATTTCGCCGTCCACGAGCTTGATCTCCTGCTCGGGGTAGACCTTGCCGACGGAGGTCGGGCGCTCGAGGGACTCGGCGTTGCCGGAGGTCAGGTTGGCGCCTTCGGTCATGCCGTAGCCGGCGAGGACCTTGATGCCGAACTGCTTGAATTCCTCGATCAGCTTCGCCGGCACGTTGGCGGCGCCGGAGATGATGGTCGTGAGGCGTCCGCCGAGGAACTGCGGGCCGTACATCTTGGTCAGGCCGACGAGCACCTCGACGAGCCCGGGCACGAGCACGAGCACGGTCGGGCGGATGACGGGCAACTTGCCGATGGTCGCCTTCATGTCTTCGGCGGCATACCAGAGGGCGCCGCACATCAGCTTGGAAAGCGTCCCGCAGATGAGGCCGAACACATGGCTCAGGGGCAGGAAACCGATGGTCACGTGCCCGGAGAGCTGGCTGCCCGGGGCGAAGCATCCGTTGAAGGTGCCGCGCATCAGGGCCCGGTGCGGCAGGACCGCGCCCTTGGGGGCGCCGGTGGTGCCGCCCGTGAAGAAGATGGCGGCCGGGGCGTCCTTGTCCACCGTGGCCGCAGGCGTCTCGGCCTCGCCGAGCGCGGAGGCGGAAAGGAGCGGGCAGGGGGCGCCGGCCACGGCGTCGCGGAACTCGTCGCGGACGATGAGCGCCTTGGCGGAGAATTTCGCGCAGCAGCCGATGACGGCAGGCGCGGGGAGCTGTGCCGGCAGCTGGATGGCGACCATCCCGGCGGAGGTGACGGCGAGGAAGCTCTCGACGGCGTCGATGGAATTCTTGTCGAAAATGGCCACGTGGTCGCCCGGCTGCAGGCCTGCCTCTTTCAGCAGGGAGCGCCGGCGCGCGATGCGGCTGCCCATCTGGGCGTAGGTGTACGTGTTGACGGTGTCGGAGAGGGCGGGGCGGTCCGCCCATTTGGAGACGATCCAGGCCAGATACTCGGGAACGGTCGGAATATAGTGCAGTTGCGCCAGTTCACCGGCCGGAATCATGTCATAGAAATAGTGAGACATAGGGTTCGGGTTTTGGTAAAACGGACCAAATTTAAGAAAAATAAATTATATTTGTCATGTACTAAAACTGGATTTTCATGTCTGTAGAGATCAAGACCGTTCGCAACCGACAGAACCTCAAGCGATTCGTCGATTTTCCCGAGAAATTGTACAAGGACTGTGATAACTGGGTCCCCGCCCTGCGCGGGGACGAATTCGATACGTTCGACCCGAAGAAGAACGGAGCCTATGACTACTGCGAGTCCGAGTGCTATCTCGCGGTAAGGGGAGGGGAAGTCGTCGGACGCGTGGCCGCCATCATCAACCATCACGCAAACCGGGACTGGGGCGAGGAGATCGTCCGTTTCGGCTGGCTGGATTTCATCGAGGACAAGGAAGTCCTGAAGGCCCTGCTCGATGCCGTCGTCGCCTGGGGCCAGGCGCGGGGCTGCACCAAGGTCAAGGGCCCCTGGGGCTTCACCGACATGGACAAGGAGGGCCTCCTCGTCGAAGGATTCGAGCACCTCAGCCCGTTCACCTGCCTGTATAACTATCCCTACTATGACAGGCTGCTGCAGGAACTGGGCTTCTCGAAGGATGTCGACTGGACCCAGCGCATCGCCAAGGTCACGGACCAGCTGCCGCCGATGTTCCAGTTCGCCGGCCTGATCGAGCAACGCTACGGCCTGCATGTCTTCCAGGCCAGGAGCACGAAGGAGCTGGCAGACCGCTACGGCCTCGCCATCTTCCACATGTACAACGAGACCTTCGCTCCGCTCTTCCAGTTCACGCCACTCACGGACAAGCAGATAGACCGTTATCTCAAGACCTACGTGCCGATCCTGCGCCCGGAGTTCGTGTCCGTCTGCCTGGACAAGGACGACCGCCCCGTCGGTTTCACTTTCTGCGTTCCGTCCCTCGCCAAGGCCGTCAAGAAAGCCCGCGGCCGGCTGTTCCCGCTGGGTTTCGTGCACATCCTGCGCGCCCTGCGCCGCAATGACACACTGGAGGCGCTGATGATCGGCGTGCTGCCGGAATACCAGGGTAAGGGTGCCAATGTGCTTATGTTCAAGCATATCCACGAGAATGCCCTGAAGTTCGGAATCGACAAGATGATCCTCAATCCGCAATTGGAAGAGAATTTCAAGGTCCAGTCCTTGTTCGAGCAGTACGAAACCGAGCCGTTCATGCGGCGGCGTGCATACAGCAAGAAGATTTGAAGAATATTTTGCTATCTTTGTGAGACCAGTCGTAAAATTGCACATTATGAAGAGGTTTGCCGTTCTCGTCGCCGTGCTGGCGCTTATCGCAGGATGCCGCCGGAATGCCCTTCCGGTCGTTGAAGGACAAGTCATCGATGCCACCATCCATTCCGTGACGGTCGAGACACCGGATGGCGAATCCGTCTCCCTGAGCACCTTGGGCACGGATCCGATGCTGGTGCCCGGCGTGCTGCCCGGCGATGTCGTCCGCATCGCCTACGAAGTGCTCCCCGACGGGGAGACGTTCCGGGCCGTGCAGCTCGACATCACGACACCGTCCGCCTACCGCCTGATCCCGGGCATCTGGCGCGACTGCTCCGGACCGGTCGAGGTCGGCCTGGTCCTGGCCGAGGACGGCTCCGCCCAGATCACCGGCATCGAGTCGCTCACGCTGCAGGACTGGTCGCTGGACGGCGAGCAGCTGGCCTTCACGGCCGCCGACGCCGCCGACCCGAAGTCCACCTGCACGCTGCTCTACTTCGTCGAGAAGCTGGACGCCGATTCGCTGGTCGTCAAGCCGATTTCCGGCGCGACCCTCCCGCTGTCGCTGGCCCGCCAGTAGTTTTTCCCAAGTTTTTCCTATCTTTGCGTCCGCAATCATGGCCGGACGCAAGGACATCCTTCTCGGCAAGCTCCGCAGCGGGGCGCCGATGAGTGGGGGTGAGCAGTTTACGCTCACCCTCCTGCTTGCGCTGCCCGCCATCCTCGCGCAGCTGTCGATGTGCCTGATGAGCTACATCGACGCGGCCATGGTCGGGCGGCTCGGCTCCGGGCCCGCCGCCGCCATCGGCCTGGTGAGCACCTCCACCTGGATCTTCGGCAGCTTCTGCTACGCCAACAGTTCCGGTTTCAGCGTCCAGATCGCGCACCGGTGCGGCGCCAAGGATTTCGCCGGGGCGCGGCGGATCTTCCGCCAGGGGCTGTACAGCACGGTGGCGGTCAGCCTCCTGCTGGCCTTGCTGGGCGTCTCCATCCACGGCGCGCTCCCGCGCTGGCTGGGCGGATCGCCGGAGATCCTCTCGGACGCGTCCTCCTATTTCCTGATCTATGCGCTCTTCCTGCCGCTGATGCAGGTGACGATCTATTGCGAGGCTTCGCTGATCGCGAGCGGCAACATGAAGGTGCCGAGCATCACGAGCCTGGCGATGTGCGTGCTGGATGTCGTATTCAACTACATTTTCATCTTCGCCCTCGGCCTGGGCGTGAAGGGCGCGGCCATCGGCACCGGCCTCGCGACCGCGTGTGCCGGCGCGTTCCTGCTGGTCTACGCCTCCACCCGCAGCGAGGAGCTGCGGCAGCAGGCCAGCTGGCTGCAGCCCGCGCGGCGGCTCTGGGGCAACTTCCGGACGCTGCGCACGGAGCAGCGGCAGGCCGAATTCTTCAGCGAGCCGCAGAAGGATACGTTCAGGCAGGCGTTCGGCATCTGCTGGCCGCTATGGATCCAGAACCTCGTCTCGCGCGGCGCCTATATCGCCGCGACGGTGCTCGTGGCCCCGCTCGGCACGATCGCCATCGCCGCCAACTCCTTCGCCATCATCGCCGAAGGGTTCTGCTACCTGCCGGGATACGGCATGCAGGACGCCGCGACGACGCTGGTGGGGCAGAGCCTGGGTGCGCGGCGCCCGGACACGGCGCGCCGCTTCGCCTGGATGACCATCGGCTCCGGCGCCGCCATGATGACGTTCCTGGCCGTGCTGATGTGGGCCTTCGCCCCGCAGGTCATGGGCCTGCTGAGCCAGGATCCGGAGGTGATCGCGCTGGGCGCGAAGTGCCTGCGGATCGAGGCCTGGGCCGAGCTGCTGTACGGCGTCAGCATCGTGGCGTACGGTTGCTGCGTGGGCGCCGGGGACACGCTCGTGCCTTCCGCCATCAACCTGCTCAGCATGTGGGTGATCCGCCTCGGGCTGGCGCTGGTGCTCATCCCGCGCTTCGGCCTGGAGGGATACTGGTACGCGATGGCCATCGAGCTTAGCGTCAAGGGCGTCATCTTCGCCGTGCGTATCCTGCGCGGCCGCTGGATGAAGACGCGGCTGACCGGAGCGGCCGCCTGATTCCGCGCATTTTCTTTTGGGATTTCCCGGGCGATTGACTATCTTTATAGTCACGAAAACCACATATCCCAAAACCCATGAAATACCCCAAAATCGGCATTAGGCCAACCATTGACGGGCGCCAGGGCGGCGTCCGCGAAAGCCTGGAAGAGAAGACCATGGCGCTTGCGCATGCAGTCGCCGACCTGATCAGCTGCAACCTTTGCAACGGCGACGGCTCCCCGGTGGAGTGCGTCATCGCCGACACCACCATCGGCCGCGTGGCCGAATCCGCCGCGTGCGCGGAGAAGTTCGAGCGCGAAGGCGTGGGCAGCACCATCACCGTGACCTCCTGCTGGTGCTACGGCTCCGAGACCATGGACATGAATCCCCACTGGCCCAAGGCCGTCTGGGGCTTCAACGGCACGGAGCGTCCCGGCGCCGTGTACCTGGCCGCCGTCCTGGCGGCGCACGCGCAGAAAGGCCTGCCGGCCTTCGGCATCTACGGAGAGGACGTCCAGGACCTCGACGACAATACCATCCCGGCCGACGTGGCCCTCAAGATCCTGCGTTTCGCCCGCACCGCGCAGGCCGTCGCCACGATGCGCGGCCGCAGCTACCTCTCGATGGGCGGCACCTGCATGGGCATCGCCGGCTCGATCGTGAACGCCGACTTCCTGCAGAAGTATCTAGGCATGCGGACCGAGTATGTCTCGCTGGTGGAGATCCTCCGCCGCGTGGACTTCGGCATCTACGACCATGAGGAATTCGAGAAGGCCATGGCCTGGGTCGACCGGTACTGCAAGCCCCAGGAGGGCCACGACTACAACGAGGACCGGCCCCTCTTCCCGGGCACCCCGATGACCTCGTTCAACGGCAAGGGCAAGGGCAAGACCCGCGCCGAGAAGGATGCCGACTGGGAATTCACGGTCAAGAACATGATGATCATCCGCGACCTGATGTGCGGCAATCCCAAGCTCCTGGAGATGGGCTACAAGGAGGAGGCCCTGGGCCACAACGCCATCGCCGGCGGCGTGCAGGGCCAGCGCCAGTGGACCGACTACAAGCCGAACTTCGATTTCCCCGAGTCGCTGATGTGCTCCTCGTTCGACTGGAACGGTATCCGCGAGCCTTATATCCTCGCCACCGAGAATGATGCCCTGAACGGCCTGTCGATGCTCTTCGGGCACCTGCTCACGGGCCGCGGCGTCATGTTCAGCGACGTGCGCACCTACTGGAGCCCGGAGGCCGTCCGGCGCGTGACGGGCGAGGCGCCGACCGGGATCGCTGCGGGCGGATTCATCCACCTGATCAACTCCGGCGCCACGACGCTCGACGCCACGGGCGCGATGTCCGACGAGGAGGGGAATCCTACGATCAAGGCTCCCTGGGAGATGACGGAGGCGGACGTCGAGGCGTGCCTGGCCGCCACGAACTGGATGCCGGCCGACCGCGACTATTTCCGCGGCGGCGGCTATTCCGCCCACTTCGTCACGCGCGGCGGCATGCCGATGACGATGCTGCGCCTCAATATCGTGGACGGCCTCGGCCCGGTCCTGCAGATCGCTGAAGGCTGGACGGCCGAGCTCCCCAAGCATATGCACGACATCCTGGACAAGCGCACCGACCCGACCTGGCCGACCACCTGGTTCGTGCCGCGCCTGGATCCGTCCCGGGACTGCTTCAAGGACGTGTACAGCGTGATGAACAACTGGGGGGCCAACCACGGCGCCATCGCCTACGGCCACATCGGCGCCGACCTGCTCACCCTCGCCTCGATCCTCCGCATCCCGGTGTGCATGCACAACATCCCGGACGACGAGATCTTCCGTCCCGCCGCCTGGAATGCCTTCGGCATGGACAAGGAGGGGGCGGACTTCCGGGCGTGCGCCAACTTTGGACCCTTGTACAAATAGGATATGAAGACCATAGAGAAAAAGTACCTGCTTCCGTTCTGCCTGGTGACGGTGCTGTTCCTGCTCTGGGGACTCGCCAACAACATGACGGACACCCTGCTCAGCGCCTTCAAGCGCATCATGTCGATGAGCGACGCCCAGACCTCGCTCATCCAGTTCGCCTTCTACGGCTCCTACTTCTGCTTCGCCCTTCCCGCGGCGCTGTACATCCGGAAGTATTCCTACAAGAGCGGGGTGATCCTGGGGCTTTGTCTCTATGCGGCCGGGGCCATCCTCTTCTTCCCGGCCTCCAAGACGGCTTCGTATGCCTTCTACCTGGCCGCCATCTACATCATGGCAGGCGGCTGCTCCATCCTGGAGACGACCGCCAATCCCTACATCCTGAGCATGGGCGCGCCGCAGACGGCGACGCGTCGGCTCAACATCGCCCAGTCCTTCAACCCGCTCGGCTCCATCACCGGGATCCTGCTCAGCCAGTATTTCATCCTGGGCGAGCTCTCCTCGGCCTCGGCCGCCGAGCGGGCGGCGATGAGCCCGGAGAAGCTGGAGGCGCTGCAGGCCCACGAACTCGGGGCCGTCACCGGCACCTACATGACCCTGGGCTTCGTGCTGCTTGCCATCATGGTGGTGATGCTGCTGGTCCGGATGCCCGAGGGGCGTGACGACGGGGCGGCGGACAGCCTGAAGGAGACCTTCCGGCGGCTGCTGTCCAACAAGACCTACAAGTGGGGCGTGGTGGCGCAGTTCTTCTATATCGGGGCGCAGATCGGCGTGTGGAGCTTCACCATCCGCCTGGTGATGCAGGAGCTCGGCATCCTCGAAGCCCGGGCCGCCACCATCTACCTGGTCTCGATCATCTGCTTCAGCGCCGCGCGCTTCCTGTTCACCTGGCTGATGAAGTGGTTCCGGCCTTCCAGGCTGCTTCTGTGGGCCGCGGTCGCGGACATCGTGCTCTGTGCGCTGGTCGTCCTGTGCAAGGGGTCGGGCTGGCTGTGCGTGGGCGCACTGGTCGGCGTGAGCTTCTTCATGAGTCTGATGTTCCCGACCATCTACGGCATCGCCCTCACGGACGTGGGCGCGGATGCCAAGATCGGGGCCAGCGGGCTGATCATGGCCATCCTGGGCGGCGCGCTGCTGACGCCGCTCCAGGGCCGGATCTCCGACCTGTTCGGCGTGAACGCCTCCTACCTGGTCCCGCTGGGCTGCTTCGTCGTGGTCCTGGCGTATGCCTGCTTCGTTGTTCATAACTCTGTTGATAAAATCAGTTGAGGTTCCGGTTTTTTGCCGGGGATAAGGGCTAAATTTGTCATCCGGACTACAGTCGGAATGCCCGCTCTCCGGACCACATAGGACAATCGAAAATCAACATATATAATGGACGTACGTAAAACCAACGGCTCTTTTGAAGAGTACGACAAAGCCAAGCTGGCCCGTGGCATCCACGAGGCCTACAAAACAGCCGGTGAGTACTGTGACGACGCCATCGTCGTCTCGATCATCAACAACCTTTATGTCTATGAGGGCATCACGAGCGCAGAGATCCGCCGCCAGGTCGAGGAGTCGCTGATGTCCGTCAACAAGCGCGTGGCCCTGGCCTACATCGAGAAGTTCGACGCCGACCTGGACCTGCGCAAGAAGCGGGACTTCATCAAGGACTACATCAAGGCCTCCAACGCCGCGACGGGGTCCAAGTTCGACGCCAACGCCAACGTCACGCGCAAGAACATCGTGACGCTGGGCAACGAACTCTACAAGGAGAACAACATCAAGCAGAACCGCTACATCATGCAGGACAAGATCAAGGCCCTGTATGGCCGGGCCCTCTCCGACCAGTACATCAAGGACCTTGAGTCGCACATCCTCTACAAGCACGATGAGAGCGGCACCCCGGGCTTCCCGTACTGCGTCGCCATCACGATGTACCCCTTCCTCGTGAGCGGCCTGCGCGAGCTCGGCGGCGTGTCCATCGCCCCGACCGACCTCAAGTCCTTCTGCGGCGAGTTCATCAACCTCGTGTACTCGGTGTCCTCGCAGTTCATGGGCGCCGTGGCCACGCCGGAGTTCCTGATGTACCTGGACTACTTCATCCGCAAGGACTACGGCGAGGACTACCTCACCCGCCTGGACGACGTGGTGGAGATGAACGCCAAGCGCCGGACCCTGGTCAAGGTCATCGACAACTGCTTCCAGCAGGTCGTCCACTCGATGAACATGCCGGCCGGCAACCGCGGCTACCAGACCGTGTTCTGGAACATCAGCTACTTCGACAAGCCCTACTTCGAGGGCGTGTTCGGCGATTTCCGCTTCCCGGACGGCAGTGCGCCGAAGTGGGAGACCCTCGACTGGCTCCAGAAGCACTTCATGAACTGGTTCAACGAGGAGCGCAACCACTACATCCTGACCTTCCCGGTCGAGACCATGGCGCTGCTCACCGACGGCGGCGACGACTACATGGACAAGGACTACGCCGACTTCACCGCCGAGATGTGGGCCAAGGGCCACAGCTTCTTCTGCTACATCTCCAACAGCCCGGATTCCCTGTCCAGCTGCTGCCGCCTGCGCAACGAGATCCAGAAGGAGGACGGCCACAACCACACCACCCACCAGTACTCGATGGGCACCGCATCCGTGGCCACGGGTTCCAAGTCCGTGATGACGATCAACCTCAACCGCCTGATCCAGGACTCTGTGCGCCGCTACTTCCTGGAGCGCCGCGGCGTCAACCTCGAGGCCGGCAAGCCGCTCAACCCGATGTCGCATTTCTACGACAAGGAAGACCTCTACAACAACTACATCGACAAGGACATCCGCGAGATGACCGAGCGCGTGCACAAGTACCAGATCGCCTTCAACGAGATCATCAAGGACTTCCTCAAGGCGGACATGCTCGACGTCTACAAGGCCGGCTTCATCGACATGAAGAAGCAGTACCTGACCGTGGGCGTCAACGGCCTGACCGAGGCCGCCGAGTTCCTGGGCCTGAAGGTCTCCCCGAATCCCGAGTACGGCGAGTTCGTCAACACGATCCTCGAGACCATCAACATCGCCAACCGCAAGGACCGCACCAAGGACGCCATGTTCAACACCGAGTTCGTGCCGGCCGAGAACCTCGCCGCCAAGAACTACAAGTGGGACAAGAAGGACGGCTACTTCGTCTCGGAGAAGCACAACCTCTACAGCTCCTACTTCTACAACCCGGAGGATGTCGAGGTGTCGATGATCGACAAGTTCAAGCTCCACGGCGAGGATTTCGTCAAGTACCTTGACGGCGGTTCCGCCCTGCACATGAACATCGCGGAGCACCTCTCCAAGGAGCAGTACCGGAGCCTGCTCAACACGGCGGCCCACTACGGCACCAACTACTTTACCTTCAACTGCCGCAACACGGTCTGCAACGACTGCGGCTACATCAGCAAGGACACCCTGACGAAGTGTCCGAAGTGCGGCAGCACCAACCTCGACTACCTGACCCGCGTCATCGGCTACCTCAAGCGGGTATCCTCCTTCGCGGAGCCGCGCCAGATCGAGGCCGAGCACCGGTACTATACGCCGAAGAATGATTAAGTACGTCCCGGAACTCACGGATATCGTCCTTGAGGAGGTTCCGGGCAGGGTAACCCTGGCAGTTGAGATTTCCAACTGCCGGGGTTCCTGCATAGGATGCCACTCTCCGTTCCTGAAGGACGACATCGGGGAAGAACTGACCCCGGAGGTCGTAGACCGGCTGATCGCAGCCAATTTCGGCGTCAACTGTTTCCTGCTCCTCGGCGAGGGGCGCGACAAGGATGCGCTGCTGCGCATCGCCGCGCACCTGCGCGAGCACCATCCCGGCATCGAGCGGGCCGTCTACTCAGGCCGGCCCGAGGTCGAGCCGGAGATCTACGCCGCTTTCGACTACGTCAAGGTCGGCCCCTACATCGCTGAATACGGCCCGCTCAACGAGCGGACCACCAACCAGCGGATGTATTACCATGGCGAGGACATCACGCCGCGCTTCTGGCACAAAGGCATAGACACCAACCGTTAACCCAACCCTTCTTATGAAACGTTTAACCCTTCTCCTGACGATTGCCCTGACGCTGGCCGCGTGCAGCGGCGGCAAGATCGACCGTGCGGCGCTGGTGGCGCGCAACAACCCCCACATCACCGCGCTGGACCCGCTCGCATCGCTGTCCGTCGGCAACGGCCGCTTCGCCTTCACGGCCGACGTGACCGGCCTGCAGACCTTCCCGGAGCGCTACAGCAAGGGCGTTCCCCTCGGGACGCAGTCCCAGTGGGGCTGGCACTCTTTCGCCAATCCCGATGAACTGAAGTTCGAGGAGACCCTGCTTCCGTATGATTTCGGCCGGGGCCATGAGGAGCTGTACGCCTGCCAGATCCGCGAGGGTCGCGGGCAGGATGCCTCCAACTGGTACCGCATCAACCCCCACCGCCTGCATCTCGGCGTGATCGGCTTCGCCGACATCGAAGAGGACGGGTTGACCGGCATCGACCAGACCCTGGACATGTGGAACGGCGTGATCCGCTCCTCGTTCCTGGCTGATGGCGAGCGCTACGACGTGCTGACCTCCTGCGATCCCGACCGGGACCTCGTGGCCGTGTCGGTGCAGTCCGAGGAGCCGGCCGCCATCCGTTTCCGGATGCCGTATCCGACCGGCGGGCACTCCGACGACGCCTGCGACTGGACCAAGGACGAGCTGCACAGCACCGAGATCGTGGAGCAGGGCGAGGGCGTGGCCATCCTGCGCCATACCCTGGATGACACGGTGTACTACATCAAGGTGTCCTACGACAACGGCCGTATCGAGATGGTCGCCCCCAACGAGGCTCGCCTCATCGCGGAGGGCAAGGCCCTGAACTTCACGGCACTCTTCAGCGAGCAGCGGCCCGACCTTACGGCCGAGACTGCCGCCGCTTCCCGCACCGCGTCATCCTCCTACTGGCGGAAGTTCTGGCAGGAGGGCGGCGTCGTGGACTTCAGCCGCTGTACCGATCCCCGCGCTTCCGAGCTGGAGCGCCGCGTCGTGCTGAGCCAGTACCTGCTCGCCGTCAACTGCGCCAGCGACACGCCGCCGCAGGAGACCGGCCTCACGTACAATTCCTGGTACGGCAAGTTCCACATGGAGATGATCTGGTGGCACCAGGCGCATTTCCCGCTCTGGGGACATGAGGACCTGATCGCACGCACCCTGCCGTGGTACGGCAAGGTGGAGCCCGTGGCCCGTTCCATCGCGGAGCGCCAGGGATTCAAGGGTGTCCGCTGGATGAAGATGACGGACCCGTCCGGCATGGAGGCCCCCTCCAACACCGGCTCCTTCCTGATCTGGCAGCAGCCGCACCTGATCTACCTCGCGGAGCTGCTCTACCGCGCCAACCCTTCGCAGGCCGTGATCGACCAGTATTTCGACCTGATCCAGGAGACGGCGGAGTTCATGGCGGATTTCGTGACCTACGATGCGGAGAACGACCGCTACATCCTCAAGGGCTGCATCGCTGCCCAGGAGACGCTCAAGGCCGCCAAGACGGTCAACCCGCCCTACGAGCTGTCCTACTGGCACTTCGGCCTGAGCACCGCACAGCTCTGGCGCGAGCGCAAGGGCCTGCCGCGCGATGCGAAGTGGGACGAGATCATCGCCAAGCTTTCGCACCTGGCCTCCAAGGACGGCCTGTACCTGGCCGCCGAGAGCGAGCCGGATACCTACGAGGACATCCGCATGTACTCCGACCACATGGCCGTGCTGGCCGCGCTGGGCGTGCTCCCGCAGACCCCGCAGATGGAGCCGGAGCTCATGAAGAATACCTTCGACTGGGTCTACGACAACTGGAACTGGGACGAGACCTGGGGTTGGGATTTCCCGACCACCTGCATGAACGCCGTGCGCGTGGGTGAGCCCGAGAAGGCCGTCAACGCCATCCTGATGGACCAGCGTACCAATACCTACCTGCCCAACGGCCACAACTACCAGGATGCCCGCCTGCGCTGCTACCTGCCGGGCAACGGCGGCCTGCTGACCGCTGTCGCGCTGATGTGCGCTGGCTGGGACGGTTGCGAGGTCGAGAATCCCGGTTTCCCGAAGGACGGCACCTGGAATGTCCGTTGGGAAGGATTGAAGCCGATGCCTTGACGGCATCGACTTAATTCCTGTCGGAATGACGGGGGAGGGTTCCCCCGATACCCCCTCTGTCGCTTCGCTCCGAGTCCCCTGTAGCAAACAGCTACCCCCTCCGACGAAGGCTCAGCCGCAGCAGGATCCGTTGCGCCGGATCCGGTTCCCGCGCCAGCGGGAAGCGAGGATGGAAGCCGAGTCGGAGGGGGTAGCTGTTTGCTGTAGGGGACCTAGCGGACCAGGGAGTTCAGGTAGTCTTCGATGTCAGAGTAACGGCGTTCCAGCTTGTCCGGGATGCCGTTTCTGTTGAGGTCGGGCAGGGGCTCCTTGTGGGCGAGGACGGGGTAGCCGCCGCATTCTTCGGGGGTGTTGACGAAGCCGCGGTCGCCCCAGGGGGCCGTGCCCGTGCGGACCTGCTCGATGACCTGGGTATCGAAGGAATCGCGCCGGTGGCTGCAGCCCACGCCCTTCAGCACGGCTGCCAGCAGGTCGGCGGGCTTGCTCTCCAGCGGGAAATCCATGCGGGGGAACTCCGTGTCCACGACGGCGACCTCCGGGTTCTTGCCCTTGACGGCCAGGCGGTTGTCCGCGGTGACCGCGGGCTGCCCGTCCACGAAGTTGCCCTCGACGTAGTAGCGGCTCGTGCCGTCATCCGAGACGTTGAGGATGTGGTCGGGATGGTCGGTGCCGGGCCCCGGCTTGTAGTAGTTGTAGCAGAAGTTGATCTTGCCGCCGCGGCCGCCGCCGTAGGCCGGCATGAAGCCCCAGTTATAGACGACGTTGCCGCGGTAGTCTACGTTCTCCGTGCCCTCGACGGAGGAGAATCGCGGGTTGCGGCTGGAGTGATTGGCCAGCAGGTTGTGGTGGAAGGTGGCGTTGAGGCCGCCCCAGATGCCGCCGAAACCGTGCTGCCCCTTGGTATGCTTGGACGCACGCAGGCTGTTGGCAATCAGGCACCACTGCACCGTGAGGTTCTCGGTCTTGTAGATGGACAGGCACTCGTCGATGGACCAGGAGGCGCTGATGTGGTCGAGGATGACGTTCTTCTGGCCATAGCGTCCGCCGCCCACGGCGTCGGAATCATGGGCGACCTTGTCGCCGAGCCGGCAGCGGATGTAGCGCACGATGACGTTGCTGGCGTCGATCGTGAACTGGCAGTCGCACAGGCAGATGCCGTCGCCCGGTGCGCTCTGGCCGGCGATGGTGATGTCGTCGTTCTCGATGCGCAGGGGTGTCTCCAGGTGGATGTCGCCGTCCACCTCGAACACGACGATGCGCGGCCCGCTGGCCTCGACGGCCTCGCGGAGGCTCCCCGGACCGTGGTCGTTGAGGTTGGTGACGATCATCACCCGGCCGCCGCGGCCGCCGGTGGTGTATTTGCCGAACCCTTCGGCCCCGGGGAAGGCGAGGGGCTCAGCCGGTTCGGAGGCGCATCCGGCGGCCAGGCAGGCCGCCAGGAGGGGGAGGAGGAATCTTTTCATGGATCCGGGTTGATTGGTTTTGTCCAAAGATAGGTATTTTTATACAAATTACGGCGACCCGCCGGGCCGCCGTAATCATGCATGTCGGTAGGATCTCCCTTAGCCGATGAGCTGCGGGAGGAAGATGCTGAAGATGAGGACCGCCAGGCCGCAGAGCAGCACGGCGATGGTCTTCTTCGAGCAGCCCTTCCACTCCTTGAGGATGATGCCCCAGACGTTGGAGAAGATGACGTTGAGCGACATCAGGATGCACCAGCTGAAGGTCAGCAGCACCGGGAAGTCGGTCAGGAATCCCTTGCCGAGGCTCAGGCCGAAGAACTGGCTGTACCAGAGCAGGCCGGCGAGGCAGCAGAACAGGAGGTTGTTGCCCCAGAGGGCCCCCTGCTTGTAGTCACCGAAGGTCTTGTTCTTGCTGTTCTGGTAGAGGCAGTAGCAGGCGTTGGTGAGGAATCCGCCGAAGGTCACGAGCATCGTGGCAGGCAGCGACTGGAAGATCGGCTTGGTGCCCTCGAGGAAGAGGTCCTTGCCGAAGTTCAGGCCGATGTTGAAGCACGCGCTCATGAAGCCGCACAGGACGGCGATCACGATGCCCTTGGGGAAGTTGAAGTCCTTGACGGCCTTCTTCTTCTCCTCCTCGGGGAGGGCGTTGGCCTTCATCGCACCGGCGATGCCGATGATGGCGATGCCGATGATCGTGACGACCACGCCGATCCAGATGGCGGAGGTCAGCGTGTGGGCCTGGCCGGTGAAGACCGGACCGAGGATGGCGCCGAGACCGGAGCAGAGCCCGAGGGCGATGCTCTGGCCGAGGGCCACGCCGAGATAGCGCATCGACAGGCCGAAGGTCAGGCCGCCGACACCCCACAGGGCGCCGAAGAGGATGGTCAGCCAGGTGTTCTTCGGGTCGGCATTCATCATGCCGAGCAGGTCACCGAAGCTGCCGCCCGTCCCGGACAGGGAGAGGAGCGCCCCCAGGAAGGGGAAGACCAGCCAGGCGAAGACGCCCTGGATGAGCCAGTAGCTCTCCCAGCTCCACTGCTTGATCTTGTTGATCGGGACGTAGCAGCTAGACTGGCAGAACGACCCGATCGCGATGATCAGCAGGCCCAGAAAAATGGAGGAACCCATACTTCAGCAGGGATTAGCAACGCTTGGAGGTGACGTCCTTCTCGTACTGCTCGATGCAGCCGATGAACTCCTCACCCACGGGGACGTTGTTCTTGCAGTTGAAGTAATCGTACACGGCGCCGAACGGCAGGGTCTTGGCCTCCTCGAGCAGGGCCAGACGCTGGAAGCCCTTGCCGGCATCCTCGTACTCACGCAGCTTGGCGAGCGGCTCGAGCAGGGCGCTCAGGATGCACTTCTGCGTGGCGCGGGTACCGATGATGTAGGCACCGATGCGGTTGATGGAGGCGTCGAAGTAGTCGAGGCCGACGTGGGCGCGGTGCAGGCCGTCTGCGCGGACCAGCTCTTTGAAGAAATCAAGGGTCGGGTCGTTCATGATGGTCACGTGGTCGGAATCCCAGCGGATCGGACGGGAGACGTGGAGCATCAGCTCAGGCACATAGAGCAGCAGGGCGGAAATCTTGTCGGCGATGTTCTCGGTGGGCTCGTAGTGGCCGGTGTCGAGGGTGTACATGACCTTGCGGGTAGCGCAGTAGCCCTCGAAGAAGTCCATGGAGCCGACGGTGTAGCTCTCCAGGCCGATGCCGAAGAGTTTGGCCTCGACGCAGCTCTTCATGCCGGGCAGGTCCTCCTTGAGGATCTCATCCAGGGAAGCGGCGAGGATTTCGCGGTAGCGCTTGCGGTAGACGGTCTGGTCCTTGGATCCGTCGTGGACCCAGATGTTCATGATACAAGGGTCGTTCTGGGCCTTGCCCATCGCGTCGGCGATGCGGCGGCAGCGCTTGGTATGCTCGATCCAGAATTCGCGGATGGCGGGATCGGGATTCGCAAGGGAGAGGTCGCCGCTCTTCGGGTGGCCGAAGGAAGTGGAGTTGAAGTCCAACTTGAAGTTGTTGGCCTTGGCCCAGTCGATCCAGCTCTGGAAATGCTCGATGCCCACCTGGTCGCGGTCGACGAACTTGCCGCCGAAGTCACCGTAGATCTCGTGGAGGTTGATGCGGTGGTTGCCGGCGAGAAGGGTCTTCACGAACTCGAGGTCCTTGCGGACTTCGTCGATGTTGCGGGCGCGTCCGGGATAGTTGCCGGTCGTCTGGATACCGCCGGAAAGACCGTCCTTGCTCTCGAACCCGATCACGTCGTCGGTCTGCCAGCAATGCAGGGAGATTTGCTGCTTCTCGAGTTCAGCGATGGCTTTGTCGGTGTCTACGCCGATGGCGGCATAGCGCTCTTTGGCGATCTCGTACGCCTTGAGGATTTGCTGTTCGTTCATTGTGTAGAGAAATTGGTTTTTGTTGTTATTTAGTAGGATTGTAGACTTTCAGTTCGACCGAGTTGGCGACGATCTTGCGCATCTCCGGGAGGGATCCCACGAGGCCCTGGGCCTTTATCTGGAGCAGGACGTTGCCGAGGGCGGTGCCTTCGGTCGGGCCGCAGATCACGGGCATCTGGAGCTCGTCGGCGGTCATCTGCATGAGGTGCTTGTTCTGCGAGCCGCCGCCGATCACGTGCAGGCACTTGATCGGGTTGGGGGACATGCCCTGCAGGATGCTGATGATGGCGGTGTAGCGGTGCGCCAGGGATTTGTAGATGCAGCGGATGTACTCGGCCGGGGTGCGCGGGGCGATCTGGCCGGTGCGCTCGCAATATTCGTCGATGGCCTTGCACATCGAGACCGGGTGGGCGAACGCAGGGTCGTCCGGGTTGATGATGGAGCCGAAGCGGGTGGTCTCGCAGAGGGCGGTCAGCGGACCGATCTCCTTGGGGACGTCCTTGAACTCGGGACGGCACTGCTCGAAGAGCCAGAGGCCGCAGATGTTCTTGAGGAAACGGGTCGTGCCGTCGATGCCGCCTTCGTTGGTGAAGTTCTGCTTGAAGCTCTCGTCGGTGATGATCGGGGTGGGGGACTCGATGCCCATCAGGGACCAGGTGCCGCAGCTGAGGTAGGCGTACTCGGGATCCTTGGCGGGCACGGCGGCCACGGCGGAGGCGGTGTCGTGCGCGGCGATGGCCACGACCTTGACGTCAGGGCCGATGCCGGTGGCTTCCTGCACCTGCTTGGTCAGCGGACCGACCACGGTGCCGGGCTGGGTCATCGGGCCGAACTGCTCGCGCTTCAGGCCGATGCTCATCAGCAGGTCCTTGTCGAGGTCGCCGGTGACGGGGTTGAGCAACTGGGAGGTGGAGGCGACGGTGTATTCGCAGATAGCCTGGCCCGTGAGCATGTAGATGAGGGCGTCCGGGATGAAGAGGATCTTGTCGGCGTTCTCCAGGGCGGTGCAGCCGTTGTGGCGCAGGGTGTCCAGCTGGAAGAGGGAGTTGAACTCCATGAACTGGATGCCGGTCTTGTCGTAGACCTCGCGCTTGTCGTGCATCTTCATGTAGCGCTCGATGGCTCCGTCGGTATGGGAGTCACGGTAGCAGTACGGCAGGCTCAGCAGCTGGCCGTCCTTGCCGAAGAAAGCGAAGTCGCAGCCCCAGGTGTCGATGCCGATGGTCTCGATCCTGATCCCTTCTTCAACGCTCTTGCGCAGGGCGATGATGATTTCGTTGTACAGTGCGGGGAGGTCCCAGAAAAGATGCCCGCCGAGGGGGATCTGGGGGTTCTTGAACCGGGTGAGTTCGTGCATTTCGACCTTCTGGCCGTCGTAGGTGGCAACGATGGTGCGGCCGCTGGTGGCGCCGAGATCGACTGCAAGGTAGTTTCTGGTAGACATATTGGTCGTAAGTTAAAAAGTGCTATTCACAAATGTACGTAAAAATCTTTATATTTGTACCTATGAAACAAAAATTATACCTCGCAGCCCTGGCTGCCCTCCCGCTGTTATTCTCCTGCGCGCAAGGCGGAGCGCAGACCGCGACCAGCCTCTTCTGGCGCTCCGACAGCCTCCAGGTCAAGGAGATCGTTTCGGAGCAGGCGGTGCAGTACAACTTCGTCGGCCACCACGGCGCGGCCGTCGAGAATTCCATGTGCGCCCTGCGTATCTATTTCAATGACAGCGGCGCCATCGACGTCTACTCCAAGAGCGGCGCCCAGATGGAGCTCCTGAAGTACCACTGGTATCCTACGGCGAAGCAGATGGCCGAGGAAGGTGCCGGTTGCGACGAGTATCTGGTCGGCAAGACCGTCGGCCTGGGCGGCATCGCCCTCTGGGACGGCGAGAAGGAAGTCAAGCTCGTGGCCACAAAGGGCCGCACGGCCCGCGTCGGCCAACTCAAGGGCGGCTCCTACGCCGAGATGATCGCCTACGGGGTGATGTACAAGGGCGAGCCCGTCGACATCTCCATCCGCGTGGAGATGAAGGACAACAGCCGCGTCGCGAAGGTGGTCGCCACCGAGCTGGGCGGCCGCAAGGTCCAGTTCCTGACCGGTGTCAACTACCACAAGGGCGAGACCGTGGAGTTCGGCAAGAAGTATATTTCCGTCTGGGGGATCCATCCGGCCGACGTGTCGCAGAACCCGTGCGAGCTGGGCGGCGGCATGTGGTTCAAGCCCAGGAAGTTCCTGGCTCCCGAGCAGACCGCCGACATGGTCCGGATCATCTCCAAGCCGGCTTCCCGGATCGAGACGCAGGTCGTGGCCGCGTCCATCAAGGAGGACCAGCTGAATTCGGCGGAGAAGTTCGCCGCCTATATGCGGAAATAGATCCGCCGGTCGGGGCCGGCGGATGACGCAAGACGCAAGACGCAAGACGCAAGGCCCTGCCTGACGGCCTATCTGATGATGATGACCGCTCCGTCGTCCTTCGGGAGACGGAGCGGTTTTTTCGTGGCCGGTCCGGCCTGCAGGCCGTCCTTGCCCGTGCTGAGGACGCGCGCCGTGCCGCCGAAGCGCGCTTCGAGCGCGCGCACGTCCACGGCCAGCGGCTCGTCGCCGGCGTTGACGGCGGCCACGTACCAGGCGGCGCCGTGGCGCCGGGCCAGCACGATGTCGCGGCCCGGATAGCCGTCCACCAGCCGGGTCTCGTCCCAGGTGGTCGGCACCTCGCGCAGGAAGGCGATGGCCTCTGCCGGGGCGTCGGTGAGGTTGTTCGGGGTGAGGGCGAAATTCTGGATCGGGTTCTGGTACAGCACGGCGATGGCGAGCTCGGCGGCGTCCGTGGTGCGGCGTAGGGTGCCGCTGACGCGGCCGCCGCGCCCGGGCTCACCGTTGCGGCGGTCCAGCCGCCTGTTGAGGAACACGCCGCCGAATTCCATGCTCCCGACGGTATTGCGCAGGAAGGGGTGCAGGGCGGCGTTCTGCGACTCCAGGTCGCAGTGGACCTGCCCGAAGACCAGGTTCTCCGAGGCCAGCACGGCCTCGCTGCCGACGTAGTTGGGGTACATCCGTTCCCAGCCGCGCGGGAGGGTGGCGCCGTGGAAGATGCACATCAGGCCGTGGTCGTCGGCATCGCTCAGGATCGCCTCGTACAGCCGCATCGTCTCCTGCTTGTCTCCTCCGAAGAAGTCCACCTTGATGCCCTTGACCCCGATCCGCTCCAGCCAGCGCATCTCCGGCTTGCGTGCGAGCGGATCGCACATGATGTCCGTGGGGCTCTGGACGATGTCGTTCCACCAGCCGCTGGAGGAGTACCACAGGAACACGTCTACGCCCTTGCCGCGGGCATACCGGACCAGGTCCTCCATGCCGGCGTGGCCGAATTCCTTGTCCCAGCCCGCGTCGATCAGGATGTAGGGCCAGCCCATCGCCGCGGCCAGGTCGATGAAGGCGACCTGGTCGGCGCGGTTCATGCTGGCGTCCTGCCAGACGATCCAGCTCCAGGAACTCTTGCCGTAGCGGTAACCGCGCGAGGTCTCGTAGCGCGGGGTGACGACGTCGAACGGGATGGTGGTCTCCACGATCGGGGCGAGCCCGCTGCCGACGGTGAGGGTGCGCCAGGGCGTGGCGCCCGGCAGGGCGAAAGCCGGCTCCACGGTGCCGTTGCCGTTGTTCTCCTCCGGCATCGGGAAGGCCAGGGAGTAGCCCTCGGCCGGGTCGTAATCCGACAGGTGCGAGGCGCAGTAGCGGCTGTCCACCCCGGTCTCGCTGACCAGCACCCATCCGTCGTCTCCCACGCGGAAAAGACAGGGGAAGGTGAACCCGTGTCCGTACTGGGAGCGCTCGGAGAGGGGGACGTCGAGCCTGTAGAACTCTTCGTAGCTGGGCTTGCTGCGCTTCCAGCCGATCATCGCGTCGCTCTGCGGCGTGAGGAATCCCGTCGTTCCCTCCGGGAACCGGAAGGCGCTGGCCTCCCGGAGCACCCGTACGCTTCCCGTTTCGGTGTCTTTCGGGATCAGGTAGCGGAAGGCCGCGTCGTTGGCGGTCAGGTGCCATTCGATGTCCAGCGGCCGGCCCTGGGGATTCTTGCAGTGCAGCACGGCGCGCACGGCCGGGTGGTCGACCCGGGAGACCTTGATGCGGTCCAGGACGTAGGTATCGCGGGTCTGCTGCGTTTCCGAGGAGACTGCCTCCAGGCGGGTGTAGTCCGCATCGTTGGTCTGCAGACCGAGCCGCGACGGCTCCACGAGGGTGCGGCCGTCATAGGCGATGCTGTAGCGAAGGGCCCCTCCGTCTTCGGAGAAATGGACCTGGAGCCTGCCGTCCGGGCCGCTGAGCACCGGCAGGAGGGCGAGCAAAAGTGCGGGGAGATTCATGGCGCGGGTATTTATATTTCGAGCGAATTTACTTAAATTTGCTGATTGTAGAAAGAATGGAAGGACGCTTAACAAAAAAAGAATGAAAAAGAAAAGGATCCTCGTCCTGCTGTCCGTGCTCCTGCTGACCCTGCCGCTTGCGGCCGTGCTGGGGGAGCGTAACCTCGCCTCGACCCTGCATGCCCTGCGGACCGAGCTGCAGATGGATTATGACAAGATCTTCGCCTCGCAGGGGCGCCTGGCCGAGCAGCACGGCCGCCAGCACGACCAGATGATCTCCATCATGAAGAAGTGCAACGAGCTGGCCCTGATGCTCTATTCGCAGAAGCAGGAGTACACCTTCGACCTGACCTACGCGCTGGAGTCCGTGACCGACGAATACAACGACTTCAACCGCAACCGCATGCCCTACGACCGGATCGTGGGCCAGCTGGATATCGAGATCGACCGCTATTCCCGCTTGATCGAGTCGTTGCGGCGCCTGCCGCCGCAGCTGCAGGAGATCGCGGACCTGCCGGACAGCCTGCGCTACCGCAACGACAGCATCAAGGTGGACATCCTGGAGCTGGAGCGGCAGTTGGGCCTGACGGCCGAGGACGCCGAGGCGCTCGAGGACGACGCCTTCGTCCTGGACGAGCACGGACAGCTGGAGCGCGATTCCTGCATCTTCTTCGCCACGACGCTCCTGAAGATGTATTCCGCCAACAAGGACTACATCGTGGAGGACAGCACCCATTATGAGAATGTCTATCTCCGGCTCAAGGAGTCCTATGACTACGCGCAGAAGCGCTACAAGATCCTCCAGAACCGGATCTTCGTCGAGGGACAGACGCCGTATTCCTCGATCCTGAACAATTTCAAGCGCTACTGGAGCCAGGCCGTGACGGGCATGCAGGACCGCTATGCGGTCACCAGCCGCGTGGAGGCCGCGGACGACCTGGCCGGGGAGGAGCAGCAGAGCCAGTGGGGCGGGCGGGTCTTCTTCCGCTTCATCCTGCTCTTCCTGTCCGTACTGCTGGCGAGCATCGCGGTCGCGGCGGCCGTGATCTTCCTGCTCCCCAGGTTCTTCAAGGGCCTGCGCAAGCCCGGATACCTCCAGCGCCGGTACGTGCTGTCGCTGCTGGGCGGCATCGTCATCTTCGCCGTCCTGATGATGATCAATCCGGGCGGCAGCTACGTGGCGAGGGCCTCCTCGTCCCTGGTGCTGACCTACTCGTGGCTGGTGGCGGCCATCCTGCTGTCGCTGCTGCTGCGCCTGGAGCCCGGGCAGCTGTGGCTGGGCATCCGCATGTACCTGCCGATGATGGCGCTGTCCCTGCTGGTGTTCGGTTTCCGGATGATCTTCATGCCCAACGCGATGATGAACATCCTGTTCCCGCCGCTCCTGCTGCTCTTCGCCGTCTGGCAGCTGCTGGTGTGCCTGCGGGTCTGCCCGCTGCTGAGGCAGAGCGACCAGGTCGTCGGATGGATCTCGTTCGCCGTCATCGTCGTGGCCCTGGCCATGTCCTTCATGGGCTATATCTTCCTGGCCCTGCTCGTGCTGCTCTGGTGGTTCTTCCAGCTGGCCTGCATCGAGACCATCGTGGCCATCTACACGCAGCTGAACCTCTACCGCGACAACCGCATGAAGCAGCGGGTGGACGAGTACCGCAAGTCCGTCACCTACGTGACCGGACCGGAGCGGGACAAGCTCCTGCTGCCCGCCACCTGGTTCTACGACCTGGTCCGCATGATGCTGATCCCGGTGCTGACCCTGATGGCGATCCCGTTCTGCGTCCGGATGGCGCTGAACATCTTTGATTTCTCCGACCTCTACGAGGACATCTTCACGACCTCGTTCGTCAACCTGACCAACGCCGAGGGCGGCGAGATCCTCAAGATATCCTGCTACCGCATCGTGATGGTCCTGGGACTGTTCTTCGTGTTCCGCTACATCAACTATGTGGCCCGGGGGATCTATGTGGCGCTGAGCTACAAGACCTTCCTGAACAAGACGGGGCGCAAGGTCGTGCGCAGCAACGAGATCAACCTGTCGCTGGGCAACAGCATCGTCAGCGTGGTGGTCTGGTTCGCCTACGTGGTGATCGTGGTGCTGATGCTCCGGATCCCGACCGGCTCGCTCTCGCTGGTGGCCGGCGGTCTGTCGGCCGGTATCGGTCTCGCCATGAAGGACGTGCTCAACAACTTCATCTACGGCATCCAGCTGATGTCCGGACGCCTGCGCGTCGGAGACTGGATCGAGTGCGACGGCGTCCGCGGACGCGTCTCCTCGATCAACTACCAGAGCACGCAGATCGAGACGCTCGAGGGAGCGACCATGTCCTTCCTCAATGCGTCGCTCTTCGCCAAGAATTTCACGAACCTGACGCGCAACAATTCCTACGAATTCATCAAGATCGTCGTGGGCGTGGCCTATGGCACGGACGTGCAGCGGGTGCGCGAGATCCTCGAGGAAGCGATGCAGGTCCTGCGGACCAAGGATGCCTACGGCCGGGACATCGTGGAGCCGCGCAAGGGCATCTACGTCGTGTTCAACGAGTTCGGCGACAGCGCCGTGGAGGTCGCTGTCAAGCAGAACGTGCTGGTCCCGGAGCGGATCGGCTACATCGACCGGGCCAAGGAGGTCATCTACAACGCCCTCAACGAGAACGGCATCCAGATCCCGTTCCCGCAGCGGGACATCCACGTGGTGTCGGGGGAGTGATGGCAAAGCCGGTTTTTATTCGTACATTTGCATGACCACGCATACCATGAAAAGAATCCTTGTTTACCTGTCTCTCCTGCTGTCCTGCGGCGTCCTGTCCGCACAGCCGCTGCTGCGCAGCCAATGGGAGGGCGCCCGGGTGGCTTTCCTGGGAGATTCGATCACCGATGCCCGCCAGATCGGCAGCACCAACAACATCTACTGGAACAACCTCATCGACATCCTCGGCATCCAGCCGTACGTCTACGGCATCAGCGGCCACAGGATGAACCAGATCGTCGGCCAGGGCGAGCGCCTGGAGCGCGAGCACGGCCAGGAGGTGGACGCCATCCTCGTGTTCATCGGCACCAACGACTTCAACGGCAACATCCCGCTGGGGGAGTGGTACACCTATTCCATGGAGAAGACCATCGATGACGGACCCGAGGAGGTGGAGCGCAAGCACCGCGAGCTGGTCTACGACGACGCGACGTTCCGCGGCCGGGCCAACACCACGCTCCGCTGGCTCAAGACCCACTATCCGGACAAGCAGGTCATCTTCCTGACCCCGATCCACCGCGGCTATGCCAAGTTCAACGACAAGAACATCCAGCCGCCGGAGTCCTTCGCCAACGACAACGGCTACTTCATCGACGACTACATCCAGGCCGTCAGGGAGATCGCCACGGTCTGGGCGGTCCCGGTGATCGACCTGGCCAGCATCAGCGGCCTGTATCCGATGCTGGACGAGCACACGCGCTATTTCCGCAACGCCGATACCGACCGGCTCCATCCCAATACCCCCGGGCAGCTCCGCATGGCCTGGGCCATCGCTTACCAGCTGCTGGGCTACCCGGCCCGCTTCCCGAAGTACGTGGCCGTCGAGATGGACTACGCCGAGGATGCCGCACCCCTGCCCGCGGACGTGCTGGACACGGTCCGGGACGGTGACATCCTGCGTGTGCCCGCCCGCGACGAGGCGGCCGTGAAATCCCTGGAGACGCTGGTTCCCGCGCTGGAGAAGCGCGGCTTCACCGTCCTGGACGGCGCCGCGAAGCTCTGGGCCGTCCGCGGCATCCCCGCACCCGAGAACAATACCAAAACCAATGTCTACTGATATGATGAAGAAATTATTGACCGTGACACTCCTGCTGGCCGCCGCACTGGGCCTGCAGGCCAAGGTGTACAACGTGCGTGACTTCGGCGCCGCCGGAGACGGTGTGAAGATCGATTCGCCCGCCATCAACGCCGCCATCGAGGCTGCGGCCGCCAAGGGCGGCGGCGTGATCTATTTCCCGAAGGGCGTCTACAGCAGCTATTCGATCCGTCTCAAGGACAACATCACCCTTCGCTTGGACGAGGGCGCCGTCATCAAGGCGGCGAAGCCCACGGCCGAGCAGGGCTATGACATCGCCGAGCCCAACGAGTGGGACATGTACCAGGATTTCGGCCACAGCCACTGGAAGAATTCCCTGATCTGGGGCATCGGTCTGAAGAACCTCAAGTTTGAGGGCAAGGGCCTGATTGACGGCACGGATGCCCTCTCCCGCGGCCTGGGCCGCCAGGGCCCCATCGCCGAGGCCAACAAGGCCATCGCCCTCAAGGAGTGCAAGAACGTGACCATCAAGGGCATCAGCCTGCTCAATAGCGGCCACTTCTCCCTGCTGCTCACGGGCGTGGACAACCTCGTGATCGACAATGTGCTGTGCGACACCAACCGCGACGCATTCGACATCGACTGCTGCGCCAACGTCAAGATCACCAACTGCGTCGTCAACTCGCTCAACGACGACGGCATCGTGCTCAAGAGCTCCTACGGCCTGGGTTATCCGAAGGCCACGGAGAACGTGCTGATCAAGAACTGCACCGTGTCCGGCTATGACCCGGGCACCGTCTACTACGGCACCTACGGCACGTCCATCACCGCCGCCCCGGACCGCGACGGCCCCACCGGCCGCGTCAAGTTCGGTACCGAGAGCAACGGCGGTTTCAAGAACATCCGCATCGAGAACATCACCTTCAAGCGCTGCCGCGGCCTCGCCCTGGAGACCGTGGACGGAGCCCTGATCGAGAACATCAAGGTCCGCCACCTGCGCATGGACGACATCTGGAATTCCCCGATCTACATCCGCATCGGCGACCGCATGCGCGGCCCCAAGGAGCTTCCCGCTTCCAAGGCCCACAACATCGAGATCTCGGATGTCGT
Source organism: Bacteroidales bacterium (assembly GCA_017477245.1). Taxonomy (GTDB): domain Bacteria; phylum Bacteroidota; class Bacteroidia; order Bacteroidales; family UBA932; genus Cryptobacteroides. Next base: position 56,577 of record JAFUWY010000034.1, on the reverse strand, counting down.
GGTGACCAACTGCGACACGCGCTACGCGCTGCTGATCGTCGGCCTGCCGGGCAATCCGGTCGAGAACGTGACCCTCAGGGACATCCACATCCAGTACAAGGGCGGGCTCACCAAGGAGGATGTCCGCCTGCAGCGGGGTGCCAATTCCTTCTTCTTCGGCCGCAACAGCGGCTACCCGGAGCCTTCCGCGCACGGCATCCAGCCGGCCTGGGGCCTGTCCATGCAGCACGCGCGCAACATCAAGTTCAAGAACGTGACCATGGAGCTGATGCAGCCGGACGAGCGTGAGAAGATCTTCCTCGACGACGTCGAGGGCTTCGTCTGGGAGTAGGGAATTCCCTTCCTGGCAGCCAGCCATCGATCCCGCGGACGGAAGTCTGCGGGATTTTTCTTTTTTCCGGTGGTCTTTTGCGCTAAAATTGTTATCTTTAGAGTCGATAACCAATTATTTAGCTTTATGAAGAAAGTGATGTTCGGGGCAGTTGCCGGCCTGCTGTTGCTGGGGGCCGTGATTGCCTGCAACCAGTTGGCGGGATCGAAGGCGCTTCCGCGCCCGGAAGGACCCTGCGATGTCTACGCACGCGGCGGTACGCCCTGCGTGACGGCCCACAGTACGACGCGCGCCCTGCTGGCGTCGTATGACGGCCCGCTCTACCAGATCATGCGCCAGTCTGACGGCAAAACCTTGGATATCGGGGTCGTGCGTGCTACCGCCGGCGACCCCGGCGGGTATGCCGACGCGGCGGCGCAGGATGCCTTCTGCAAGGATACCTACTGCTGGATCACGGTCCTGTACGACCAGTCCGGCAAGGGCAACCACCTGTACCAGGCCCCGCGGGGCGGTTTCAGCGGCCCCGCGATGGGCGGCTACAACAATGTCCCGCTCATGGATTGGGCGCCGGTCACGCTCATGGGACACAAGGTCTACGGCCTGTTCATCGCCCCGGGCATGGGCCTGCGGCTCAACGACCCGCTCGGCACGGCGGTCGACGACCAGGCTGAAGGCCAGTACTGGGTCTTCAGCGGGCAGCACTACAATTCCGGCTGCTGCTTCGACTACGGCAATGCCGAGACCGACAGCCGCGACGACGGTGACGGCACGATGGAGACGACCTATTTCGGCAACTCCCGCGGCTGGTACTATGGCGAGGGGGACGGTCCCTGGATCATGACCGACCAGGAGAACAACCTCGTGGGCTGCGTGAACCCCGACCCGAACGACAAATACTGCCGCGGACTGAACTCCGTCGACTGGCGTTTCGTCACGGCCATGGCCGACGGCGAGCCGCACCACTGGCGCTCCATGGGCGGCAATGCCCAGGAAGGCGAGCTGAAGGTCTACTACGACGGCGGCCGCATCCAGAATCCCCGCAACAGCTATGACCCGATGCGCAAGCAGGGCGCCATCCTGCTGGGCAACGGCGGCGACAACAGCAACGGCTCCGCCGGCACCTTCTACGAAGGGGCGATGACGGCGGCCGGCACGTTCCCGACCCAGGCGGTGAACCAGGAGATCCAGGCGAACGTCGTGGCCGCCCGCTACCGCGTGGCCACCGTGGAGGTGTTCCCTTCGCTGGAGGACGGCCGTCCGTCCAACGTGCAGAGCTTCGAGCCGGGCCAGACCCGCAAGACGGTGGTCCGCTTCGTCAATACGACCGACGCCCCCGTCGAGGGGCTTGTCCTCTCGCTGAAGACCCCGCGCGGCTGGAAGGCCAGCGCCGAGGGCGGTCCCCAGATGCGGGTGCCTTACGCCGTGGCCCCCGGCCAGACGGTCGTGGCCGAGTTCGACGTGACCGCCGGATCGGCCTCCTTCAACGGAGACCTCACCGCCGTGGCGGCCTGGAAGGATGCCGGCGGGACCCTCCGGGAGACCGGTCGGCTCAAGGTGCGCAGCACCCCTGCCGTCAAGATCAATGAATTCAGCATCACCGACGGCTTCATCGAGCTCTACAATGCCTCCGACCGCGAGGCGGATCTCTCCGGCTGGACGGTCCGCCACCATGCGACGCACATTCCGGCCTTCTCCGAGATACGCATCCCGTCCGGGACCAAGCTGGCCCCGAAGGCGTTCTACGTGCTCGGCATGGCCAATTCCGGCCTGGCGGTGGACGCCGCCAAGGGTGACCGTTCGATCTATGTCCGCAGCGTGGAAGGTTTCCGTGAGGGCGATGAGATCCTCGTGGATGGGGAGAAACACACCGTCAAGAGTGTGTCCGACCCGCTTCCGCAGGCCTTGCCCGGCCAGGGCGGCCGTCGCCAGGGCCCCGTTCCCGGCGCCCCCACTACGGTTTGGCAGCCCCTTCCCGGCGGCCACGGCATCGAGATCCCCGTCGGCTCCACCAACATCCCGGTCGCGTCCACGGCCGGTTTCGAGGCCGGCCAGAAGATGGCCATCGGCTACGGCGCCGAGCGCCCGGCCGTGTCGCTGAACCTCGAGAAGTATGAGGTCGTGACCGTGAAGGAGGTCGGCAAACCCGGCACGCAGGCCTGGTTGTCCATGGACGCCAAACCCGGCGATACCAACATCAAGGTCTCTTCGACCGCCAATATCTCCGTCGGCGACAAGATCCGCCTGGATATCGACAGCCAGGGCCACGGCATCGAGACCGTGACCGTCACCAAGGTCGGTACGCCCTCCGTGCGCAACACCTTCGGCGGACCGCTCCGTCCGGACGAGGACCCGGGCACGGGCCTGGACATCGCCGAACCGCTCAGGTTCGCCCATGCCTCCAACATGCCGTTCAGCGTGAACGGTACGGGCATCACCTTCGAGCCTGCGACGAAGCATCCGCACTACAGCAACGAGCCGGTGCTGGCGCTCTGCTACGAGATCGTCCTGGACAGCCCGCTCTCCTCCGCCCATCCCATCGATGCCCCGGTCACCGGCGGTGGTTTCCTCGCGCCGGGTGCCTTTGACGGTACGCCTGACCTGGTATTCGGCGGTCCGGCCCTGTCCGACGCCGGCGGCAGCATCCTGCTGCGTGACGCGCGCGGCCACGTAGTCGACGCCTTGAACTTCGGCCTGCTCGTGGATCCCTGGCTGTCCGAAGGTTACCAGGCTGATTCCGGCGCCAATGAGCCGGGCAACTTCGCACCCACGCCGTCTGCCGGCCGTCGGGGTGGCTTCGGCCCTGTCGTCGTCGCGTCCACGAGCGCCGGCCGTTTCCCGGACGGAGCCGATGCGGATGACAACAAGAAGGATTTCCAGGTCCAGCGGACCATGAACATGTCCCTGCCTGTCGCGGCCGGTGCGGACAATATCAAGCTGGCGAACGTCCAGTGGATCCGTCCCGGTGCATCCCTGGTGATCGGGAAGGGCGCGGAAGCCCAGACCGTCCAGGTGACCGAGGTCGGTTCTGCCGGCGCCACCGTCCTGTCCGCCGCAGCCGGTCCCGGCACGCGTACGATCGCCGTCGGCACGGCCCAGGGTTTCATCCCCGGCCAGGAAGTGCTGGTGGGTGATGAGAAAGCCGTGGTCGCCGAGGTGATCATCCCGCGCGGCTGGCGCCTGCCGCCGGCCCAGCAGCAGAACAAGTTGGTGCTCCAGGCCCCGCTTCGCAAGGCCCACAAGGCGGCCGATCCGGTCAGCGGCACGGGCGTAAGCCTGTCCGCACCGTTGAAGGCAGCCTTCGCTCTTGGTACGCCCGTCGCGACGGCCCAGCCGACGCCGGGCGCCCCCAACCGCTATTAGGACCGTGGAAGGCCTGCGTCGCTTCAAGACCGCGGCGCTGCTCCTGTGTGCAGCCTGCCTGGCGCTCTCCGTCTGGATGCTCGTGCATGCGTTGACGGCGGCGCCGATGGCAGGCTGCGGCGCAGGCAGCGGCTGCGACGGCGTGATGGGCAGTCCCTGGGCCTATGTGCTCGGCGGCGTCCCGGTCAGCCTGGTCTCTACCACCTTGTACCTCCTTCTGATGGCATGCCTGCTCTTCCTGGGCGGGAACCGGGCGGAAGACCGGTCGCTGGACCAGTGGCTCTGGCGCCTGATGCCGCTGCTGGGCGGCTGCATCGTGGGCGCCGCCCTCTGGTTCTGCTGGCTGCAGGCAGGGGTCCTGCACCTGTTCTGCCCGTATTGCACGGCGCTGCACCTGGCCGGGTGCGTGCTGACGGTGCTGATCCTCCTGCGTGCCCGGAAAGCGGGGTGCCGCCCGGCGTGGCCCTTTGCCGCTGGCCTTGCGGCTGCGGCCTTGTTCGCCTTCGTGCAGGCGCGGACCGTCCCGGAGACGGTCTACGACAGCGGCAGGACCGGGGCTGAACTGCCGGTCTTTTCGGATGCGGAACTCCCGGTCCTCGGCCCGACGGATGCACCGGCGGAGATTACGCTGCTGTTTGATTTCCAGTGCAGTCACTGCCGCCGGCTGCACCGTGTGCTCCCGGAACTGTTGGACAAGACGGATGGACAGGTCCGGATCCGCCTGTGCCCGGTTCCGCTCAGCAGTGCGTGCAACCCGTATATCCCGGCATCGGGCACGGACCGTTTCGCCGGTTCCTGCGAACTCACGCGGCTGGCCCTTGCCGTCTGGTATGCCGCTCCGGAGCGGTATGCCGCTTTCTGGGACGCCCTGCTGGGGGAGGACGGCGGTCGCACCCCGGCCGGTCCGGACGAAGCGCAGGCGCGAGCCCGCGAGCTGCTCGGGGACGGATTCGAGACTGCCGTCGCGGACGCTCGGATCGATGCCACGCTGCGGCGGGCCTACGAACTGTTCGGCCGCACCTCCACGCAGGAGAAGAGCGGTGTCCCCAGGCTGGTCTGCGGACAGCGCTGGCTGGTCCCGGAAGTGGACGATGCGGAGGCGCTGCTGCAGCTGATCGGCACGGAATTCGGCCTGCCCGTTGTGGCAGAATGAGTTTTTGTTTATATTTGCGGACATTTGAAAGTTATGGATATCTCCCAACGGGCCCAGAACATGCCTTCTTCCCCGATCCGGAAGCTGGCTCCCTTCGCCGACGCAGCCAAGCGCAACGGCGTGCATGTCTATCACCTCAACATCGGACAGCCGGACATCCCCACGCCGCAGTGCGGCCTGGATGCCCTGAAGGCCGTAGACCGCAAGATCCTGGAATACAGCCCTTCCGACGGCTATCTGTCCCTGCGAACCAAGATGGTGCAGTACTATGCCGAGTATGGCATCTACCTGTCGCCGGAAGAGATCATCATCACGACCGGCGGTTCGGAGGCGGTGTTGTTCGCCTTCCTGGCCTGCCTGGGGCCGGGGGATGAGGTGATCGTCACGGATCCGTTCTATGCCAACTACATGGCTTTCGCCATCTCGGTGGGCGCCGTGGTCAAGAGCGTCAAGACTTGCATCGAGGACGGCTTCCGCCTGCCCTCGGTCGAGGCTTTCGAGGAGCAGATCACGCCGCGCACCAAGGCCATCCTGATCTGCAATCCCAACAATCCGACGGGCTACCTCTACACGCGCAAGGAAATGCAGCGTCTGCGGGACATCGTGAAGAAGCACAACCTGTTCCTCTTCAGCGACGAGGTCTACCGCGAGTTCATCTATACCGGCATGCCGTACATCTCGGCCTTCCACATGGAGGGGATCGAGGAGAACGTCGTCCTGTTCGACTCCGTGTCCAAGCGCTATTCCGAGTGCGGTATCCGCATCGGCTGCCTCTGCACCAAGAACCGCAAAGTGCGCGACGCCGTGATGAAGTTCTGCCAGGCCCGCCTGTCGCCGCCGCTGCTCGGCCAGATCGTCGCCGAGGCGTCGATCGGCGTGCAGAAGGAGTATCTCCACAATGTCTACGAAGAGTACCTGGAGCGGCGCAACTTCCTGATCGACGGGCTCAACAAGATACCGGGCGTGTATTCGCCGATCCCGATGGGCGCGTTCTACACGATGGCCAAGCTCCCCGTGGACGATGCCGAGAAGTTCTGCATCTGGTGCCTGCGCGACTTCCAGTACGAAGGTGCGACCGTGATGATGGCGCCCGGCGCCGGCTTCTATACGGAGCCGGGGGAGGGACGCCAGGAGGTGCGCATCGCCTATGTGCTCTGCAAGGAAGACCTGGCCCGGGCCCTCACCGTGCTGCAGAAAGCCCTTGAGGCCTATCCGGGACGCCAATAAAAGGGGCAGAGTCCCCTGAGAAGGTTAGTAGTAGTGCGGCGCCGGTCCCCGAGGGGGCCGGCGCCTTGTTGTCAGTATGTCTCCGGACTCTTACAGTTCGAAGACGTAGATGTCGAAGCAGTAGGGAGCCAGGTTGACGTCCACGCTGCGGTCCAGGGAGCGGAGCTGGGCGCGGGTCGGCTTCTGGCCGGCGGCCTGGGCACGCTCGGCCGCCGTCACGGGACGGCCGGTGAAGGTGCCGCGTACCGGCTTGTACTGGTCGGGAAGTTCGATGGAATTGTCTTCGTAGAGCTTGTCCGAGGTGAAGCGGATGCGCTCGACGGGCTCGATGGCCTGTCCCTTCCTGAGACCGGTGAAGTTGAGGCGGACCGTCCGGGGTTCGGCGGCGGTGTTGACCACCTTGACGTAGACCTTGCCGCCGTCCATCACGGAGCTGGCGAAGATGCCGTCCTGGCCTTCGGCGCCGGACACGGAGGCGCCGTCCATCGTGGTCTTGAGGACGTTCTGCCCCTTGAACTCGGAGTAGAGCTGCTGGACGTGCCAGCTGGCGGTGCGGAAGGAGCGGAGATTGTCGTACCAGATCAGGTCCGGACGCCACTGCCACCCCTCGACGTGGGCGAAGAGGGGAGCGTAGGTGGCCATGTGGACGATATCGGCGTTGCGCTCCAGGCCGGTCATGAAGGCCGCCTCGAGCAGCGAGGCGTAGAAGTGGTTGAGCTTGCGGCCGCGGGCGTGGCAGGCGTACTCGCCGGCAAAGACCTTCGGACCCTTGCGGTCGTAGTTGTCATAGCGGGCGCCCTGGCTGAGGAACCACTCGTAGGGACGGTAGAAATGCTCGTCCACGAGGTCTGCGCCCAGCCGGCGCATCTCCGGCCAGAGGTAGTCGAACTGGTCGCCCTCGGAGTTGGGGCCGGACGAGCCGACGATCCTGATCTCAGGATGCGCGGCGCGGATGGCCTTGACGAAAGGCTCCAGGTGCTCGGGGTATTCGGGGCCCCACTGCTCGTTGCCGATGCCGATGAACTTGAGGTTGAACGGGGCGGGATGGCCCATCTCAGCGCGGAGCGCGCCCCATTTCGTGTCCGTGCCGCCGTTGGCGAACTCGATCAGGTCCAGGGCGTCCTGGATATAGGGCTGCAGTTCGGCCACGGGCACGTGGGCGTCGGGGGAATCATTCTGGAACTGGCACGCGAGACCGCAGCTCAGGATCGGCAGCGGCTCCGCGCCGATCTCCTCGCTGAGCTGGAAGAACTCGAAGAAACCGAGGCCGTAGCTCTGGAAGTAGTCCGGGAAGAAGCGGTGCGGGAAGGTGTATTCCCAGCGGTTCTCGTTGAGGGGACGGTTCTCGACGGGGCCGACGGTATTCTTCCAGTTGTAGCGGGTGTCCAGGTCGGCGCCCTCGACGATGCAGCCGCCCGGGAAGCGGAAGATGCCGGGGTGCAGGTCGGCGAGGGCCTGGGCGAGGTCCTTGCGCATGCCGTTGCGGTGGCCCTTCCAGGTGTCGGTCGGGAACAGGGAGACGTGCTCCAGGTCCACGGAGACGTCCCGGCTCTCCAGGAAGATGCGCAGGGTGGCCTTGGGATCGGTCTTCGCGGCCTTCATCACGACCTCATACTGCTTCCAGTCGCGGGAATCCACGGTGACGCGCTCCTGGGTGAAGAACTGCTGCTCGCCCATCGAGGCGGTGTTGATGAACTCGACGCGGAGCACGGCCCGCCCGCCCTGCGGGACGCGGGCCCAGACGCTGAAGCGGTAGGTCTCGCCTTCCTTGAGGCCGATGCCGAAGAAGCCTTCGTTGTCGAGGCCGGTCCACTTGTGGCGGTGGCCGGGTTCATACAGGCGGACGTAGTGGGGATTGCGGTCGAAGGGGCCGTCGTCGCGCACTTCCACGCGGCCGAAGGCCTTCCAGCCCTGGAGCGCGTCCTGCGGGAATTCGAACGAGCGGTTCTTGACCAGCTCGGCATAGAGGCCGCCGTCCGCGGCGAAGTTGATGTCCTCGAAGAAGATGCCGTACATGGTCGGCTGGATGGGTGCGCCGGGCTTGCCCACGTTGATGTCGACGGGGCCGGCCAGAAGGGCGCCGGCGGTGCATGTCAGGGCGGCGACAGCGGCGCAGAGTCTGGATCGTGTCATAGAATCGTGTTATTCGTGTTAGAGTTGGTTGCGTGAAGATAGCAAAAAATCCGTACCTTTGAAAAACGAGAACAACCAATCTATCCGTATATGAAAAAGATTTGTCTTTTTGTGTTAGGGATCCTGGCTGCCGCATCGGTTTCCGCCCAGGTCTCTTTCGGTGACGCCGCCCGTTTCAACGAGGGGTGGCGCTTCCACCTGGGCGATACCCCGGAGGCCGTGGAGGCCGGATTCGACGATGCGCGCTGGCAGCAGGTCGTGCTCCCGCATGACTGGTCCGTCAAGGGACGCCTCTCCCCGGACAATGCCAGCGGCACGGGCTACCTGCCCGCCGGCATCGGCTGGTACCGCAAGACCTTTGACGGCAAGCAGGTCTCGGCCGCGCAGGCCTACCTTTATTTCGAGGGTGTCTATAACCGCAGCAGCGTGTGGCTCAACGGCCACCTCCTGGGCGAGAGGCCGAACGGCTACATCTCCTTCATGTATGACCTGACTCCTTGGCTCAACCGGGACGGCGAGAATGTCCTGGCCGTCCGCGTGGATCACAGCCGCATCGCGGATTCGCGTTTCTATACGGGCTCCGGCATCTACCGCGACGTGTGGCTGGTGCAGGCCGGTGACGTGCATTTCGCCCAGTGGGGCGTGGGCTACCAGGCCAAGAGCCTGACGGACAAGCAGGCGGTCGTTGCCGTCGACGCCGCGATCGAGGGCCTGGGCGCCCGCCGGGCGCAGCTGCGCCTGACGCTGCGCAGCGCCGAGGGCGCCGTGGTGGCCAAGTCCACCGTCCGCGCCGCGGCCAGCCAGACCGTCGACCTCAAGTTGTCCCGCCCGCACCGCTGGTCCCTGGACGATCCCTATCTGTATACGCTGGAAGCCGAGATCGTGGAAGGCCGGCAGGTGCTGGACCGCACGCAGACGCAGGTGGGCCTGCGTACCCTGACCTTCGATCCGGACAAGGGCTTCGCGCTCAACGGCAATTGGATGAAGGTCAAGGGCGTCTGCCTGCACCATGATGCGGGCGTGCTCGGTGCCGCCGTGCCGGAAGAGGTCTGGGAGCGCCGCCTGCGCGCCCTCAAGGACGAGATCGGCGCCAATGCCATCCGCACGTCGCACAATCCGCAGACCCCGGTCTTCTACGACATCTGCGACCGGATCGGCCTGCTGGTCATGGACGAAGCCTTCGACGAGTGGGAGTATCCCAAGCGCAAGTGGGTGGAGGGCTGGAATGTCGGCACGCCGGCGATGGACGGCACCTATGACTTCTTCGCGGAGTGGGGCGAGACGGACGTGCGGGACATGGTCCGGCGCGACCGCAACCACCCCAGCATCTTCCTCTGGAGCATCGGCAACGAGGTGGACTATCCCAACGACCCGTATTCCCATCCGATCCTGGACGGCGGAAACAATGACTTCAAGCAGCCGGCCTACGGCGGCTACAACCCGAAGGCGCCGAATGCCGAGCGCATCGGGGAGATCGCCAAGCGCCTCTCCGCCGTGGTCCGCTCCGTGGACACTTCGCGCCCGGTGACCGGCGCCCTCGCCGGCGTGGCCATGTCCAACCAGACCGCCTATCCGGAGGCCGTGGACGTGGTGGGATACAACTATACCGAGTCCCGCTACGCCGCGGACCACGCCACCTACCCGGACCGCATTATCTACGGCTCCGAGAACAGCGGCAACTACGCCGCCTGGACGGCGGTCCGCGACAATGATTTCATCTTCGGCCAGTTCATCTGGACCGGCACGGACTACCTGGGCGAATCCAATGCCTGGCCTTCCCGCGGTTTCCACACGGGCCTGATGGATTTCGGCAGCTTCCCCAAGCCCCGGGGACACTTCTTCGCCTCGCTCTGGAGCGAGAAGCCGGTCTGCTACATCGGCACCTACCTCAAGCCAGCCTTCCGGCAGGGAGGCCGCGGCGCGGGTGACAGCACGGATGCCCGCGACACCTGGAACTACGAGGACGGACAGACCGTCCGCGTGGTCTGCTACACCAATGCCGCCAGCGCCGCCCTGTTCCTGAACGGACGGCAGGTCGGGGAGAAGCAGCCCTACAACAAGGAGAGCGGCATCATCGGCTGGGATGTCCCTTACTCCGCCGGGACCCTGCGGGCCGTCGGCTACGATGCGTCCGGCAAGGAGGTGTCTTCGTACGAGATCAAGACCAGCCTGCGCCCGTATGCCCTGCGTGTCCGTGCGGACCGCACGGCGCTGGCCAAGGGTGATGTCTCCCATCTCATCGTGGAGGTCGTGGACGACAACGGCAACTTCGTGCCGCTGGCGGACAACCAGATCACCTGCACCATCGAGGGACCTGCCCACCTGCTGGGGCTGGAAGGATCCGACAACAGCGACATGGGCGATTACACCGACAATGTCCAGCGCGCCTTCCAGGGCCGTCTGCTGGCGTATGTGCGCGGCGGCGCATCGCCGGTCCCGGCCTTCCGGGGCCGTCCCGGCGCGCCCCAGCCGGCCTACGGCGGCCCGGCACCGACCTCCGGTCCGGTCACGGTCCGCTTCACGGCGCCGCTGCTGAAGTCCGCCGAGATCACCCTCACGGTGGAGTAGCCGGCAGGCGCACTGCAGTACCAGCCTGACCTGGCTTTGGTGAACACTCCCAACCGCGGCAGTTTGACCGAGTGGTCGGACGCAGCCTCCCCATCCATATTGAGTGGCTATTTTATGGACGGGAACCGGAAATCCGGATTCCCGTCCATATTTTTGTCCTGTTTTGTGGACGTGATTGGCTCCGCCTGCTTTTGTCCAGCGGGAAAGGGCTTGCGCGCAGTCGGAAACATCTCTTCCAGAAGGTGGGATGGAAGTTTGAGGATCCGGCGGAGTTGTCCGTTGGTGGCATGGTAGTCGAAGTGCAGTTTGCGCGCGATTTCCAGTTTCGCCCGGGAGGGGATTTGTGAGGGTCTGGCACAGCCGGCCTCGCGGGCGCTGAGCGCACAGGCGGCACCGAACATCTCCTCGTCTGTCATGAAAGAGCTGTCTCCCAATCTTCGGGCTACTTCGGAATGGGCTTCGTGATCCCGGCTGAGGCGCCGGAAATACTGGTGGGCATCCCGGAAACAGGACTCGGCTTCCGTGACGGCACAGAAACTGACAGGGAAGAGGGCCCCCTGGAATACGCGGTAGTGCTTCGGCAGTACGGCTTCCCGGCACCGGCAGAGTGTGCGCCGTTCCTGTACGGTCAGCGCAGAGAAAGGCGTGGTAGGGAGCAGGGACATCCAGGGATTGAAGAACGCCGGCGCGAGTGACCATGGGTAGGAATAAGGCGTGCACTCCGGATGGACCACGTAGCCGTTGCGGTTGATATAGATGATCTCGTTCCGGAGTGCCTGGAGGTCCGGAACACGGAACAGGCTGGCCTCGAACCGCCGGAGGGGCGCAAAGGCCCCTTGCCCGGAAAGGTATCTGGCCAACCTCTTTCGGAACAGCGCGAACAAGGCACGTACATCTGCCTCCGGACCGGCCAGGAGCACGTGGATATGGTTGCTCATCAGGGCGAATGTCAGGATCCGGCAGGCGGGGAACGCTGCCAGGCAGATGCCGAGCAGCGTGATCCCGAACCGGAAAGCTCCTTCGCCGGGGAAAATGATCTCCATCTGCTCCCCGGACGTGTAGAGGTGCCAGTAAGGCCCGTTGCGGACGAAGGCATCCTCACGCGCGGATTCGCCGGTCATGGCCTGGAACTGGGGAGATAGCGCGGCCGTCCGGCCTCGCTGCCGAGGTCGACGCCCAGCCGTTCGAGCCTGATCTTAAGGGCGTTGGTGTTCCGGTGGCACTTGTCGGAGAGTTCGTCCCACCGGATCCTGCCATCCTGCGTCCGCGATTTCCCGAACTCCTCCAGCAGCCAGGCATCCTCTTCGGGCGACCACTTCTGGAACGCCCGCGGGAAGCGGGCCCGGAAATCTTCGCGACGCAGCCTGTCCAGGTCCATGAATTCGTGCAGCAGGCGGGTCTTGGATCCGTCCGCTCCGGAGGCCAGCCACTCACCGAGGTCTTCCTGTTCGAAGTGCTGGCGGATCCGGGTCAGGGTGGCGGAGGACAATCCGCAGAAATACTTCCCGGCGGGAAGTTGGGGGTGGGGTGAGCCTTCTTCGCCGGCCAGGATACGGCCGATTTCCAGGAAGGCATCGTGCATGAGGTCTTCGACGGCCTCGCAGGCCATCGAGCGGTGCGAGCCGAGCAGCTCGCGCAGGCGGGTCTCCCAGGCGGGAGGGGCAGGGGGGATGTTGTCAGTAGGTCCCATGTTGAAATTTTAAATAGTTTGACTTCAGGCCTCACTCGGATACAAGGATACGGATTTCCTGCGAAAAAAGGAAATCCGTATCATGAAAAAAGTCTTCCATCCATGAAAATACCTTGATTCATGGATGGAAGAGGCAATTTAGCGTTCCCGTCCATAAAACTGGCGGGAATTGTGGACGCAAACGGAATGCCGCGGGCCGGGCCTATTCGCCGCCGAGGTCGGGGATGTAGTCGTCGCTGCCGGAGCCGGCGATCGCGTCGATCTCCACGAGCGCGCCCATCGGCAGAGCGGCCACCTGGTAGCACATGCGTGCGGGCTTGTCGGTGGGGAAGAACTCCGCGTAGACGGCGTTCATGGCGCCGAAATCGGCGATGTCCTTGAGAAGGACCGTCGTCTTGGCGATATCGGAATACTCCAGTCCGGCGGCCGTCAGGATGGCGCCGATGTTCTTGAGCGACTGGCGGGTCTGCGCCTCGACGCCTTCGGGCATCTGTCCGTTGGCCGGGTCGACGGGGAGTTGTCCGGACACGTAGAGCGTGCCATTGAGTTCAATGGCCTGGGAATAGGGGCCGACGGCTTTGGGTGCGGCGGGTGTGGCAATGATTCGTTTCATCTCGTTTTCTGTTTGACACGCGAAGATACGAAAAAGCCGGCTATTCCGTTGGACGGAAAGCCGGAAAAATGCATCTTTATCCTGTGAAAGCATTCCGCATCTTCTTCCTGGGCCTCCTCCTGTGCCTGTCCGGCCTGCCGGCGACAGCCGGGGAGCCGTATTTCTGCATGCAGCAGGGGAAGACGCTCTATTACGAACGGTATGATGCCGGCTCGGGCCGGCTGCGGCGGACCACCACCATGACCATCGAAGAGGTCCGCCAGACCGGCGACGGCCGCCGGGTCGGGTATTCTTTCGTCCTGGGCCGTCCTTCCGGCGCCGCAATGTACGGCGGTCCCGCCCCGATGGAAGTATCCGTCGACGCGGACGGCACGGTCCGGATGGACCTGGGCGCCTCGCTGAAGGCGGTCCTGGGGAATTATCTTTCGCAGTCGGGCCTGACCTCGTCGGGGACGCATGCGCTGCTGCCGCAGGACATGCGTCCGGGCGACGACCTGCCCGAGGCGCATTGCGTCGTCGACGCGCTCGGGATGAAATATCGGATCGACGTCACCGAACGCAAGGTGCTGCGCGCTGAGCGGCTGACCGTGCCGGCAGGGACGTTCGACTGCCTGGTCGTGCGCGAACACAAGGTCGAACGGGGCCCGGGCCGCCACCGGGACACCGTCTCCGACAGTTGGTACGTGCCTGGAGTCGGCTACGTCCGCCACGATACCTACGACAGGAATCTCCGGCTGGAGACGACGGAAGTCCTGAAAAAGTTCTAACTTTGCAGGCCAAAGGAATATGCCCATGAAAACCAGACTGATTCCGTTCCTCGTCCCGGTCCTGATGCTGACCTGCCTTGCTGCGGAGGCGCAATCCCTGACCCGCGCCGACAGCACGGCGCGGCGCCTTGCCGACGCAGGGTTCGCCAACGTCCGGGTGGCCGAGACGCCGGAGTTCACGGTCTTCACGGTTGAGAACGATTACTACAAGATTCCCGCGGAAGGCTTCGCCCGTGCCGTGCAGATCCTGGAGGGGGCCGGCCTGGACTGGACCAAGCCCGTCAAGCTGATCGGCACGTCCTACAAGGTGCCGGAGGTGACCATCACGTATGATCCTGCTTCCGGCCGGTGGAATACCACCAAACGCCTGGATGCCTCGTGGGATGCTGTCCGGAAAGCTCCCAAACGGAACGATTCGTTCGGGAAGGTGGACCTGACGCTCTATCCGGCGCTTTCGCTCAAAAACCTGATTATCAACCAGGTCTACCAGACGCTCTGGGAGATCAAGCCGACCCTCGAAGTGTCGCTGTGGCCCGGTTCGCGCCTGTCCTACCAGCTGATCGTGCCCGTCTATACGGATTTCTTCGAGACGGCCGTCAAGAAGGTCCACCCTGGGTTCATCACCTTGTCCCAGCGCTTCCGCGATCCCTGGCATCTCAACATCCTCGGCAAACTGTCCGTCGGTTTCTTCAGCGGCGACCGCTACGGTGTCGCGCTCGAAGCCGCGCATTGGTTCCGCAACGAGCGGTTCTGGGTCGATACCCAGTTGGGCATCCTGCGGCCTGCCCAGTGGAACGGCTTCAAATTCAGGGATTATTACCAGGAGCGTACCTTTTTTGCCTGGAACTTTGCCGGAAACTACTACAATCCCTTCCTCCAGACTCAGTTCACGCTCCGCGCGCAGCGCTTCCTGGCCTATGACTACGGCCTCAAGTTCGAGATGATCCGCCATTTCCGCCGCTGTTCGATCGGCTTCTACGCCGAGAAGGGCGTAGTGGTCTACGACGGCGTGGTCTACCATTCTCCGCACACCAACGGCGGGTTCCGCGTCCAGGTCGCATTGCCGCCGTACCGCATGAAGCGACATGGCTACATCCCCCGTGTGACGACCTCCGGCCAGATGGGGATCGGGTACAATGCCAACAACGAACAGCAGTACTACAGGGAGTTCCGGACGGAGTCTTCGGACAACATCATGAGCAAGAACTATTACAACCCCTATTATATTAATAGCCAGCTGGGGAAGTAGGCGATAAAATTATTAAAAAATTTGGTTTTTATATTTTTCTGTCCTAACTTTGTCGACTGTAAAGTAGATTGCCGTAGAAGGGGTATACGGCAAACAGGTAAGAAAGAAAGTTTAATGTTTAATATTTATTTTAAAGAAATGAAAAAGTTTTTTTCGCTCTTTGCGTTAGTAGCTGTGTTCGCCGCCTGCCAGCCTGAGAAGGTTCAGACTGCCTTTACGGTTGCCGGTGCTACCGCAACCATCAATGTCCAGGTGTTCAACGTGAACACCGGTGCCGCTTATGGCGGAACTTACACCCTGAATGCTTCTGAGGGTACCGTCAGCGGCAACAACACCGTCAACATCGAGTCCCCGTCCAGCACGGGTATCTCCAAGCACGATGTGACCCTTACGGTCGTCGGTCCGAAGCTTGCCAAGACCTACAACTATTCCGTTACCATCCCTGACGTGCTCGCCGGCGGTCATGCTGACGTCAACGCGATCATCGTGGTCGGTGAGGATGGCGATACTTTCGACTATGAGGTCGAGGAAAATGCCACCGAGAAAACGACGGAGGTCGCCATGGTCAACGAGCATTATTCTACCTACACCCATGACGGTAGCGAGTACTATCTCAACAACAGCGAGTTCCTCCTTGAAGGCGAGATCGAGTACGATGTGCTTTCCGGTGCCGAGATCGACAAGAACTCCGTCGACTTCAAGCTCGGTTTCGACGAGCAGGTCGCCGAGAACATCATGAAGGCTTACAACACCGGCAAGAAGATCACCAAGGCTACGCTCCCTATCACGGTCTCTGCGTATGCTATCTGGAGAGCCACGGCTACCTACACTGTCAAGACTGTCAACTATACGGTCTACGCTACCAACCGCAACAAGCAGGGTGAGAAGCTCGTCGCCGGCAAGTTCAGCGGTGTCCAGTATTCTTCTACCGTTGCCACGGTCGACGAGAAGGCTGCTCCTGGCGCTGACGGTCACTATGAGAAGGGCCACGGCCACGATGCTCACGGCTCCCAGGCCAATGCTGGTGGTGGTATCATCTACTCCGAGTAATCCGCCCCTGATTGTCTAACGAATTTAAAAGAATTACGATATGAAACTCAAAGCACTTGCTCTGTCTATCGCTCTTGCAGCCGGCGTGTTCGCTGCAAATGCCCAGACTGCTTATAAGGGTAATGACACCTTCATCGGTATCGGTGGCGGTATCATCTCCACCTACAACGGCGGTTTCAATACCCCTGCTCCCTACGCCAACATCATGATCGGCCGCTACATCACTCCGGTTTGGGGTGTCCGCGGTGTCATCGGCGGTCCTTTCCAGACCCTCGACGAGAAGGTGAAGGGCAACGGTTTCGACATTACTGCCGACAACGCCCGTGGCTACAACAAGCAGCTCTTCGGTGAGATCGCCCTCGACGGTATGGTCAACTTCTCCAACATCTTCGCTGACGACCTCGCCCGCTTCGATGTCTATGGTTTCGTCGGTCCGACCGTGAACCTTTCCAAGGAGAACACTGTCTTTGACAATGTCGCCAAGTACCAGAACGTCCTTCCTGTCAAGGAGAGCGATGACCTGAAGGTCCGCTTCGGCGCCAGCGCCGGTCTCGGTCTCGGCTACAACTTCACCAACGCTTTCGAGCTTGCTCTCGAGGGCCGTTACGGCATCGCTCCGTCCGTCTTCGGTGACGCCAGCCAGTTCCGTAAGGCTGAGGGCACCGGCCGCGTGACCCTCAACGCCATCTGGACCATCGGTGGCAAGCATGGCAAGTTCGCCCGTGCCGCCGCTGCCGCCGCTGCTGCCGGTTACCTCTCCAAGGAGGCTGCTGACGCTCTCGCCCGCGAGTACGCCAACAAGCACCCGAAGGTGGTCGAGAAGGTGGTCGAGAAGGAAGTCATCAAGGAGGTCGAGAAGTACATCAACAACGAGATCCCTGCTTCCACCGCCGTGTTCTTCGACATCAACAAGGCTACCCTCACCCAGAAGGACAAGGCCCGCCTGCAGGTCTACGCCGAGAGCATGAAGAATGCTGACGCTACCTTCACCGTGGCTGGCTACGCCGACAAGGCTACCGGTACCCCGAAGATCAACCAGACTCTGTCCGAGAAGCGTGCCCAGGCTGTCTATGATTACCTCATCAGCCTCGGTATCCCGGCCAGCAAGATGACGACCCAGGCCAATGGCGGTGTCGATCCGATCTTCTTCAACAACGATGTGCTCAGCCGCACCGTGATTATCAAGGGAGAGCCCAACCGCAAATAATTCTCTTTAGATAAATATTATTCTTCGGGGAACCCGCGAGCGATCGCGGGTTCCCTTTTTTCAGTTCTCCCATTCTTTTCCTATCTTTGCACCATGAATTGTACAAGCAGATTCGAATCGATCTACCATCGTTCTCCCCAGGCGGTTGCTTTCTGCCCGTACCGGGTATGTCCTGTGGGGGCCCATGTCGACCACCAGTATGGCAAGGTGACCGGTTTCGCGATCGACCGCGGGATCCATATCGCATACAGCACCAAGTTGAACGGCATCGTCGAGCTGGCTTCGCTGCAGTTTCCGAAACGTGCCCAATGGCATGTCCGGGATGTCTTCGAAACCCGCCGCGGCGATTGGGCGGACTACCTGCGCGGTGCGACCATCGAACTGGCCAACCGGTATCCGCTGCGCAACGGCATCAGCGGCGTGATCGAGGGGACGCTTCCGATCGGGGGACTTTCGTCTTCGGCGGCGGTCACGATCGCTTTCCTGACGGCTTTGTGCCGGGTCAACGAGCTGCATCCCACGCAGCTGGAACTCATCGACATGGCCCTGCGTGCCGAGATCAATTACGTCGGCGTCTCCGTCGGCAAGCTGGACCAGAGCTGCGAGATCTTCTCGCGCGCGGACCACATGCTCTACCTGGACACGCAGGACGATTCTTTCGAGTTGATCCCTGCTTCGAAATCCATGAAACCCTGGAAGATCGGGATCTTCTTCTCCGGGCTGGAGCGCAACCTGACCGGCAGCAAGTTCAATATGCGGGTAGATGAAGTACGCAGCGCCGCCTATGCCCTGAAAGCCTATGCCGGTATGGAATACGGCAAGTTCCGTGAAACCCACCTCCGGGAGGTGCCGCGCGAGGTCTATGAGCGCTACAAGGACCGCCTCCCGGCGACCTGGCAGCGCCGCGCCGAGCACTTCTACTCCGAATACGACCGCGTGGAGCGTGCCGTGGAGGCCTGGCGTGCCGGAGATATCGAGGCCTACGGCCGGATCTCGACGGAGAGCTGGCAGTCTTCCGTGCATAACTGGGAGACGGGCTCCCTGGAGCTGAATACCCTCTGCGAGATCATCCTCCGGCAGGACGGCGTTTACGGCGGACGTTTCAGCGGAGCGGGTTTCAAGGGCTGCTGCATGGCCCTGATAGACCCTGCTTACGAGGAATCCATCGCTGCTGCGGTCCGCGCGGCCTATCTTGAGAAATTCCCCGCCTTGGCGGACAAATATCTGTATTGCGGATGTCATTCCGCAGATGGTGTGAGCCTATGAAATGCCTGATCCTTGCCGCCGGCTATGCCACGCGGCTTTATCCTCTGACAGAGAATTTTCCCAAACCCCTGCTCAAGGTAGGGGACAAGGCCATCCTGGACTGGCTGATCGACGACATCCGCAGTTCCGGCCTCGTGGATGGTTTCGTGGTCATCTCCAACCACAAATTCGCGCCGGTTTTCGAACAATGGGCGCCGTCCGGCGTGACGGTCGTGGATGACGGTACTTCGACCAACGAGACCCGCCTGGGGGCCGTGTGCGACATCCAGTATGCCATCGATACGCTGGCCCTGGACGACGACCTCCTGGTCATCGCCGGGGACAATGTCCTGGATTTCAGCCTCTGCCGTTTCGTTCGCTATGCGCGGGCCAAGGGGACGTCCTGCATCATGCGCTATTACGAGCCGGAGGAGGCCCGCCTGCACAAGAGCGGCATCGTGGAGGTGGATGCGCAGGACCGCATCCTGTCGATGGAGGAGAAGCCGGCCGCGCCCCGGAGCCACTGGTGCTGCCCGCCGTTCTACTATTATACGCGCGAAGACGCGCGGAAGGTGCGGGAGGGCATCGCCGCAGGCTGCGGGACGGATGCACCGGGGTCGTTCATGGCCTGGCTGTCCGCGCGGGTCCCCGTCCACGCGATGGAAATGCCCGGCAGGCGCTACGACATCGGCAACCTGGAGAGCTACAAAGCCGTCTGCGAGACGTACAAAGGCATCACGGAGATTTGACAATCTCCGTTTTTTTATTATATTTGCATATTGTACATTAGGTAACAACTATGCTGGAGGATATCAAGTCTAACATTGCCAAGCTGGTCGCGCAGTACGAAGCCGAGCGGCAGCGTGCCGACAACCTGGCGGAGAGACTGGCCCAGAGCGAGGAGAAGTGCCTGAAGTACAAGGAGCAGATTACCGATTTGAACCAACAGATAGACAATCTTGAGCTCATGCGCGCGTTCCAGGCTGCCGGGGATCCCGCAGAATCCCGGGAGCGGATCGCGAAGCTGATCCGCGAGATTGACAAATGCATCAAGTTGCTGGAGAATTGACATGGCACAGGACATCACTCTGAAAGTAGCCGGCAAGCCCTACCGCCTCAGCGCCTCCACCCCCGAGATGGAGCAGCTCATGCGTCTGGCCGCCGCCGACGTTTCGGCCATGATGACCAAGTTCGATGCCCGGTTCCCCGAGAGCAGCCCCGAGGACAAGCTGACGTTCGTGGCCATCCAGGAAGCCGCCGGCAAGCTCTCGGCCCAGAAGAAAATGTCCCGCCTGGTGGAGGAAGTCCAAGCCCTGGAGGGAGATGTCGCCGCCTATCTGGAAGGAATGAAAAAGTGATAAGCCGTCAGGCCCAACTTCTGAAAACAACAAGTTCTTCGGAACCGGGTCTACTCGTCCTGAGGAAGGCAAGCCCGCTCTGACGGGAAGCCCGATACGGGGCGGAGCCCAAAACATGATCAGAGGCTTTCTGAAAGCTCGGCTGACGGCTTTTTTCTTTTTCGCCAAGGGTATCTGCTTGACAACAAAGTAGATACTTTTTTATTTATATATATTTATGTTTTTGTACTATATCCTAGCTGCAGTTGCAGGCGCCGCCCTGGCCCTTGCAATTTATATACTGGCCAGTCGCGCCGCTTCGAAAGGCCGCGCTGACGCCATCATCGAGAAAGCCAATCTCGAGGCCGAGAGCATCAAGCAACAGAAGATCCTCCAGGCCAAGGAGAAGTTCCTCCAGCTCAAGGGCGAACACGAGAACTTCGTGAACAAGAAGAACGGAGAGCTCCGCGACCGTGAGAACAACATCAAGTCCCGTGAAGGCCAGCTCAAGGAGCAGGCGAACGAACTGAACCGCCGCCAGCACGACCTGGATTCCCAGAAGGGCCAGGTCAACGCCCTCAAGACCAAGCTGGACGCCAAGCTCGAAGAGTGCGAGCGCGTGACGGCGCAGGTCAACAAGGAACTGGAGAATATCGCCGGCATGACGGCCGAGGAGGCCCGCAAGATGCTGGTCGAGAACATGAAGGCGGAGGCCCGTACCGAGGCCCAGGCCTATATCAACGACACCATGGACGAGGCCCGGCTCAATGCCGCCAAGGAGGCCAAGCGCATCGTGATCAACACCATCCAGCGCACGGCCACGGAGACGGCCATCGAGAATGCCGTCACCACCTTCCCGATCGAGAACGACGAGGTCAAGGGCCGTATCATCGGCCGTGAAGGCCGCAACATCCGCGCCCTGGAGGCCGCTACCGGCGTCGAGATCGTCGTCGACGACACCCCGGACGCCATCCTGCTGTCCGCCTTCGACCCGGTCCGCCGCGAGGTGGCCCGTCTGTCGCTCCACCAGCTGGTGATCGACGGCCGCATCCATCCCGCCCGCATCGAGGAGGTCGTGGCCAAGGTGAGCAAGCAGCTCGAGGACGAGATCCTCGAGACCGGCAAGCGCACCTGCATCGACATGGGAATCCACGGGCTCAACCTGGAGCTCGTCAAGCTGATCGGCCGCATGAAATACCGTTCTTCCTACGGCCAGAACCTGTTGCAGCACTCCCGTGAAGTCGCCAACATCTGCGCGATCATGGCGTCCGAACTGGGCCTGAACCCCAAGATCGCCCGCCGCGCCGGTCTGCTGCACGATATCGGCAAGGTCAGCGACGTGGATCCGGAGCTCCCGCACGCCATCCTCGGTGCCAAGCTCGCCGAGCAGTACAAGGAGCGTCCGGAGATCTGCAATGCCGTCGGCGCGCACCACGAGGAGATGGAGATGACCTCCATCTACGCTCCGCTGGTGCTGGTCGGCGATGCCATCTCCGGTGCCCGTCCGGGTGCCCGCCGCGAGGTGATCGAGTCCTACATCAAGCGCCTCAAGGGGATGGAGGACCTGGCTGCTTCCTATCCGGGCGTGACCAAGTCCTACGCCATCCAGGCCGGCCGCGAGCTTCGCGTGATCGTCGGCGCCGAGGAGGTGTCCGACGAGCAGGCCGCCCGATTGTCGACCGACATCGCCCAGCGTATCCAGGACGAGATGACCTATCCCGGTCAGGTGAAGATTACCGTGATCCGCGAGACCCGTTCCGTGGCCATCGCCAAATAACAGACGCCTATGTTCCGCATCCTTCTCCTGGTCCTGGCCTTGCAGGCCAGCCCGCAGATTCACTGGAAGTCCGAGGTCAGACAGACCCCGGACGGCACCAACCAGCTGGTCCTGACCGGCGACCTGGATGAAGGGATCGACCATGTCACCGGGACCGTTACCTACATGCCTTGCCTCGGCGAGGCTTGCTACCTCCCGGTCGACTGGGACTTCGAAGCGTATTTTACTGTGCAGCGGAGCGGAGGAGGCAGGGGTCTGGGAAACTTCCCGCTGCGCGGGACCCCTCCCACCGATGAGATCGGTGGGCCCCTCCCTCTTACGAAGCCGAGGGTGGCTACGGTTTCCCAGACCCCTGCCTCCTCCGACAATTCCGCTGCACAGAAGAAACAGGACGTCGCCGGAGGCACTACCCTTTCCGGCGCGGAGGAGCCTGCAACCGGCAGTTTATGGGCGCTGATCCTCGAAGCGATCCTCTGGGGATTCGCCATGCTGCTGACGCCGTGCGTGTTCCCTATGGTCCCGATGACCGTCTCCTTCTTCATGAAAGGCAGCGAGACGCCCCGGCAAGGCCGCCTCAAGGCCTTCCTGTACGGCCTGTTCATCGTCCTGCTCTATACGGTCCCGATCAGCCTGATCATCGGCATCACCTGGCTCGTAGGCGGCAGCGGCGTCACGGCCGACATCTTCAACTGGCTGTCGACCCACTGGCTGCCCAACATCCTGTTCTTCCTGGTGTTCATGGCTTTCGCCGCCAGCTTCTTCGGCGCGTTCGAGATCACGCTTCCGTCCAGCTGGACCAACAGCGCGGACAAGAACAGTGACCGGAAAGGCCTGGGCGGCATCTTCTTCCTGGCCTTGACGCTGGTGCTGGTCAGCTTCAGCTGCACCGGCCCGATCGTCGGCACCGTGCTGATCAAGAGCACCGAAGGGGAATTCTGGGCCCCGATGGTCACGATGCTGGCTTTCAGCGTCGCGTTCGCGCTGCCGTTCACGATCCTCGCACTCTTCCCGTCCCTGCTGAAGAAACTGCCGAAGAGCGGCGGCTGGCTCAATTCGGTCAAGGTCGTGCTCGGCTTCATCGAAATCGCCCTCGGCCTGAAATTCCTCAGCGTCGCCGACCAGACCTACCACTGGCACCTGCTGGACCGCGAGGTCTACCTGGCCATCTGGATCGCCGTCTTCTTCCTGCTCGGCCTCTACCTGCTGGGCAAGATCCGGTTCAAGAACGATTCCCCGCTGGAATACCTGTCCGTCACGCGCCTGACCCTGGCCATCGCCGTGTTCGCGTTCGTGGTATATCTGATCCCGGGCATGTGGGGCGCCCCGCTCAAGGCGCTTTCCGGCTACATGCCGCCGATGGAGACGCAGGATTTCGTGCTGGGCGCGGCTCCGGCTTCCGTCGCCGCCCCGTCGCCCTCTGCCGGTGCGGCGGACGAATCCACCGGCAACATCACCGTGGCCCACGGCCTGCGTGCCTTCGACAACCTGGAGGACGGCCTCGCCGCCGCCCGGGAGACGGGCAAGCCGGTCTTCCTGGATTTCACGGGCTACGGCTGCGTGAATTGCCGGGAGATGGAGGCCCGCGTCTGGTCGGACCCCGAGGTGCTCCGCCGGCTGCGGGAGGATTTCGTCATCGTCGCCCTGCATGTGGACGACAAGACGAAGCTGCCGGAATCCAAATGGGTGGTCACGGACAAGGGCAAGACCCTCAAGGACATCGGCCGGGTCAATTCCTACATCGCCCTGCATGACTTCGGCGTCAACGCCCAGCCCAACTACTTCCTCCTGGACGGCGACGGCCGCCGCCTCGCAGGGCCGCGGCCGTACAACCTGGATATCCAGGGATTCGTCGATTTCCTCGATTCAGCCTTATAGCAGGCCTGCTTCGGCAGCCTCTTACAGGGCGGAGATGATCCGGGAGAACAGTTCGGTCATCTTCAGGGCCGCCGCGTCCGCCTGGGCGACGACGTCGTCGCCGTCGTTGAGATTGTGGGGCGTGTTGTCGGTGTTGGCGCAGTTGGTGACCACGGACATGCCGAAGACGCGCATGCCGCAGTGGCGCGCCACGATGACCTCCGGGATGGTGGACATGCCCAGCAGGTCGGCTCCGACCTGGCGGTAGAAGCGGACTTCGGCCGGGGTCTCGTAGGTCGGGCCCGTGCTGCCCAGGTAGACACCCTTGCGCAGGAGGATGCCCATCTCTTCCGCACATTTCTCCGCGATCTCCTGCAGGCCGAGGTCGTAGGCGCAGGTCATGTCGAGGAAACGCGGGCCGAAATCGTCCATGTTGGGACCGATGAGCGGATTGGGGAACAGGCTGATGTGGTCCCGGATGATCACCAGGTCACCCATCTGGAAACCGGGATTGCAGGCGCCGGCCGCGTTGGATACGAACAGCACCTTCGTGCCGAGGACCGACATGGTGCGGACGCCGATGGTCACGAGCTCCATCGGATATCCCTCATAATAGTGGAAACGGCCCTGCATGGCGATGACGTCCTTCCCGCCCAGCTGCCCGATGATGAAATTGCCCTTGTGGCCGATGGCCGTGGAGACGGGGAATCCCGGGATGTCCTTGTAGGGGATCACGACCGGATTCTGGATCTGGTCGGCCAGGCGGCCCAGGCCGCTTCCGAGCACGATGCCCGCTTCGGGGATGATCCCGCCGGTCTGCTGGCGGACGTAGTCTGCCGCCATCTGGAGGGTTCTTGTTCTGCTGTCCATATCGTTTCGTGTCAAGTGGTTATGCAATCTTGGCGAGGACCTTTCGGGCCTCGGTGAGGATCTCCTGCTCCCCGGGAATCTCCCGGTGGCGCATCAGGAAGCGTCCGTCGCAGATGACGGAGTCGATGCAGTCGGCGTGGGCCGAATAGACCAGGTTGGCGAGGAACGGACCGGGGGAGAGGAAGAAGGTGTTGTCGGTATCGACCAGGATCAGGTCGGCGATGGCGCCTTCCTCGATGCGGCCGGAGTTGATGCGCAGCGCCCGGGCGCCGTTGACGGTAGCCATGTCCAGCAACTCGGGCAGCGGCAGGGCGGAAGGGTCGTCGCGCCAGGCTTTCTGGAAGAGCGCGGCGATCTTCATCGCCTCGAGCATGTCGAGGTTGTTGGAGGAGGCGCATCCGTCCGTGCCCAGGCAGAGGTTGATGCCGGCGTCCCGCATCTCGTTGTAGAGGAAGCGGTAGCCGGAAGCCAGCTTGGTGTTGGAGTTGATGTTGTGGATGCAATGCACGCCGCGGGCGGCGAGCAATTCGATGTCACGGGGCGTCAGCCACAGGGTGTGGGCGGCGAGCAGGCGGGGGGAGAGGACGCCCAGGCTGTCGAGATACTCGACCGGCGTCAGTCCGCCGTGGGCGGCCTTGCAGTCTTCGACCTCCTTGCGGGTCTCGCAGAGGTGGATGTGCAGGGGGACGTCATATTTCTCCGCCAGGTCCGCCGTCCAGCGGATCATCTCCTCGCTGACGGAGTAGACGGCGTGGAAGGCCAGTTCGTAGATGTGGCCGGGGTCCTTGCCGCCCAGGAAGGCCTCGCTCTTGGCGATGCACTGCTCCTTCTGGCGCTCCGCCTCCACGGCGCTGCCCTTGTCCATGACGTCGTAGCCCGTGGCGATGCGCAGGCCCATTTCGCGCGCGGCGCGCACGGAAGAGTCGAAGAACCAGTACTGGTCGTTGAAGGTGGTCGTGCCGGTCCGGATCATCTCCAGGCAGGCGACCTTGGTGCCCCAGTAGACGAATTCGTGGTCGAGGTGCTCCTCGAGTTTCCAGATCTTGTCCAGCCACTGGTGGAAGACCATGTCTTCGCCCACGCCCCGCATCAGGGTCATCGGCGAGTGGGTGTGCATGTTGACGAAACCGGGGACCGCCACCTTGCCGGAGCAGTCCATCATCTCGATGTCGCCGGCGATCTGCCAGGCGGCACCTGCGCCGGCCGGACCGATCCGGCGGATGCGACCCTGGCTGATCAGGATATCCCGCCGGCTGTCCTGTACCGTGACGTCCTTAAGCAGGATGGCACCCATCAGAGCTTGTCGAAATCTACCTCGCCGAAGCCGTCGGCGGTACGCTGGGGGATCTCGCCGTGGAAGCAGTTGTCCTTGATATAGGCAATCACCTCGTCCAGGCCCTCGGCGAATTTCTCGAAGTCCTCTTTATACAGGAAAATCTTGTGCTTGTCGTAATTGAACGTGCCGTCAGGGTTGTTGCGGCGCTTGCTTTCGGTGATCGTCAGGTAGAAGTCCTTGCGGCCCTTGGTGGCCTTGACGTCGAAGAAATACGTACGTTTGCCGGCCCGGACAGGCTTGGAATACACATCCTCCGCGTCCCGGCCCTCATACCGTGCCGAATCGTAATCGTCTCTGTACATAGCGATATTTTTAATACTTATCTAGTTACAAAAATAGGATTTTTTATCGATTACTTGCTATCTTTGCAGACAAATTTGTTTGAAAGTATGCTCAACCGAAGAATTCTCCGTATCAAGGCCTTCAAGACCATCTACTGCTACGCGGAAAACCACGGTATGACTCTCAAGGAGGCGGAAGCTCTGCTCGATATCTCATGTGAGTCCACCCGGGACTTGTACCTGTTCCTGCTTGCCCTCACCGGTCCGCTGACCGACGAAGCCAGGACGCGCATCGAAGCGGCCCGGGCCAAGTTCAACCCCACCGAGGAGGAGCGTCACCCCAACCTCAAGTTCGTCGGCAACCGCATCGCGCCGATCCTGCGCGAAGATCCCGACTTCACCAAGCTCGTCGCCAAGAAGAAACTCTCCTGGGACCAGTACGACATGCTGCTGAGGCGCCTGTACGAGCGCATCCGCGACCGCAAGTACTTCAAGGACTACCTCTCGAGCGGAGAGGATTCCCTGGAGGAGGACGCGCGCCTGTGGGTGCGGATCTACGAAAGGGAGCTGGAGGACAACGACGACCTTTCCGATATCCTCGAGGACCTCTCCATCCACTGGAACGACGACCTGGGCTACGCCCTGGGCTGGTGCTGCCGGACGGTCCGGGCCCTGGGGGAAGGGGAGACCTGGCGGCTGCCGCCGCTCTACCAGAGCGAGCTCCCCGGCAACGAACGGCTCGAGAACGACCGCCGCTTCGTCGTGAACCTCCTGCGCACGGCGTTCGTCAATTTCGACGATTTCTGCGCCGCCGTGGCCGAGCTTACCCCGAAGTGGACGCGCGACCGCCTCTGCACCACGGACCTCGCCCTGATCGCCTGCGGGATGGCGGAGGCCCGGATGTCCCCGGAGGTCTCCCCGCGGATCATCATCAACGAATACGTGGAAATCTCCAAGTATTACAGTACGCCGGAGAGCAGCGGCTTCGTCAACGGCCTGCTCGACAAACTGATCAACCAACACGAAAAGTAAACCGATATGACTACGATGATTCTACAGGCGGCCGGTGCGGCTGCCGGACAGAACGCTGCCGGTGGCAGCAGCCTCAGCTTCCTCCTGATGCTCGCGCTGATGTTCCTCGTGATGTGGCTCTTCATGATCCGTCCGCAGCGCAAGCAGCAGAAAGAGCTGGAGGCCATGCGCAACGCCCTCAAGAAGGGTGACAAGGTCATTACCGCCGGCGGTATCTACGGCACCGTCGCGGATGTCGACGACCGCACCGTCCTGATCAAGGTGGACGGCGAGACCAAACTCCGCGTCGACAAGTCCTCCATCCAGAAGGACATGTCCGAGGCGCCTGCCCAGACTGACAAGAAGTAAGTGAAGCGCTGGGTCCAATTCCTCCTCTGCCTGCTGTTCTCGGCCGGCTTCTGGCTCGTTCTCAACCTGTCGCAGAATTACGTGGCGATCGTGAGCGTGCCGGTGGTGGCCGGGAGCAACATCGAAGGCCGGGCCGCCGTATCCACGTCGGAAGCCACCGTGACCGCACAGGTCGGGGCGAGCGGCTTCCAGCACCTGTTCCTGGCCCGCAAGCACAAGCGCCCCGTCCAGGTGGCGTTCAATGCGGCTGACTTCCGGTATGACCGGGGGGAATGGTACTCCATACCCAACGCCAACCTCTACCGTTACGCCGCCCAGCTGTTCGGCGACGGCGTCTCGGTCGAGTCCTTCATCTCGGAGGACCCCTCCTTCTCCTTCCCCGAGGAGACCTACAAGAAGGTGCCGGTGCGTCCGGTCGTCTCGCTCTCCTTCGAGCCGCAGTACATGGCCCAGTCGCCGATGTCCATGCAGCCCGATTCGGTGCTCCTCTATGGAGAGCCTTCCCGGCTGGACCATGTCGATTACGTGCTGACCAAACCGCTGGAGCTCACGGACCTGCGCAGCAGCGTCCACGGCAAGGTGCGGCTCGAATCCCCGTCCGGCATCCGCCTGTCCCACGACGAGGCGATCTATTCGATGGAAGTCACGCGCTACGTCGAGATCCGCGCCGAAGTGCGGATCGGCACGCGCAACGTCCCGGCGCGGGTGGACCTCGCCGTGCTGCCGTCCACGGCCACGGTCGTGTTTCGCTGCGCCTTCCCGACGACCTCGAACCCGGCCGCCACGGCGGAGTTCTATATTGACTACCGGGATTTCGCCGGGTCGCGCACGGGCCGCTGCGTGCCCCGCGCGGACGGCATCCCGCCGCAGGTGATCGACTATACGGTCACGCCCGAAGTGTTCGACTGCCTGGTCAAAACGGCTGAATGATGAAGACGATCCTGGTCACCGGTCCGATCGGAAGCGGAAAATCCGAGGCCTGCCGCTATCTGGCAGCGCTCGGGTTCCCGGTCTACGACTGCGACTCCCGCACCAAGATGCTGTATTCGCTCGTCCCCGGGCTGAAGTGCAGCATCGAGGAACGCCTCTCCCTGCCCTGGGCGCGGATCGGCGAGGTCTTCGCCGATCCCGGCAAGCTCCGGACCCTCGAGGAGATGGTCTACCCCTATGTGGTCGGGGACCTGCGGGACTGGAAGTCCGCGCAGACGGCGCCCCTGCTCTTCGTCGAGTCGGCCATCGCCCTCGACAAGCCGCAGTTCGACGGCCTGTACGACGAGGTCGTGCTGGTCACGGCGCCCTATGATGTGCGCGTGCAGCGCAACCCCAAGGCGGCCCAGCGGGATGCCCTCCAGGCGTTCGACCCTGCCCGCATCGACCATACGGTCGACAACGACACCACCCTAGAAGAATTACAACTCAAAATCCGACAACTGATATGCAAACTGATTTAGCACGGATCCTTTCCGTCTCCGGCCAGCACGGCCTCTTCCAATACATCGCCCAGGCGCGCAGCGGCGCCATCGCCGAGAACCTCGAGACCAAGCAGCGCAAGGTCTTCCCGACCACCAGCCGCATCTCCACCCTGGCCGACATCGCCATCTACACCAGCGAAGGCGAGATGAAGCTCGACGAAGTGTTCCTGGCCCTCAAGGCGGCGCTGGGCGATGCCGAGGCGCCGTCCCCGAAGGCCTCGGAGCAGGAGCTGGTGGCCCTCTTCCAGAAGGCCATCCCCAACTACGATGCCGACCGCTTCTATGTCTCGCACATGCGCAAGGTGGTGGACTGGTACAGCCAGCTCGTCAAATACGCCTCGCTCGATTTCGTGAAGGAAGGGGAGGAGGAGACGGCCGATGCCCAGGAAGCTTAGGGTCGTCACCCTCGGCTGTTCGAAGAACACCGTGGACACGGAGCATCTGCTGGCCCAGCTGCCGGCGGATGCTTTCACGGTTGTGGACGGCGACGTCCCGGTGGATGTCCTGATGCTCAACACCTGCGGATTCATCGGCGATGCCAAGGAGGAATCCGTGGAGGCGATCCTGGAAGCCGTCGAAGCCAAGAAGCGGGGCGAGGCCGGGGAGGTGGTCGTGTTCGGCTGCCTGTCGCAGCGCTATGCCCGGGAACTCCCGGCCGAGATCCCCGAAGTGGACGCCTGGTTCGGGGCGCGCGACCTCGCGCCCGTGCTCCGCTACCTGGGCGTGACGCCCGGCCCGCTGGTCACGCGCCGCATCGCCGAGGCGAAGGGCTATGCCTACCTCAAGATCTCCGAAGGCTGCGACCGGCGCTGCTCCTATTGCGCGATCCCTTTTATCCGCGGCGCGCACAGGTCCGTCCCGATGGAGGACCTGGTCGCCGAAGCGGAAGGGCTCGCGGCGCGCGGCGTGCGTGAGCTGATCCTGATCGCGCAGGACACGACCTACTACGGCCTGGATCTCTACCACCGGCGTGCGCTGGCGGAACTGCTGGGCCGCCTGTCCGCCGTCCCCGGCATCGAGTGGCTCCGGATCCATTATTCGTATCCGGCTGATTTCCCGGAAGATGTCCTGGCCGCGATGGCGTCCAATCCCAAGGTATGCCATTACCTCGACATCCCGCTCCAGCATATCGCGGACGGGGTGCTGGACCGGATGCACCGCCACGTGGACGGTGCCTGGACGCGGGCGCTGATCGCCCGGCTGCGCCGGGAGGTGCCCGGCGTCGTGCTCCGGACGACGATGATCGTCGGGCATCCGGGCGAGACGGAGGAAGCTTTCGAGGAACTGCTGGATTTCGTCCGGGAAGCCCGTTTCGAGCGCCTGGGCGCGTTCACCTATTCCGAGGAGGAGGGGACTTACGGCGCGGAGCATTTCGCGGACGACGTGCCGCCGGAAGTCAAGCAGGAGCGGCTGGACCGGCTGATGGAGCTCCAGCGCGGGATTTCCCTGGACTACAACCGCAGCCGCGTCGGCACGGAGGTCCGCGTCATGGTCGACGGGTTCATCCCCGGCCCGGACCCGGAATCGCGTATCGCCGTCTGCCGCAGCGAATTCGAAAGCCCGGAGGTGGATGGCGAGATCCTGGTCCGCGGCATGGCACCTGATGTCAAGGTAGGAGACATGGTCCGGGTCCGGATCACGGCAGCGGAAGAATATGATCTGACAGGAAGACAGATTCTGTAATTTTTAACGGAATTTTCATATATTTGTCTTTGCTAAAACCTGCCAGGCATGTCTGAAGAGATTTCCGATCGTTTGTTGGATCTGGACAGCATTGTCGCTGCCAAGTTCAAGGGGAAGAAGGTCCCCGGATTCGTCGTGCGCTTCATGAAGCGTTTCGTGCACCAGGACTGGATGAACAGCATCCTGCGGCGCGGATATGACGGCGTGGCGTTCTGTGACGACCTGCTGGAGCAGATGGATGTCCGGATCGAAGTGGAGGGCCTGGAGAACGTCCCGGCGGACGGTACGCGCTATACCTTCGCCTCCAACCACCCGCTCGGCGCGGTGGACGGCATCGCCCTGTGTTCGCTGATCTCCCACAACTTCGGCCCCATGAAGATGCTGGTCAACGATTTCCTGCTCTACATCAAGCCCCTTGCCCCGCTCTGCATCGGGATCAACAAGGTGGGCGGACAGGCGCGGAACCTCCCCGTCCTCATCGACGAGGCCTACCGCTCGGACGACCACCTGCTCATGTTTCCGGCCGGCAGCTGTTCGCGCAAGGTGGACGGCAAGATCCAGGACCTGCCGTGGACCAAGACTTTCCTCACCAAGAGCGTGGAGACGGACCGCGCGGTCGTGCCGGTCCACTTCATCGGCCGCAATCCCGCGCGCTTCTACCGTGCCGACTGGTTCTTCCGCAAGTTCCTGAAGACCAAGTTCAACTTCGGGATGCTGTTCCTGCCCGACGCATTTTACCATGCCCGGCACAAGACCTTCAGGATCGTCCTCGGCAAGCCCATCCCGGCTGCCACCTTCGACAAGACCCGCAAACCGCTCGAATGGGCGGCCTGGGTCCGTGAGAAAGTATACCAATTATAACCTTGCTTCGATATGGAAAAAGTCCTGGATCCGGTAAGCCTGGACCTGCTCAAAGCGGAACTTACCCCCGAAAAGAAACTGTGCAATACGAATAAGGCCGGCAACGAGATCTACGTTGTCGACGGGCTCGATTCTCCCAATGTCCTGCTGGAGATCGGGCGGCTGCGCGAGATCGCATTCCGCGACTCCGGCGGCGGCACCGGCCTGTCCGTCGACCTGGACGAGTTCGACACCACGAAGGACCGCCCCTACAAGCAGATCATCATCTGGGATCCGGACGCGGACGCCATCATCGGCGGCTACCGGTTCATCCTCGGCCCCGATATCAAGATGCAGGAGGACGGGCAACCCCATATCACCTCCTCGCACATGTTCCGCTACTCGGATACCTTCATCCGGGACTACCTCCCGCATACGATGGAGCTGGGGCGCTCCTTCGTGACGCCGGAGTACCAGAGCTCCAAGGCGGGCGCCAAGGCGATCTTCGCCCTGGACAACCTGTGGGACGGCATCGCCGCCGTGATCCTCCAGCATCCCGGCATCATGTACTGCCTCGGCAAGATGACGATCTATCCGACCTTCGACAAGTCCTGCCGCGAGCTGATCCAGCACTTCCTGTGGAAGCATTTCCCGGATCCCGACGAGCTGGCCCGTCCCAAGTATCCCGTGGAGGAGGAGACCGACGGCCGCCTGCTGGACCTGATCCTCAAGGACGACGATTTCAAGTCGGACTACCGCAACCTCAAGGAGGCGGTCCGCAAGCTGGGCTACAACATCCCGCCGCTGGTGAATTCCTACATGAACATCTCCCCGACGATGAAGATGCTGGGCACCGGGATCAACGACGAGTTCTTCAATGCCTACGATACGGGCATCCTGATCTGCTACGACGAGATGTACGCCGACAAGCGCGACCGCCACAAGGAGCCGTATTTCCGCCACCTGGCGGAGAAGATGCGCATCCGCTTCCCGGGCATGCGCACGGGGGCGGAGGAGCTGGCCGCCAAGCTGTCTTCGGTCCGGGACGACAAGCGCGTCCGCCAGTTCAACGAATTCCTGGAGCGGCAGAAGATGCAGGTGGCCGAAGCGGAGAAAAAGCTGCGCAAGAGTCTGCAGCGCAAGAAGAAAAAAGAAAAGGTGGAGCCATAAGCCGGATCCTGTTCACGGATTTTCTGCCATTTATCTTCGCAACCTACCCCCTGGCATCGGACGGGCCGTCCTCATCTGCCAGTATATTTGGTTTTGCAGGTCCCGGTGTCGTACCCGCACGGCATCGCTGACGTGCGTCGTGGGCTCTTGCCCCGCGTTTTCACCCTTGCCGGCGCGTGGTGTGCGGCCGAAGCCTCCCACGCTTGTGTGCCGGCGGTCATTCTCTGTTACGACGGGCGTAAGGTTACCCCTACCTGCGCTTTCCGCAGCGGGATGCCCTGTCCTGTCCGGACTTTCCTCCCTTTCAGGCTGAAGCCTTTCAGAGCGACAGATCGCTCCACCTTATCCTAAAAATAATTGCCGCAAAGATACGATCTTTGCGGCAATTTTAAAAATCGGTACCGTTATTCGGCTTTCAGCGGGGCGAGCGTGACGGGACCCATGAGGCCGGATTCGCGGATGTCCCAGCGGGCAGCGCTGAATCCGCCGTCCGGGCCGCGGCTGATGGGCAGGCGCGGCGAGATGTTGGCGTTGTACAGGATCTGCCAGTGTTCTCCGCGGCGGTCCATGTCGATGATGCGGTTGGCCATCAGGTTGGACACCTTGATGACGAGCTCGCCGCCGCGGCGGACCTGCTCCTGCGTGAGGCGGACGGCCCACGGCTTCTCGAAGAGCGTGCCGATGCACTTGCCGTCGAACCAGACGCTGGCGCTCTCGTGCACGTCGCCGAGGTCGAGCTCCCAGGCTTCGGCTGCGCCTTCGACCGGGGCGAGGCGGTACTTGTACTCGGCCGTGCCGGAGAAGGCCTCATAGGGCTTGCCGTAGAGGGTCCAGGAGCCGAGCCGGCTGACGGTGCGCTGCGCCGGCAGGGCCGGGCCGCCGTCGGAGAAGGTCACGGTCCAGTCGCCGGTCAGGATCCGGCGGCCGCCGTCCAGCTTGTAGAAGGGGAACGCCGCCCCTTCGTAGGTGCCGGCGAAGGTCTCGAGCAGCAGGGACTGGTCGGGTTCGAGCTTCATCCAGACTTCGGCCTTCCCGTCTTCGGCCGTGCGGATGCGCCCGAAGCCGAAGCGGCCGTCCATCGGGTCGTAGATGCCGATGCTGCCGCAGACAGCGTCCACGGGGATCCATCCTTCGATCGCGGCGGCCGTCGGGTTCTTGACGAAATAGTAGCGTCCGCCGTCATCCTTGACGCGGCTGATGCACTGCAGGCCGTTGTCGTACATCCGCTCGCGGCTGACGCCCGCGCTCGCGAGCAAGGCGTCGAGGTCCGCGGAGACGCAGATGCGCCCCTTGCCCACGCGGGCGGTGCGGATGCCGTTCTCTTCGGAGAAGCGCAGGCCGGCCTTGAGCTTCTCGAGCCGGGCGCGGTTCTGCTCCAGGTCGGTCAGGCCGGGCACGTCCTTGGGAAGTTCGTTCTCGACCAGGATGGTGGCTCCTTTGCGGGCCAGGGCGAGGAGCTGCTCGAACGTGGAGAGGTACATCTTGTCACACTCGGGCACGATGAGGGTCTTGTAGCGGCTGCCGCCCAGGGTGACGATGTCCCCATGGTCGGCCCGGATGCTCTCGCGGACCATCTTGTCCGTGATGTAGTCCCAGGTGTAGCCGCGGTTGTAGAGGGCCTCGGCGGATTTGCCGATCGCGCTCTGGGCCGGGGTGTTCTGGCCCATGTGGAAGAGGAGCTGCTCGCGGCCGCGCTCGGAGAGCAGGTCGGTGGCGTCGAAGAAGAGCAGGATGTCGGAGTCCGGATGGCCTGCCTGCAGGAAGCTCTGGCAGCGGGCTACGTAGGTGTTGAAGGCGCCGAAATCCTTCCAGAACGGGTTGACCGGCTGGAAGTGCACGGCGGCATAGAACATCCAGCCCGGCCAGGGTGCATCGTTGGGGGAGAGGCAGGTACCGTGGTAGAAGATGTGGTTGACGCCGGACAGGAAATAGGTGTCGACGGAGGTCTTGACGTCGCCGAGCGTGGAGAGGAAGTGCTCGTTCAGCCAGGTGCAGGCTTCGGCCGAGGTGAGCGGCTTGTCGGTCACGTGGGCGGCCGACGAGGCGGTCTTCATGCCGATGATGCTGCGGCCCTCGGTCTCGGGCACGTCGCTGACGCCGTACAGGTCCATGATGTTGGCGGGGGAGCCGTGGGCCTGGTTGCGGATGCCCTTGCCCTGGGCGGCGGCCCAGGCCTGCCAGCGGGCGGAGTAGGTCTCGCGCAGCAGCTCGCCGATGGTCTCGCGGTAGTCGAAGACCACGCGGTCCTGGACGTCCTTGTCGCCGGCCACGCCGAGAAGCTCGGCCATGTGCGGCTTCAGGTCATAGCCGCGGCGGGCCTGGAACTGCTCGAAGAAATCCGGGGTCCAGTCGGAGTTGCCGCGGGCGTCGTCCACTTCGTAGGAGTCGTTGAAGTAGTAACGGATCTTGCTGACGTCGTAGCCCTGGAACGCTTCGTCGAACTTCTTGAGATAGCGGTCGATGGCCTCGGCGGAGAAATGGTCGATGACGTCGCCCTCGCCGCCCGGGCCGGCGCGCTCCACGAGCTTGCCGTGCCAGCCGAGGAAGAGGGCGCAGACGGTCCAGTCTCCATCCGGCGCCGTCCAGTCGAGGGTGCCGTCGGCCTGGACCTTGGCGGTCAAGTCTTCATAGGCACCTGCGGCGCTGTGGGCCGTGACGGCGAGCAGGGGGAGGTCCTGCGGGTAGCGGACCTGCTCGTAGGCGTGCTGCTGCAGGCTGTCGTTCTGGGCGATGGGGTAGGCCATGCGCGAGATGTCATCGGGCGTGCCGATGGTGCGGACCATGGCTGGTTCGGTATACTGGATCTTGTCCGTGAGCCTTTCGCCGCCTTTCAGGCGGAAAGTCTTGTTGGCCAGGTAGCGGCAGGCGTAGTCCGGGGTGACCCAGGGGCCGCCGAAGGGCCAGCCGGAGGCGTTGGCCAGGTCGATGCCCAGCCCGTGGGCGTCGGCTTGTTCCAGGGTATAGGTGAAGAGGTCCATCCAGGCGGGGGTGAGGTAGTCCAGGAACTGGTCCTCGTAGCCTTTGGCGCCGTAGATGGTGGTCACCTCCATGCCGCCCAGGCCGGCGTCGGCGTATTGCTCCACCATCGTGTCGATGTCGGCTTTGCCCACGGCGCTGGCGGGCCACCACCAGCGGGTCCAGGGTTTGTTCTCCCGGGTGATCTCGGGCCAGCCGAGCTCGCCGGTTTCGGGCTTGGCCGGGGTGGCGGGCCGGTCGCAGGCGACCAGCAGCAGGGCTGCCGCCGCGGTCGTCAGGGTCGTGCGCAGGGTGCGCTTGAGAGTCTGTTTCATATCGTTGATAATTGGTGTCTTCGCTTGGGGCGCTATCATACAAAGATAAGTATTTTTCACGGACTTGGAGAAAAATGGTATCTTTGTGGACATGAAAGGAATCATTCGGATCGGATGGGCGCTGCTGCTCGCCCTGGTGTGCACGGGCTGTGCCGCGCGCGTGAAGCAATACAAGATCGAGGTCGTGAAGGAGTATACGCACGACACGAAGGCTTATACCCAGGGACTGTTCTTCGACGGAGGACGTTTCTTCGAGAGCACCGGCCAGTTCGGCGAGTCGTCGTTCCGCGAGGTGGAGCTCGCGACGGGCAAGGTCCTGCGCAAGATGGATTTCCAGCAGAAGTACTTCGCCGAGGGCTCCGTCATGCTGGACGGCAACCTCTACATCCTGACCTGGCTCAACAAGGTGGCGTTCGTCTACGATGCCGCCACGCTCCAGTATAAGCAGACCTATTCCTATCCGCGCGAGGGCTGGGGCCTGACCACGGACGGGAAATCGCTGATCGCGTCGGACGGATCTTCCCGGCTGTACTTCCTGACGCCGGAGTTCAAGCAGGAGCGGTCGGTGAACGTGACGATGGACGGACGCCCGGTGCGCTACCTCAATGAACTGGAGTACATCGATGGCAAAGTTTGGGCGAATGTCTACACGACGGACCTGATCGTGATCATCAACCCGGCCGACGGCGTGGTCGAGGCGAGCATCGACTGCAGCGGCTTGCTGCCGCGTTCGCTCCGCAAGCCCGAGACCGACGTGCTCAACGGCATCGCACAGGATCCCGCCACCGGCAAGATCTACCTGACCGGCAAATACTGGCCCCGCCTCTACGAGGTCCGGCTCGTCCCTGTCAAGTAATTCCCCCTCCCGTCTCCCGTCTTTTTCCTCCCGTCTCCCGTCTTTCTCCTCCCGTCTCCCGACCCCGTCTCCGGTCTCCCGATCCCGTCTCCGGTCTCCCGATCCGGTCTTTGGGCCGGACCCTTATGCACGGTCCCGGTTTACCCTCATCACGGTCCTGATCCGTCCCGGGCAAGCGAAGCCGGTGCGAGCTCCCAAAGCTCGCACCGAGCTTCGCTATCCGCCGCGCCGGGTTATGCGCGGCGGAGGTGCCCTCAGCATTGGCCGACTTCTGAACGAATGACACAGACGCTGGCCCCGCAGTGAGACGCCGCTCTGCGTATTGAGCGGCGGCGAGTCGCCCACATGTCTTGACCTATTTCATCTCCTTATCTCCTTATCTCATTTTATCTCCCCTCAATATAAAATCTATCTATATGAGACCGCGTGTGTTGCAATTCATTGAAAGATAGTTGTTTGTGAAAAGTGGGGTATTCGTTTTGAGTACCCCGTTTTTCGATTATTACTGAATGTCAGCGTTTTACTCCTCACGCTGTCCGGTCCTTTTTACCTCGCTAGTCGGTCATTAGTCAGCAATCGGCAGAAATCAGGCGTGTAGCGCTAATGCTCGATCCCATTCATTAGGGGGGCGTGATGAGCAAACTGCTGATACTAAATAAGATCTGAAAATCACTGGTATGTCCAGAAAGTGAGTACCCCATTTTTCAATTATTACTGAATGTCAGCGTTTTACTCCTCACGCTATCCGGTCCTTTTTATCTCGCTGGTCCGGCATTAGTCAGCAATCGGCGGAAATCTGCGTGTAGCTCTAATGCTCGATCCCATTCATTAGGGGGGGCGTGATGAGCAAACTGCTGATACTAAACAAGATCTGAAAATCACTGGTATGTCCAGAAAGTGAGTACCCCATTTTTCAATTATTACTGAATGTCAGCGTTTTACTCCTCACGCTATCCGGTCCTTTTTACCTCGCTCGGGCATTAGTCAGCAATCGGCGGAAATCTGCGTGTAGCGCTAATGCTCGATCCCATTCATTAGGGGGGCGTGATGAGCAAACTGCTGATACTAAACATGATCTTAAAATCACTGGTGTGTCGAGGGCGGAGAAGGGCCCCAGCGCCTCGGGTGGTGATAGTTTTCGTTGACAGGTGGACGAGGTCGGATTTCATGGGGTGGACCTGGTACACCGAGTGTGGCTCTGAAGAGGTTTTGGGGCAGGGGTGGTGGACCTGGTACAGGGCGTCAAAGTGGACCTGGTCCACCGCCGGGGAGTCAACCGAAAAAGACGGTAGTTGCCCGGGGCGGAGAAGGGTCTCAGCGCCCCTGGGAGCAGAGAAAACCGGTTGCCCGGGGCGGAGAAGGGTCTCAGCGCCCCTGGGAGCAGAGAAAACCGGTTGCCAGGGGCGGGGAAGGGTCTCGGCGCCCCTGGGAGCAGAGAAAACCGGTTGCCCGGGGCGGAGAAGGGTCTAGGTGCCCCTGGTGGTGATAGTTTTCGTTGACAGGTGGACGAGGTGGGATTTCAGGGGGTGTACCAGGTCCACCCATAATGGCTCTGAAGGGGTTCTGAGGCCGGGGTGGTGGACCTGGTACAGGGCGTCAAAGTGGACCTGGTCCACCGCCGGGGAGTCAACCGAAAAAGACAGTAGCTGACGGGGGCAGAGAAGGGGCGCAGCGCCCTTGGCAGGAGGAGAAGACAGTTGCCAGGGGCGGAGCCGGGCCTTTGTCGTATCCAAGTACGACAAAGACCCGCTGTCGCAGCGGGTCTTTACGGTTAGTTAGTAGTGTATTACCTTATAGAAGGTTAATTATTGTTGGTTAGAAGTCTCCGGTACAGAACCGGAGTAGAGTTGTTTCATTTCCGACTACAAAGATACGGACATTTTTTAATTCTGCAATAATTTTTCAAAAATTTCTACAAAAATTTTCTTAAATTATTAAAATTATTTATTAATTAGCTCCGGGCGGAGGCGTTTTGTGCGCTCCAGCGCCTGCTCGTCCTGCCATTCGGCAATCAGCCGGGGATTGCCGCTGAGCAGCACGTCGGGCACTTTCCAGCCGTTGAATTCGGCCGGGCGGGTGTAGACGGGCGGGGACAGGAGCCCGTCCTGGAAGCTGTCGGACAGGGCGGAGGTCTCGTCGGTCAGCGCTCCCGGGATGAGGCGGATGATCGAGTCCGCCAGCAGGGCGGCCGGGATCTCGCCGCCGCTGACGACGTAGTCGCCGACGGAGATCTCGCGCGTGACGAGGTGTTCGCGGATGCGGTGGTCGATACCTTTGTAGTGACCGCAGAGGAGGATGAGGTTCTCCTTCAACGACAACTCGTTGGAAATCGCCTGGTTGAGGCGCTCCCCGTCGGGGGAGAGGTAGATGATCTCGTCGTATCGGCGCTCGGCTTCCAGCTCGCGGATCATCTCGTAGACCGGCTCGATGCGCATCACCATGCCGGCGTCTCCGCCGTAGCTGTAGTCGTCGACGTTCTTTCGCGGACCGATGCCGTACTTGCGCAGGTTGTGCACCCGGATGTCCACCAGGCCTTTCTTGACGGCCCGGCCTACGATGGAGTGGGCGAGGGGGCTCTCCAGCAGCTCGGGCACGACGGTAAGGATATCAATTCTCATCTCGGAAAGTTTTGTCCTGCAAAATTACCCTTTTTATTTTATTTTAGTATATTTGTAAGCTATAACAAATCTATAACTCTGATATTATGAGCGAAAACATCAATCCTGAAGAGGTCCGGAAGGTCCTTTCAGATGTAGAAGGCCAGGTGGACACCGTATCCGGAAAGGCCGAGGAAAGCGCTGAGACCGCAGCAGCCCCTGCCGCGGAGAGCGTTCCTGCCGAAGAGGCTCCCGTCGTTGAACAGGCAGCAGCCGCAGAAGAGCCTGCACCCGCGCAGGAGGAAGCACCCGCCGAGGCCCCGGCTGCGGAGGAAGCTCCCGCCGAAGCGCCTGCGGAGAAGGCTGACAGCTTTGCCGACAAGACCCTCGCGGAACTTTCCGATTTGTTCGTACAACTCAAGGACAGTGCGGAGCGGATGTCCCGCTCCAAGGAGGCCGAAGCCATCAAGTCGGCCTTCTACAAGCTGCTCGGCAAGCTCAAGGGCGAGAGCGGCGTGTCCGAAGACGACGGGTCCAGCCAGAACAATCCTTTCGATGCCGTGGAGCAGAACTTCAAGGCCCTGTACGCCGATTACAAGAAGGAGCGCGCCGAGTTCAACCGGCAGCAGGACGCCCAGCGCGAGGAGAATCTGGCGAAGAAGCAGGCCATCATCGCGGAGCTCAAGGCCATCGTCGAAGGTCAGGAGGATGTCAGCGCCCAGTTCCCGGCATTCCGCGAACTCCAGAACCGCTGGAGGGAGGCGGGCCCCGTGCCTGCCACCGCGTTCCGGGACATCAACGATACCTACCAGTTCTATGTCGAGAAGTTCTACGACATGGTCAAGATCAACCGTGACCTGCGCGACCTGGACTTCCGCAAGAACCTCGAAGCGAAGGAAGCCTTCTGCGAGGCCGCCGAGAAGCTCGCCGCGAACGAAAACGTCGTGAGCGCCTTCCACGAGCTCCAGAAACTCCACGAGCAGTGGAAGGAGTACGGCCCCGTGGCCAAGGAGAAGCGCGAGGACATCTGGAACCGCTTCAAGGCCGCCACGGCCGTGATCAACAAGCGCTACCAGGCCCACTTCGAGGGCCTGAAGGAGCAACAGGCCGAGAACCTCATCAAGAAGACCGAGCTGTGCGAGCGCACCGAGGCGATCGCCGCCCGCGAGATCAAGTCCTCCAACGAGTGGAACGCCTGCTCCAAGGAGATCGAGGAGATCCAGGCCGCCTGGCGCCGCATCGGCTACGCCACCAAGAAGGACAACCAGAAGATCTACGACCGCTTCCGCGCCGCCTGCGACGCGTTCTATTCCCGCAAGCGCGAGTTCTACTCCGGCATCAAGGACAACATGAACGAGAACCTCGAGAAGAAGCTCTCGCTCATCGAGCAGGCCGAGGCCCTCAAGTCCAGCACCGACTGGAAGAAGGCCACCGACCAGTTCATCTCCCTGCAGAAGCAGTGGAAGGAGATCGGCGCCGTGCCGCGCAAGAAATCCGAGGCCCTCTGGAAGAAGTTCCGCGGCGCCTGCGACGAATTCTTCGCCGCCCGCGACGCCAATGCCGGCGGGGAGAACGATTTCTACGGCAACCTGAAGGCCAAGCGCAAGGTCATCGAGGACATCCTCGCCTATGAGCCGGCGGACGCTGCCGCCGACGAGGAGGCGATGCGCGGCTTCGCCGAGCGCTGGGGTGCCATCGGCCACGTCCCCTTCAAGGAGAAGGACAACGTCGCCAAGGCCTACCGTGACGCCATGCAGCAGAAATTCCCGTCCTTCACGCCCCAGCGCGGCGCCGCGGCCCAGCCGCGCGGCGGCCGCGCCCCGCGCAGCCCCAAGGACCTGCTGATCGAGAAGTACAACAAGCTGCAGCAGAACATCACGACTTACGAGAACAATATCGGGTTCTTCTCCGCCTCCAAGAACAGCGAACCGCTGATCCGCCAGATGGAGGAGAGGATTGAGCAAGCCAAGGCCGAGTTGAAGGAGTTGGAGGCGCAGATCAGGAAGGCCGAGGAGGGCGAAGCGTAATGGACAAGAATTCCATCATCGGCTTCATCCTCATCGCGGCCATCTTCATCGGCTTCTCGATGTACCAGTCCGGCCAGATGCGCAAGCAGGCCGAACTGCAGGCGCAGCTGGACTCCGTGGCCCGCGCCGAATCCCTGGCCCTCGAGCTCGCCGAGGCGGAACGCCTGGCGTCCCTGCCCGACTCGCTGAAGAACGCCCCGGTCGCTCCGGCGGAGCCCCGGTCCATCTACAAGGACTCCTCCCTGGAGGCCGCTTCCCACGCGGAGGCGCAGATCGTGGCCCTCGAGAACGACAAGCTCCGGGTCGAGTTTACGACCAAGGGCGCCCAGCCCTGGACCGTCCAGGTCAAGGACTACAAGAATTACGACAGCACGGACCTGTACCTCTTCAAGCCCGGCGCGGCGGAGTACTCCGTCAGCCTCTACAGCGGGGAGTACATCCGCACCAAGGACTTCTCCTTCGAGGTCGCGGAGCGGACCGACAGCACCGTGGTGATGCGCCTGCCCTTCGCGGGCGGCGGCTACATCGAGCAGAAGTACACCCTCCGCGCAGGCAGCTACTGTGTCGACAACCTGCTCTCCTTCGTGGGGATGCAGGGTGTCATCCCGCGCAACGTCAGCTCGTTCGACCTGGATTTCGACGTGACCATGCCCCGCATGGAGAAGGGCTACAAGAACGAATCCCAGTACTCCAAGCTGGACTACTATTTCGAGGGTGACAGGAAGCCCGTCGAGATCGGCCGGGGGCGCAACGCCTCCCGCCGGGTGGACTCCAAGCTCAGCTGGTTCGCCTTCCAGCAGCAGTTCTTCTCCGCCATCCTGCGCGCGCCGCAGCAGTTCGCTTCCGGTGAGCTCTCCGTCAGTTTCCTGCCCGAGAACGATCCCGAGCGCAACCTGATGACCTGCAGCGCCAAGATGCGCGCCGACCTGCCCGCCGGCGGGCAGGGGAGCATCCCGTTCGAGTTCTACTTCGGTCCCAACCACTACAAGACCCTGAAGGACCTGGACCAGAAATACGAGAAGATCATCCCGCTGGGCGGCTGGCTCGTGGGCTGGTTCACGAAGTATGCCATCATCCCGATGTTCAACTTCTTCCACCGCTTCATCTCCAGCTTCGGCCTGATCATCCTGCTGATGACGCTCGTGATCAAGCTCGTGGTCTTCCCGCTGACCTACAAGTCCTACGCCTCCTCCGCCAAGATGAGCGCGCTCAAGCCCGAGCTCGACAAGATCAACGCGAAGTACCCGCACGC
Source organism: Bacteroidales bacterium (assembly GCA_017477245.1). Lineage (GTDB taxonomy): Bacteria > Bacteroidota > Bacteroidia > Bacteroidales > UBA932 > Cryptobacteroides. The sequence goes on along the minus strand of JAFUWY010000034.1, from coordinate 13,962 downwards.
GGACAACCAGCAGGAGATGATGAAGAAGCAGCAGGCCACGATGGACCTCTACAAGCGGGCCGGCGTGAGCCCGATGGGCGGCTGCCTGCCGACCCTGCTGACCTTCCCGATCCTGTGGGCGATGTTCCGCTTCTTCCCGGCGTCCATCGAGCTGCGCCAGCAGCCGTTCCTGTGGTGCCATGACCTGTCGGCCTACGATTCCATCGTGGACTTCGGGACCCGCGTGCCGCTGATCGGCGACCACATCTCCCTGTTCGCCCTGCTCATGGCGGTCACGATGTGGGGCTACTCCAAGATGACGATGGCCAACCAGCCGGCGGCTGCCAACGATCCCAACGCCGCCTCGATGCGCTTCATGAGCGTGTGGATGATGCCGATCATGATGTTCTTCATCTGCAACAGCCTCTCCGCCGCCCTCAGCTACTACTACCTCCTCTCCCAGCTGATCAGCATCGTGCAGACCTGGGCGATCCGCAAGTCCATCAACAAGGACGAGATCCTCGCCAAGGTGCGCGCCTCCGCCGGCAAGCCCGTGCAGAAGAGCAAGTGGCAGCAGCGCCTGGAAGAGGCGCAGCGTCTCCAGGAGCAGCAGATGCGCCAGCAGCAGAAACGTAAGTAATGATACAAGAAAATATCATAGCGATCAGACAGGAACTGCCACCGGAAGTCAAACTGGTGGCAGTTTCCAAATTCCACCCGGTCGAAGCGATCCGGGAGGCCTACGCCGCGGGCCAGCGCGCCTTCGGCGAGAACCGCCCGCAGGAGTTCGCGAAGAAGGTGGAGGAACTGAAAGACCTGTCCGATCTGGAATTCCACTTCATCGGACATCTCCAGACCAATAAACTCAAGCTGGTCCTCCCGTACGCGCACCTGGTGCAGTCCGTGGACAGCCAGCACCTGCTGGATGCCATCCAGGACTGGGGCAAGGCCAACGGCAAGGTCATCAGCGTGCTGCTCGAGCTCCACATCGGGGCGGAGCAGACCAAGACCGGATTCAAGGAGGAAGAGATCCTGGACATCCTTTTCCGCGCGAACAAATACACCCACATCCGTTTCTGCGGCCTGATGGGCATGGCCACGCACACCGACTGCGAGGAGGACATCCGTGCGGACTTTGCGCGCATCGCGGACTTCCGCGCCTACCTGCAGGACCTCTTCCCGGAACTGGCGGATTTCAGGGAACTCTCCATCGGCATGTCGGAGGACTGGAAGATCGCGCTCGAATACGGCGCCACGATCGTCCGCATCGGCACGGCCATTTTCGGCGAAAGACAGTACTGATATGAAGATCCTGATAACGAACGACGACGGTGTTCACGCAAAGGGGCTGCAGGCGCTGGTGAACGTGATGAAACGCTACGGCGACCTGACCATCGTCGCACCCAAGCATGCCCAGAGCGGCATGTCGATGGCCGTGACGATGGGCTACAAACCGATTGCCGTCAAGCATCTCGCGGAACGCATCCCGGGGCAGGACTGGTGGTACCTGGACGGTACGCCGGCCAGCTGCATCAAATACGGCATCGACAACGTCCTCTTCCCGGAGCGTCCGGACCTCGTGGTCAGCGGGGTTAACCACGGCAGCAACGCCGCCACGGCCTCCATCTACTCCGGAACCATCGGGGCCGCGATGGAGGGTGCGGTCAACCGCCTGCCCGCCATCGGCGTGAGCCTGGACACCTTCAGCGCGGACGCTGATTTCTCCTGCGTGGAGGCCCTGCTCCCGGGGATCCTGGACAAGCTGCTCCCGCAGCTGACGGGACGGTTCGGACTCTTCTACAACATCAACTTCCCGGACCGTCCGGCCGACCGCATCCACGGCGTGCGTGTCGCACGCATGGGCCACGGCCACTGGGAGCGTGAATACCAGCCCTACGGGGAATTCCTGCGGGAGCGCGGACACGTCCCGACCGAGGAGGATTGCCGTTATGTGGCGAGCCTGAAGCCGGAGGAGGAACTGGTCGTGATGGCCGGGGACTTCACGGACAACGGCGACAACCCCGCCGACGCCGACCACATCCTCCTACAGCAGGGCTACGTGACGATCACCCCGGAGCAGATCGACAACACCGACCACGCCGAACGCGAACGCCTATGCGCTATTTTCTGATAGCCGGAGAAGCCTCCGGAGACCTGCACGGCAGCAACCTGGTGAAGGGCCTGCTGGCCGAGGACCCCGCGGCGGAGTGCCGCTGCTGGGGCGGAGACCTCATGCAGGCGGCCGGCGCGCAGCTCCTGCACCACTACCGGGAGGGCGCCGTGATGGGCATCACGGACATCCTCCGGAGCGCCGGCAAGCTCCTGCGCAACCTGCGCACCTGCAAGACCGACATCGCCTCCTGGCAGCCCGACGTGGTGATCCTGATCGACTATCCGGGCTTCAACATGAAGATCGCCAAATGGTGCCACGCCCGTGGCATCCGCGTCTTCTGGTATATCGCGCCCAAGACCTGGGCCTCGCGCGAGGGCCGCAACCGCAAGCTCAAGGCCTGGGTGGACCGGCTCTTCATCGTATTCCCCTTCGAGATCCCGTACTTCACGCAGCAGGGGATCCCCTTCATCTACAAGGGCAATCCGCTCGTGGACGCGGTGGACGGCCACGCTTTCGCGCGTCCCGCCGAGGGCCGCTACATTGCCCTGCTCGCAGGCTCGCGCAAGGAGGAGATCGGCCGGATGATGCCCGTCTGCATGGCGGTGGCCGACCGGCTGTCGGCCCTGCCCGGCTGGGAGGGCGTGCGCTTCGTCGTGGCCGGAGCCCCGGCCCGCAGCGAAGCGGATTACCGGCCTTTCATCGGGGACCGCACGAACGTCGACCTGGTCTTCGGCCGCACGTATGATATCCTGCGGTATGCGGACGCAGCCGTGATCAACTCCGGCACCGCCTCGCTGGAGGCCGTGCTGATCGGCACGCCCCAGGTGGTCTGCTGGAGCACTTCGCCCGTGACGGCCTGGTTCGCGCGCCACATCCTGCACGTGCTCGACCACATCAAATACATTTCCCTGGGCAACCTGTGCCTGGACCGCCCGGTATTCCGGGAGCTGATCCAGGAGGATTTCACGGCGGAAGCCGTGGCAGGGGAAGTGCGGCGCCTCGTGGAGGACGGCGCCTACCGGCAGCGGATGCTGTCGGACTATGCCGACATCCGGCAGTCCCTGGGCGGCAGCGGGGCGTCCCGCGCGGTGGCCGGGGCCATGATCGAAGAACTCAACAAGCGATAAATCACTATGGTAGCACTCGTCACTGGCGCATCGCGCGGCATCGGAAAAGTCATTGCACTGGAACTCGCTTCGCTGGGGTATGACCTGGCGCTCGTCGCCCGCGACGCCGCTGCGCTCGCGGAGGTCATCGCGGCCCTGCCGGAGTCCTGCGGCAACGCCGTCGCCATCCCGGCGGACCTCGCGCAGGAAGAAACCTACGAGAGCGTCGTCGGGGAATGCGTGGCCCAGCTGGGCGGCCTGGACGTGCTCGTCAACTGCGCCGGCCTCTCGCAGGCCGGGCCCTTCGAGGACGTCACCCCGGAGCAGTGGGACCGCATCTTCGCGGTCAACGCCAAGGCGCCCTTCTTCATCAGCCGGGCGGCCCTGCCGTACCTCAAGGAATCCGAAAAGCCGATCGTGATCAACATCGCCTCGGTCGTGGGCTTCAAGGGCTATATCCACCAGAGCGCCTACGCTTCCTCCAAGCACGCCCTGACGGGCTTCACCAAGGTCTTCGCCAAGGAGGTCCAGCCCTTCGGCATCCGGGTGCACCTGATCAGCCCCGGCGGCGTGGCCACGGAGATGGTCAAGCAGATGCGCCCCGACATCCAGCCCGACGAGCTCATCCAGCCCGAGGAAATCGCCGAGATCGTCCGCTTCCTCGTCACCAAGAAAGGGCAGGGGACCATCGACCAGTTCTACATCCGCCGGTATACCGGCCTGGCGTTCGACTGATGGTGTGAAGGGTACAGGAATCATATCGTTCTTGCTGGTCGCAGCGGTGATTGCATCGTTTGCGAGCTGCGGCTCGACGTCCTTGCGCCGTGTGGCGGCCACGCTGGATGATGTGGAGAGCTACATCAACGACCAGCCCGATAGCGCCCTGGCGGTGCTGCGGTCGGTGGACACCACCGTCCTGCGCACCCGCGCCCTGCGGGCCCGCGCCGCGTTGCTTCACCAGATCGCCTTGGACAAATGCTACATAGACATCACATCTGACAGTATCCTCGCTCCAGCGAATTGGTATCTCAGGCACGGCACGGCTGACCAAAAACTCAAGACCTGGTACTATCGAAGTGTCCTTGCCCGCAATGCCGGAGATCGTGACGAACAGATGCTTTGCCTGGTGCGGGGAGAGCGCTTTATCCCCCGGGCCCGGGACCCTCTGTATGCAGGATTTGTGTATACCGCAAAACGGGTTGCCTTCTTGGATTTGTTTGATCTCGAAGATGCTTCCGCCAATGCAGAGAAGGCGGTTGAATCCTTCCGCCAGACAGAAGAACGAGATCGTTACTACAACGCAATAATCGGTCTTGCCAACATCTATAATCTACAAGACCGTTATGAAGAATCGGGCGACCTCCTTGATTCATTGAAAAGCCATTGGGATGACCTTTCTGCGCGGCAGCGCAACCAAGTTTACAATGTCGAACTTAAGATCCTGTCCGAGACCGGAGAGGCCTCGGAGATCATTCCATATGTTGCTCATTATTTAGAGGAGACTCCATCTTCTCAAATAGATTGGGTGTTAGTTGCAAAGGCACACCTTGCCGGAGGATCTCCCCAACAGGCGGCACAAGCATTGGAACGTGTGAGCCTGGAGGCGCGGAATGATGATCAAACAGCGTCTCTCCTGCAAGCCAGGTCCGAAGTTTTGCGAGCCACCGGCTATGAGGAAGAGTCATTGGAGGCCAATCGTCAATTCAGGGAGATAGTAGACCAGCGGTTGGAACGCGGTCTTGCCTCGCGCGTCAGGTCTACAGCAGCAGAAGAGGCCTATCGGAGATCTGAAGCGCATAAAAGAGGATGGATTGTTTTTCTCGTTACGTTCTGTTTTTGTCTTGGTATCGCTGTCTTGATGGTGAAAAGGAGACTCCGTAAGCGTCTTCAAATGACAGAACTGTTACAAGGACAGTTGGAAGAGTCATCTTCACAGATTGATTCATTAAAGCAACAGGTCTACACCGCCAAGAGAGAGGTTGAGCGGTGGAAAGAACTCCTTCAGAAAGAGCAATTCCCGCCTGCGACAGTAAAACTGGTCACTGAACGGATTGAGGCCTTAAACCGGTATGCGTTGATGAGGCTCTCAAAGAATGATAGCCAGAAGGCATTGTCGGAACTGGAGACGGTATTATCTCGCGAGAGCCCCGAACAATTCATCTCTGACTTGACGCTTCAGTTTGGGTATCTTCATCCTAAGTTGACACATTACTTGGATCAATACCGCTTGTCTGAGCAGGAGAGGAAATGTTGCGTGTTGCTCGCCATGGGATTCTCTGTTAAAGAAGTATCCTCTCTGGTCCATCTTTCGCCTCAGCGTTGTTACAACATCTTCAATACGGTTCGGGGAAAGATGAGACTTAAAGAAGATTCTCGCACTTTGCAGGTGATTCTTTGTGAACAATTGTAAGAGAGAGGCACAATCTTTTACCGTTTACATTTACCTCTATTTTGTAATGGGGGGGGGTGTATGTGGTTGATAACTAGCGAGTTGAAATGCCTTTAAAAGCTGCGGTCCGCGAGGAATTGTCCAGGTATTCCGGAATCAATTGAGTATCAATGGATTGTCGCGGTAAATGAAAGATGCGGTGTTTTTTCTTTTAAAGGATCGTGTTTTATACATTTGTATAGAATCAAAATCAAAACACGTATGAAAAAGGTAATTATCACTCTTCTTTCCATCCTGCTAATGGGGCTTGGATTCAATTTTACCAAGGCGACTCCAGCGGAGGACTCTGGAATTGAAGAGATTGTCATCGAAAGCAAAAACGACCCAGGAGACGAACGTGGTGCGGCGCCAGTAGAGGCTTTTTTCCTTCACGCATCGAATTCCATTTACCTCACTTTTGCAAATTCCATCGGAACAGCATCAGTTATAGTCAGGGATGCTTCAGGTGTTCAGGTCTATAGCACCGTGGTAGACACTACGTTGGTTGGCTTCACTCTGTTTGCATCTCCAATCGCTCCCGGGTCTTATACTCTCGAGATTCAGTCTCCCAATTACTTCGGTGTTGGCGTGTTCGTAATTTAGTTGATTCGTTATCAATTCCATGCGTCGTATTCTTCTACTAGTTATGTTGTGCCTCCTTGCTGTCGCCACGACCGGCTGCAAGAAGGCGCGGCTGCGCGCGCAGTTGAAGGAACTGATGGGCAGCACGATCGTCCTGCCGGAGAAGATATCGTGCGTGTATAATGGAGAAGTTTTTCCGATGCCGGATTCATTGCGGGACAAGCCGAAACTAATAGTATATATTGATTCAACAGAGTGTACGACATGCCGGATTTCAAGGATCGGAATGTATCGACAATACTTCGACTTAGCAGACCAGTCTGGGCAGTTTATTGTGCTAGTTCTTCTGGCAAACACCCGTTTCGGAGACATTCCACTTATTCGGTATTTGGCCGATCTTGAAATGCGCATCCCCATTTGTGTTGATGAAGAGAATGCATTTTCTATGGCCAACCCGATAATAATGGGCGATTCAAGACTGCACACATTGTTGTTGAATAGTAAAAATGCTCCAATAGTTGTCGGAGACCCTGCGAGGAGTGAAGCTGTTCGGAAATTATTGTTAAATAAACTCAATCAGAATAAGTTATGAAAACAAAGGGAAAAACATTCATTGTATTAATCATTCTTTCTGTTGCATGTGGTATTGTTGTCTCTAAAGTTCAGGCATTTAAGGAGAGTTTTTTTGAAGAGAACCTTCAAGCATTAACTCGGGGCGAGGGGGTTGATCTGGAATTCTGTAGATTTGAAATATCAGAACCCACGGAATACGATTTTTTAACAGCGGAGAACTCATGTAGAGAAGGAACAGATCAATATGTAAAAAAACAATGTGATTTTAAGTGGGCTTATTATGAACTAAATAATGGCGGGAAATGCTTCGTAAAGTAGTAATACTGGTTTTTGTAAACCTCCTTCTGTTATATTCATGTGTTCCCGGAGACTCTGCTTTCTTTGGCCAGAAGGTTGTACTTCGGAACGACATCCCTATTTCAGATACGCTTGAAGTTGAGAAGATCATAGAACTTGATTATGAACTAACACAATTCAACATATCGGACAGCATACTTATTACTTGGTATAATCACGATTTTCATTTTTTATTGAATGATCTCAAGACAGGAGAACTGCTTGGCGGGATGTGCCGACGCGGTCGGGGTCCTGATGAATTTATCTCGGTTATGCCAAGAGTGGATGTCTGCGACAATACGGTTTCCTTAATCGACCCAATAGAGAATGATTATTATGAAATTGATCTGGCTTCCACTATTTCCAAGGGGCAAACGCAGGTATTGACAACCATTCATTTTGAGTCAAACAGACCAGGTACTATCCCATATGCGAATGTTCATAAACTGCCGGAAAGGAGATTCATGCTGTATGACTTTTGTTATCAAACAGAGAATCAAAAAACGGGACTGGTCGAGATTCCATATTATGCAGTTTATGATATAGAAACAGGTAGAATTCAAAAGACAATACATCTGGGCGGGCCAAGATGTATGCGATATTTGGAAAAGCACACTCCTGGTCATGGTATCATGTTCTACCCTTTTGACTGTCTTTCCACAAGCGGGGACAAACTTGCTTTTGTCTTGATGGATTTTCCTGTTTATGGGATTATTGACCTTAACAAAGGTGAGAAATTAATCTACAGAATCTCAGATCTGCCAGATTTTGAGGATGGGGTTTTGCGTCGACATTTTAGCGGGGTATGTACAGATGGCAATAATATATATGCCCTTTACCATGGACGGAGTCGCCCGGCAAAAGATGGCGCCACATCATTCCTTTATACGTTCAATTGGTCTGGTGAACTAATAAAGAAGGAGGTAATAGCCGGCATATATAATGATATCCATTATTCCGATGGAAACCTGTATCTCTCCAATCAAACGAAAAGCTATTTGTTCAGAATTAAACTAAAAAACCAATGCGTTTAAGCAAACTTTTTCTTGGTGCTATTGTCATCATATTAATAACATCTATTTTCATTATTCTTAATGGCAGCTTACTCAACACAAAGAGTGAATTTCGCGACAATCTGGAGGCCTTGGCTGTGGAAGAAATCATCATTACATATCCGTGCTATATGCCTGATTCTGCGCCGAGTAGTCATGGAGAGGCCTTATATGCTTATTGTTTAGAGAATACCACAGAGTTGCATATTGAGGATTGTGCTTACGGCTTTGTCCCAAGACAAAGAGAAGAAGAATGTATATTTATGATAACCTATGGTGCGGACTGATTCAATAGTTATTGGATTATTCGTCTTTCTTTCCGGGTGTAAGCCAGCATTTAACCCCCAGGATTATTTCGCTTTTCCGATAGAGGAAGTGCATGGTATCCCTGTGGTAGAGTTGGATTCATCACAAGAAGCGTCTATCTCTGGTATAGGGGACCTGTGGCGATTTGAGGTAATAGATACTTTGGTGGTTTATTATAAAAAAGGAATAGGCCAGACGATGTATCATGTGGCTGGCTTGAAGAGTGGAGAAGATCTTGGTCATTTCTGTATACGGGGGAGAGGTCCGGGAGAAGTCCTTGCAACGAATCCTTCTTTTCAAATCGTTGATGGTAATGTCGTAGTGTTTGATTTGCTGAAGGGACAATATTTTGAATTAAATATAGATAAAAGCTTGAAGGCTGGAAATACAAAGTACGATAGGCAAGTACAATTGCAGGATTACGCAGGTCGAACATTTCAGCATCCTCGAAAAGTATCTGAGAATAGGGTCTTATTATTCGATTCTGCTACTGTGCCTGAGTCAAATAGCTTGTCTCATCTGCCTGCTTTTGCCTTGTATGATCTTTCATCGGGGAACTTGCTTCGAGACTATTCCTGTTTCCAACAAATCCCATACATCCACAAGAGAGAAAAAGACTATCTGCCACAGGAGTTGCTTACAATGGATCTGTGTGTAGATAGTTCTGGGCAGACAATTTGCTTTGTTATGAACATGTTTCCGTTGATAGGTTTTCTGGATATAGAGACAGGGAAGGCAAGAGGGATTTGGTTAAATGATAAACCGTTGTTCTCTGAAAGAGGATCTCGTCATTTCCATTTTATGAGCTGTGAATCAAATGGCGAGAATATATTTGCTTTGTATCAGGGTGTCATTTCTGGTAAAAATGAAGAAGAGACGCCTTCTGAACTCTACGTCTTTGATTGGTATGGAAATGTTAAAAAAAGGATTCAATTAGATAAACATTACTATTGGATAAGTTTATATAAAGATAAGCTTTATCTACAGTACTATTCTTATATAAATAATGAGTGGGAAGCTCGTTTCTGCTCTCAGAACATAGATGAAATAAACAACCTATGATCGCATGAATATTTCAAAAACAATATGTTTTTCGTTTTTGAAGAAAAGAACCTTAAAGAGGAATAGTTTTCCCCAGCATGATTATGTTTCTGTTTGATGATAGATTCAGTGAATCTCCCCAGTTTTGTAACGCAGATGGCACAAGGTGTTTGGGGCAGATGAAAAATATGAATCCTTATATTTTGTCAACTAATTAGTTATCAAATAATAATTGAAATGAAAAAGAAAACAAAACGAGTGAGTGCAGTAGTATATGGTGCTGCGGTTGCACTGTTATTTGGGTGTTCCATCGTTGTGTGTAAATCGCTGGCGGATTCAGGAAGAGGCCTTCTATATCAGAATATAGAGGCACTGGTACAAAATGAAGAGTATCGTTGTAGTGCGAAAGCTTATTGTATACATTATAGTACTGTATACGGAGAAGTATCCTGTCATGGACAAAACGAATGTATCTCTGGTCGTAATTATGTAGAATGCGATGGTAACAGGTCGGAGTGCGTGTGGCCTTTTCCGCTCTAGCCTTTTTCTTATTATAATAGTGGCGAGCACTGCTTGTCATCGATCAGAGCGGATCATGCCAGAGACGTTGAGTTTGGATTCAACGTTATCAGTGCTGTCAGACACGCTGTACTTTTCAGGAAACATACCCTGTTTGGAAGCTGTCGACCAGCGAGTCATCATATCTGATTATCAGCAAGGGATTATAGAGATTGATCAAAGCGGGAAGATACTATCATCCTATGCGAGACCCGGGAACGGGCCTGGGGAAGTATTGGGCTGTGGCCATCTGTCGTATTCTCCAGACGGAAAAGTCTGGATTTTTGATGAAGGACACGCTATCATGCATTCCTATCGCGAAGGGGTCCCAAGTGGTGATGAGAGAATGCCGTCAGGTTTAATGCCCTCGTACAACGTCCGTTTCGTCGCGCTCAATGATACCTTGTACTATTCTGTTACGGGGGCTGATCGGTTGGTGAATGCCCTTTGGAATGAAACGGTGGTTGGCGTGATGTGTCCGGTTTCCAAGTATGATGATGTAGAGATGCCGAGGCACTCTGAGAGGCATGTGGTAAGAGGTGATCACTCCCTTTTTGTAGTGTGTCTGGCATTGCCTCTGGTGGAAGAGTTTTCCTTGTCGGGCGAGTCCATGTCCTCGTATGATCTTATGTCTATCCCAGAGCGTGCGGAAATATTCCAGAAGGAAAAATCAATAGTGCCGAATAAGTTTTTTGTTGCGAATAAGGATGCATGTTATAGGGAGGGAAGTTTATATATCTTGTCAGCGTCAACTAAAGGCGGGTATCACTGCGACGAAGTAATCGTCCTCGAGAAGGACGGACAGAAAATGAGGCATGCCCATACGTTTGTCCTGTCTGGAGGACGGAGTTATTCGACGATAACCGTTTCGGAGAAAGGGCTCTTGTACGCATTCAACAACAGGACCGCATCACTGGATATTTACTTGTTGCCAGAAAGATGAGAAGAATAAAGCAGTTTTTAATCATCATTTTATCATTGGCATCAGTTGGATGCGAGAATGAGGTTGCTCTTAAGAAGGAGATCCTGAAGCTACAGTCGCGTGAAATCACCATTCCATTTCAGCATCTAGCCTGTTATGAAGGTGTTGGCAAAGATCCGGGTCGCGCGATGGTGAGCGGAACGATTCTTATCTATGTAGATAGTACAAGCTGCAACCTATGCTCGCTCAATAACCTGCCGTATTGGGATCATTTCAATTCGTCTTTATCAGATGACGGACTTCGATTGCAGATCGTTCCGATCCTCGCCCCTTGTAAGCGAGATATTCCTTTATTGTCGTGGCATTTGAAACACCAGCAGAATACGTTCAATGTTTATATGGACACGATAGGGCTTTTTCATTCATTGAATCCTCATGTTCCATCCAACAATAAGTTGCATACATTTCTTCTGGATAACAATAACCAGGTACTCCTCGCTGGAGATCCCATGAACAATAAAGAGATGCAATCGCTATATATGAAGACAGCAGGAAGACTGAAACAAAAGCAGTTACACTAATCGGACGCGAGGCTAAATATTCTTTAAGAGTACCGAAAGAGATGACAAGACTACGGCTAACAGCGATAACCACAATCGCCATTCTTTTGGTTGTGTCCTTGTTATCGTCAAAAAATACTGGGGCTCGCTATCCCATGGGAGTTAAGTATACCCTCCGCTCTGCCGGCCCGAACCGCCCGGAACTGGAGCGGGTGCTGGAGCACTATCGGAGCGCAGGCGACGCGGAGCGATACCGCGCCGCCTGTTTCCTAATCGGGAACATGCGTGGCCGGTACACGCTGTCGGGCCCGTCGCTGGACAGGTATTACGCGGAGATGGCGCGTTTCTATGAGCGCCCGGGGATCGACTATTTTGCACAGAAGGCTTTCCAGGATTCCTTGTTCGCCTCGGAGCCGTACTTCTCGGACCTGGAGGTGACTCCCGATGCCCGGTCCGTGAGCGCAGCGTATCTCATTGACAGGATCGAGTCTGCTTTTTCTGTACGTAATTCCCCCTGGGCGGCAGACCTGGGCATCGAGGAGTTCTGTGAGTATGTGCTCCCATACCGGTTCGGGAACGAGGAGTTGGAGCCTTGGTGGGAGACCTGCCGGGAGCGTTTCGGCCCGGGACTGGACAGCCTGACGTATCCGGCCGGAGACCTGTCGGAGTGCATGCGCCAGTTCAGCCTGGGCGTGAACCGGTATTTCAAGGGCCTGCGGACCTACAACGGCTACCCGTCCGGGCGTCCGACGCCGAAGCCTTCATCGCTGATGCAGATGTTGGGCGGGACCTGCGATGACAGCCAGATCGTGTATATGGCCATCGCGCGTACCTATGGGATGCCTGTGGCGCGTGACTTCACGCCGCAGTGGGGGAACCACGCGAACGGTCACTCGTGGGTGGGGATGGTGCACAAGGACAGTACCTACCACTGCACGCTGGACGAGATGGCCCGCCCGGCGGGGGTGAAACAGTTCGCCTACCGGCTGGCGAAAGCATACCGCTGGACGGAGTCCCCGGACGGCCCGGGCGTGGTGGAGCGGGGGCTGTTCCCGCCGCGCCCTGGCGACCTGCCGGGGTGGCTGATGAGTCCCCGTCTGAAGGACGTGACGGGTGTGTACGTGCCGGTGACGGACGTGTCGGTGCGCCTGCGCCCGGGGAGGGGGCGGAGCCGTTACGTAGTGTTCAGCGCCTTTGACAACCGGGATTGGGTGCCGCTGTGCGCGGCGCGGCGCCGGGGGAGGCGGGCGACCTTCCGGGAGATGGGCTATCCGGTGGTGATGCTCCCGCAGTATTACCGGAACGGTGGATTGACGGTGGCGGGCTGGCCGGTGCTGGTGGACAGCACGGGGCGGGCGAAGGAACTGATCCCGGACCTGGAGCATAGGGAGACGGTGCACCTGACGCGTAAGTTCATGGAGCGCAGCCCGCGGAAGTTCGTGGCGATGCTGCAGGGCGGGGTGTTCGAACTGTCGGACAACGCGGCCTTCCGGAATGCGCTGCGGCTGGAGATCCCGGCGTCGGTGGGGATGAACTACCAGACGCTGGAGATCGGCGGCGGACGACGGTACCGGTATGTCCGTTACCTGCCTCCGGCAGGCGGGACCGGAGATATCGCGGAGATAGAGTTGTACGGGTCGGACGGGGCGCAACTCACTGGCGGCCGGGTGATCGGGACATACATCCCGAAGGATCAGGGAACACCGATGGCGAACGTGTTCGACGGCGCGACGCTGACTTATGCCGCCCACGAGAAGGGGCAGGAGGCGCCAGTTCCCTGGTTGGGTCTGGACCTGGGCCGGGCGGTGGAGCTGTCGAAGCTCTGCTACCTGCCCCGGACGGACGATAACTTCATCCGGGAGGGTGAGGAGTATGAACTGTGCTACTGGGACGGCGAAGGCTGGAGTTCGTTGGGTCGCCAGATCGGCCGCCGCGTGACGCAGGAGCTGGTTTACGACAACGTCCCGGCGGGAGCGTTGCTGATCCTGCACAACCACACGAAAGGGAAGGAAGAACGGATTTTTACGTATGAGAACGGCAGGCAGGTTTGGTGGTAACGGTTCGGCTCCGGACGGTCCTTCAACATCCGTCATTCCGGACCGGATCCGGAATCTCCTGTCATATACCCGTTCGGTGCTCGTTGCCGGGCTCTGTGTCTGGGGTATAGTCGAGTCGTGTTACGGCCTGTCGCAGGTGCTGGGCTGGCGGAGTTCCCGTCACGCGCTGTATGCACTGACGGGCCACTTCCAGAACCCGGGCCCTTTCGTAAGCATCCGATAAAGTACGTCTATTAGGGCTGCCGGGTAGTGTCTACCTTTGCATCAAAGACTAAAGGCCATGATGACAAAGGAAGAGGTCGCCCAGGTGATTGCCTACTGCGACGAGAACAAGATCAGTTATAAACAG
>JAFUWY010000033.1 GCA_017477245.1 Bacteroidales bacterium | reverse complement strand
CGACCCCGCCCGCCGCCAGGCCGTCAGCCGCGGCACCGCGGCCCGCAAGGCACACGCCGCCGGCGCCTTCCTGCGCCGCCTGCCTTTCTCGCTGCGCATCGCCCCCCGCGAAACCCTCGCCACCCTCGCCGGCCTCATCCGCGGCAACCTCTGATCGGACCGCACCACCGTCCGAATCGGCTCCCGCCGATCCGGTCCCCGCCCGGTCCAGCTCCTCTCTTTCCCCTTCCCAAGGGTCGTGATGAGCAAATTATTGAAACTGACCATTTTATGAATTCTCTGGTGCTTTCCGAAACCACTAGAGATTTATGTTTTGATTGATAATCAGCTTGTTGCTCATCACGCATCGGATATAAGGCCCCGATGCGCAGAAATCATGCAGCCCCTCTGTCATTCGCCGGCTTGACCTCCTCGTCATTCGCCGGCCTGACCTCCTCGTCATTCGCCGGCTTGACCCCCTCGTCATTCGCCGGCTTGACCGGCGAATCTCCCCGCACTAAGCATCGCTGCGCATATGAACATCCAACTGCGGGAACGGGAAGTGGATGCCGTGCTTGGGGAGCTCCTTGTAGATGCGTTCGTTGAGCCAGTGCTGCACCTTCTTGTAGTCCTTGGCGAGGAGCCACACGCGGAGCTTGATCTGGACCGAGCTGTCCTGCAGCTCGCCCACATAGACCTTGGGGTTCTTGGCGCCGGGCGTATCGGCGTTCAGGATCTTGGGCTGGTCCTTGACGAGCTCCAGCAGAATCTCGCGGACCTGGTCCACGTCCGTGCCGTACGGGACGTTGAACTTGAGGCTGAGCCTGTGCGGATCACGCGAGCTGTAGTTGTCGATGTTGCCGTTGGCCAGCTCGCCGTTGGGGATGGTGATCTCGCGGTTGTCGGTGGTGACGATCTTCGTGTGCACGATGCTGATCTCCGACACGCGGCCGAAGATGCTCTGCGCGTCGATAAAATCTCCGACCTTGAAGGGCTTGAACGCCAGCAGGATGAGGCCCCCGGCGAAATTCTGCACGGTGCCGCTCATGGCCATGCCGATGGCCATGCCGCCGGCGGCGAGCAGGGCGGCGATGGAGGTGGTGTTGATGCCGAGCGTGCCGACCATCGCGAGGATCAATACGACCCAGAGGGTGGCCGAAACGAGGCTCTGGATGAAGGTGGCGATGGTCTTGTCGGACTTTCGCTTCTCGAAGGTCTTGGCGAGGACCTTCTTGACCTTGCGGATGAGCCAGGCGCCGACGATGTAGATGGCGACGGCGAGCAGGACCTTGAGCCCGAACGAAGCGACGGACGAGAGGGTCCCTTCGAGGAGCTCGTCCTTGGGCGTGGTCTTGAGGGTCTCGACGAGCTGCGCGCCCTTGGCGGCGAGGGAGTCGGCGGAGAAGGCTTCCACCGGCGGGGTAGAGGTTTGGAGTAAAGGAAAAAGCATGTTATTCATATATCAAAGCAACCCCTGCCCGTGCAGGGAGGGGTTGCATCAAATGTTTATCCAGGAAATAGACTAAGGATTCACCGTCAGCTCAGTCGTCGCCTTGTTGAAGTATCCCTTCTGGTCGGCGACGATGAGGGTCGTCGCGTTGCTGGCCGAGCTGCTTCCCGCCTTGGTGGTTTTCAGACTCACGGTGATCGTCGTTCCGTTCTCGGGATCATAGTCATCGTAGTTGACCGTCTTGAGGTAGTAGATGGACTGGCCGGTCTTGGTGTATCCCTCCACGCCGTTGAACAAGGTCTCGCCGAAGTCGGCAGGAATATCCGTTTCAGTGTTCGCAGGGTTGATGTTGCCAGCCAGCGCCTCGATCTGGAAGACCAGCGGGAACATCGAGAATCCCAGGGACGGCGGCAGGGTGATCGACAGGGTCGAAGTCGCTCCTGCGCTCTCTGACGCGAGCGGCGTCGCGTTCAGCGTCATGGTCTGGTGGGGATATACCGAGAAGGTGATGTCACGGTAAAGCGTCTGGCTGCCATCGCTGTTGGAACCCGTGATACGGACGACGGAACGTTTGATGTTGTCGCCGGTGGCGGTCAGGGGCACGGCAATGTAGTACCAGCCGGTTTCGCCGTCCAGCGTGTCGGAACCTTCGTACTGCGTCGTGTTGATCTCAGCATCCTTGTCCTTCCCGACGGCTTTCTCCGAGGTCTTGTGCTCCTTGACGACGGCCTTGGCTGAACTGCTGTAGTTGGTGCCGTTGTCGTCCCAGATCTTGAAACGGAGCTGGATGCCGGTACCGGTGCCGATGTAGGTATAATCGATGAAGTCCACCCACATGTTCAGGCCCTTGCCGTTCGCAATCTTGGTGAGCGTCTGGGTCTCCGGCGAGCCGGAGACATCGCCGAGGGCCGGGTTGGCAAATGCATCACCGATTGAATCGAACCCGTCGGCACTCTCGATGCTGGTGATGTCCATCGGATAGTTGAAGGCCCGGTACAGCGGGACATAGACACCGGACTCATTGGTGATGTCCACCTTGAACCAGGTATTCTCCTTGTCGTTGAACGTACCACAGACCAGCAGGCAGGTCGGGTCCGCCTCGGGAATGCCGCGCTCGAAGGTGAAAAGGGTGATGTTCCCTTCACTGTCAACGGCGGTGCAGTCAGTTACGTCCGGACAGGTGGTGATGATCGTGCCGGAAGGCATGGGCGCGTCGTAGCCGCTGGCTGCGACGGTCGCAGCATCCAGCGTAGCCGTCATGTAGCCGGGCACGAAGGTGTTGCCGGCGCTGTAGTACGGAGCGACATAGCCGTAGGCGGGCACGTTGGCCAGCACGGCTTTCTTCAGGGTGAAGTTCGACGCGCTGGACTTCAACGTGATCTTGGCGAAGTTGCGTACCATCGGCACGGAGGCGACCTTCTCGGTCACGTCGTCCGAGGCGAAGTAGCCTTCGCCGTCCACGATCTTGCGGCCGACGCGGTTGATGTAGTCGCCTTCGTTGACCTTGTTGTTGAAGGTGTCGAAGTAGTAATCATCGGTGGGGTCGTCCGGCGTATCGTTGTTGCTGTAGGAATTCAGGATCTTGTCCCGGCCTTCCTGGTCTGCCGGAAGGTGCACGGGGGTCCCGCCCTTGTATGTATACGCGTGGATGCCGTCGGGGAGTGCCACACGCTGCCAGTAGGCCGCTTCGCGGTTGGAAGTGTAGAGTTTCTTCCACACGGCAGCCTCGGTGTCGCCCAGCAGGACGGGATCCGCAGCATAGCCGAGCTCCGTGACCTCGAAGCCGGCGCCCGCAGGCTTCTCGTAGGTCGGGGCGTTGAGCAGGAAGTGCAGGGCGCGCGGGCTGGAGCCGAGGGTCACCTCGACGGAATAGGCGGCGGCGTTGGCCTCACCCTCCGCCGTGACGGCGGTAAAGGTGGCTTCCGGTGCCTCGAGCAGCGCGCCGGTGGTGGTGTTGAACACCAGCACGTACATCTTCTGGTCCGTCAGGTCCGGCTGGTCGGAGAGGACAGCCTTGGTCTGCGGCGGCACGGGGATGGAGAATTCCAGGGTCACCTTGTCGCCCTCTACGGGGGGAACGGCTTCCTGCCGGCCGAGGTCGAGGCCCCGGGTGCAGGCGGCTGACAGTACAGCGATAGATAATATGTAAATTATTCGTTTCATCTTATTAAATGAATATTATTCTGCAGGAAGCATAATGGTATAAGCGCTCTTGTTGGAAAGAGGCGCATCGTCCCCCCAATACCATAGGTCATAGACACAACGGGAAGAACGGCTCTCTTCCGTACTTGGACTATAGAGACTGGATCCATTAGCATATCGACCAGAGGCAGCCCAGTACCCGCTTCCTCCGCCAAATGGATTATTGATCAGTTGCGTGTCTGCCAAAACGGAACAGAAGAGGATTTCCGCCTCTGTCGGGAGACGCCAGCGACCTGCCGGATATCCATCTTCCTGATAACCGGCACAGCGTTCTGCATTGGCCTTCCAGGTTCCTTTACCCGTATTGGTGTTGTAGCCCGAAGACAACATGAAGCGTGGAGCGATGGTGTTGTCCTGATTTACATCTGCCACCAAATAATTGTCGAAGTAATTCGGAGTGGTACCCAAGTCGGTTCTAAGCCATTGATTGTTTATTATATACCGGTCCGTGTAGTAATTATTGCTTCCCATAGCGTCTCCGAGGCGAACACGCGGATCTCCAATGACCCAATTAGGATAATTACTTGTCAGTCCAGCCAAAGACTTGACGGAAATGATCATCAAATCGGTTGATTTAACATCTCCTCCTCCCGCCGATCCTAAAGTATAATTGGCATTGTTTCGGGGATTTCCAGAGGTTATTCCCGAAATGGAACCGTTATTATTATGGTAGTAATACAGCAGGTAGGCTCTATTTGTTGATGTCTGCTTCTCTACATAAAGCGCAGGATACTGAGTCACAGTTATATCCTTATAATAAGTGTCTTCATACCCATCCAGCGCAATACGGAATTTATAGGTGACCTTGGCAATGTCTTTTGCGTTGGCGGTCGTGAAACTGGTGCTGAAGGGCACCATATTGTGTGAGACTTTTACATTGTTGCGCCCTTCTGCGGTAACCTGGAAATATACTCCCTCTGAAGAGGTCGTACTGTATGTCAAGGAACCAGTGCTGGTAGAGGTGGCTATCGGATAAGTCGCCGTGGGGGATCCTGTAGTAGAACCAAATGCGGTGACTGTAATATCTCCACTAGCCTTGATCGGGATATCCAGTGTATTGCTATACATTTCAAAAGCATCGGAAGATACATCGAGGTAGCGCCCGGCGGAGAGGTCGCCGCCGAGGTCCTCTTCGGTGCCCCATGCGATGACGTGGTAGTTGCCGGCCAGTTCGACCAGCAGTTCGTCCACGTCGCTGCCCAGTACGGCGATATTGATCGCGAGCTTGTACCAGTGGTTGGCCTCGAGGGCGGGGGTGTTGAGGTAGGGGACGTTGATCTTGTAGTAGAACTCATGGCCGCCGCGCTTGTCGATCTCGGCCTGCGTGGTGACGCGTGCACCGACGGTCGTGCCATCGATCGTAAGCTCGGCCGGGAAGCCCTTGGCTGCCTCGATCAGGGCCTGCTTGACCGCATCGTCGCTGGGGCGGATGTAGTCTTCGTTGTCAATCTTGTAAGCCACCCACGGGAGGATGATCTTGATGAAGGGGGCCGTGGGCTCGGCAGGATCCCACGCAGTCGGATAGGAGTAGAACGGCGATCCGGTCACGTTAAAGGCCGGGTAGGAGACGCCGTCCACGTAGGTGGGATTGCCCTCGTCGTCCAGGATGAGCGAGCCGTCTTCATTACGGGCCAGTACTTTCTCCGTGTAGATACCGCCTTCGTTGATGTCCGGGATGTAGGCGTAGCGGTTGTAGGAGAAGTAGGAGCCGATCTCATAGGTGCGGGTGTTGCCGTTGATTGCACCGTGAGGATTGACGTAGTTGAGGTAGACCTGGATCTGGTCCACGTTCGGCACCCAGGTGTATTTATAGGTCGAGATGCCGGAGGCGTCGAAGGAGAACTGCTCGATGAACTTGATGATCTGCATGTCGAGGGAGAGCTTCGAAGCGATACGGGAGAGCTCGACCGTCACGGGGACGGCACCGTCGCCGCTGATGGTGAAGTTGTTCATGCCCTTCATCACGAAGTTGGGCTGGGCGGTGAACTTGCCGTCCGTGAGCTTGTTGAAGGAAGCTACTACCTCGACGGCCTGCAAGGAAGCGTAGTCCGTGCCGATGACGGTCGTCGTGGTGCCCACAACCTGCTGCAGGTTGCCGTCGGCATTGACTTCGAAGTAATTGTCAGGAGAGTTGGTTGCGTCCGGAAGGTTGGCGATCACGTAGACGTAGCCGGTCTTGCCGGCCGCGGCGAAGTCGGGATAGTCCTTGAGGTTGACAACCTTGCCGGCCGCGGCCGAGGACGACGCGTCGACGGGGACGACGGCGGTGTCATAGGTGATGCGGCCATGGGCCGTGGCGGCCGTGGACGTATTGCCTTCCGCAGACGGGTCCACGGTGTAGATGAAGTAGTCCAGCGTAAGGACGCTGTTCTCGTTGTAGGCATTTTCCCCGTCAGGGAATGCTTTGGTCACCGGCTCGGCGCTGCGAACGCGCAGGCTGATGCTGCCGGGGTCGCCGGGAATCACTTCTTCGACCGGCGTGTGGATCGGTTCGCGGGTGCAGGACAGCGCGACGGCCGCCAGCAGGAGGGAACTGTATATCAGTGTCTTTTTCATATCCTTGGTCTTTTACTCCCTGACGGGCAGGATGAATTTCCAATAACTGGCGCGGCCGTCGCCGTGGACGTCCTGGAGCTCCGAATCGGCGCTGAAGGACGGATCGCCGGACTTGTTGGGGCTGAAGATGCCCTTGATGATCATCGCGTACTCCTTGCCGGGGTCGCTGTCTGCGGCGGGCCAGATGCCGATCCGGACTTCCGTAGCCATGATCTGGCCGGTATTCCAGCCGGAGGCCTGCCACTGCTCGCCGTCCCAGATCTTGAAGGTGAATCCTTCCACGCCGCCCTTGTCGCCGACGGACTCGGGTTTGAGGGTCCAGTAGCCGGCCAGCGGGGCCATCGGGGTGAAGGTGAACTCGAAATGGGGGTTGGACACGCCCGTTACCAGCATATGGCGCTGCTGGTAGTAGAGTTCGTAGTAGTTCGGGTGTTCCTCGATGTAGGCGGCCCGTTCCGTAGTGCTGTACCCCATGAAGGTCCGGTAGTCGGGGAAGGTGTCTTCCTTGGTATCGTAGGCCTCATAGTGGTTGGATGTCGGACCGGTCTTGCCGGCGAGGGCGTTCAGCTCGACGCCGGTCGTGTTGCGCCATTCGTCGGTATTCTCCAGGGCGCCCGTGATATCGAAGGCCTTGGCCTGGACATTCTCGGAGAAGGAGGTCTGCTCCTCGACGCCGATCCAGGGGAGGACCAGCGGCTGGAGTTCGATGGCATACTTGAACGAACCGCCGACCTTGAGGAGGTTGATGCGGTATTTCTTGCCGGGCTGGAAGACATAGGGATTGAGGCTGCCCTTCTGGGTGAGCTTGAGTTTCGCGGTGCCGTCCGTGGTGGCGACCGACAGGGTCACCAGGCCGGTGTTGGCCTTCGGGATGGCGAAAAGCGTCACCGTGACGCCTTCGGTCGCGTTGATGACCTTTTCGCTGCCGGTAGCCCAGACTGCGCCGACGGTCTTGGAGGCGCTGCTCTCCGTCGCAGCGACGGTGGAGAGGTCGCCGGCCGTCATCGTGAAGGGGCCTGCGAGGTAGTCATCCGTGCCCGTGAGGCTGATGCCCTTGAGGGACATGGCGTCCTCGCCCTCGGCCGTGGTGAGATTGATCTCGAAGGCCGTATAGGCCGGGGAGAACTCCAGGTCGAACTTCGTGTCGTTGGGGATGTTGGAGGCGGCAGCCGTCATGAAGGCGTAGTCCATGTCGGGATCGTACACCTGGTATGTGTATCCGCCTTCCACGGCGGCATCGACCACGACGCCTTGTGCGTTGGCATATTTGGTGGCGTCAGCCGTCGCGGCCAGGTCGGTCGAGACGGGCAGCGTGGCGCTGACGGCTCCGTTGTCGCCGACCGTGATGTCGGCGTTTTGCACGGTGGAGGGGTAGATGCCCCAGAAGCAGAACTTCTTGTTGGCATCGTCGCTCCAGATCAAGCCGTTCTTCATCTCTTCTCCGTTGGACAAGGTCTCGGCGTCTGCACTGTTGTCGAGGGCGGCATTGTCGATCGTGGCGATGCTCTTGTGGCCGCTTATGGTCGGGTCGGCGACGATCTCGTAATCCGAGTAGTGCTGGTCGGCGTGATAGCGGTGCACGGCATTGTCGCTGTGGATGCGGATCTTGTCACCCTTGACCCAGTTGATCATCTGCCACGTGGTAGTGCCCTCGGTCTTGTCGTCACCATAGGCGGTTTTGGTGGATTGTGTGCCACTGGCGACGGCGGAGAAGCGGACAGCCTTGTTGCGGCTGCCTTCGAAAGCATTCTTGTTGCATCCTGTCAGGATGGCGGAGCCGAGGATGGCTGCGCAAGCGAGAATTCTGATAGCTTTGTTCATGTCTTGTTCCTCCTTGTGTTTACCATTCCCAGTTCTGGTTCCATTCCTGGTCCTCGGCGTTGATCTCCTGGACCTCCTGCCCCGAGGAAATGACGGTCACGTCGTCCACGACGGAGCCTTGCAGGATGGGGGTGTCGTGCAAGAGGGAGAGCTCCTGCAGGACTTCCGGCCTGACGAATTGTTTTTTCTGTTTCATTTTATGCATAAATATTTATCTTGTTATCTTGGTGGCGTTTAGTCAATAGGTTCCAGCCAGGCCCTGGGGACGCTGGCCTTGGCGAACCAGGAGTCGAGGAGCTGGACGACGACGTAGGTGCGGCCGCGGAGCTCGAGCACGCGGCCCTCGACGCCGGCGAGGGCGCCCTTGGTGACGCGGACGCGCTGGCCGAGTTCGAGCGGGCGG
>JAFUWY010000032.1 GCA_017477245.1 Bacteroidales bacterium | reverse complement strand
GGAAATCTTCGACCTCTTGTTCGAAGCCGCGGAAATTGCTACCTTTACACCGGAAGACAAAGTCAAATACGAATTCGAGATGACCACGGAACGTGACATACGCAACCAGATCGCCTTTGCGAAGAAGAATGCAAGGGCAGAAGGTCGCATGGAGAACGGTATCGAGAGTGCCCGACGGATGTTGGAAGATCATCTTCCTATCGAAACGATTGCCAAGTACTCCGGGCTTTCCGTCGAGCAGGTCCGGGACCTCCAAAATAAAGCTTAGGTAATTTTATCTGGCACGCAGAGGGCCCCTTCCCTGCCGCGATCTCGAAAAAACCGGATCCGGGCACGGAAAGGGGCCCTTTCGTGCCGTCCCCCGTCATTCGCCGGCTTGACCGGCGAATCTCCCAAGCAAAAGGAATCAGCAAAAAGAATCGTATTTTTGCGATTTCGCACCGCAGAATTATACGATTCTTAAAGCCCTGCATCGATCTTTTCACCATCTTCGACGCCAAAGCACGCATGATAGAAAAGGCACCTATCATCCATAGCGCAGAAATACACTAAAATCGTGGATTTCTGAAAAGAATGATTAACTTTGCAGATACAAAAGAAAGATGCAGATCGTGTTCAAACAAGTCTATTTATCCAACCTTTATCATGGGATGGCTTCCGACAAGAAACACCGGTTTCCGCCAGAAGTCATCAAAAAGTATGTGAAGGTCGTGAATGTTTTGAAGAACGCACGGAGCGTTGAAGACTTGTACCCTTTCCACTCATTGAACTACAAGAAGCTTTCCGGAGACCTGGCCGGCATCGAGTCTGTCCGTGTGAATGACAAATACAGACTGGAGTTCCGGACAGAACAATCTGGCGAAGAATTCATCGTAACCGTCTGCAATATTTTGGAATTATCAAACCATTATCAGTGAGGTCATGACACAAAAAAGTTTTATCCCCACGCATCCGGGGGAAGTCATCAAGGATGAGCTGATAGCACGAGGGATATCGCAGAAGGAATTCGCCCAGCGGATTGGTGTGCCTTATACCATGTTCAATGATATCCTGAATGAGCGGAGACCGTTGTCCGCAACCACCGCCCTGTTCGTTGAATCGGCATTGGGCATTTCCGCGGATCTGCTCATGGGGCTGCAGGCAGACTACACGATGCAGACCATGAGGAATGATGCCGAGTTGCAGCGTCGGTTACGGAAGATCAGCCCGTATTCCGCTCCCGCGGGACTCCCGGCTTCCCGAATCTGACGCTCCGTTCCATAGCAGAGTTGTCGATAGCTCTGGGAGAGTCGCTGATTAGGGTCAGCTCATCAGAGTAGCCATTAAGCCCAAATATACCGGGCACGCAGAAGGCCCCTTAGACTGATGAATTGCTAATCCAAAGTGAAGATTATGTCCGTGCAAGAATCGGAGACGACTGGGGCTGGATAACCTTCGATGGAGAGTTAACCCAAAATCAGGAAAAGGCCTTTTACGGCAGTTGGATGGATGCTGGCAGGTAAATGAAATTGCGGTCCATCAAACGCCAACAGCTACTTCAAATAATATTAAAGTTCTGAATGAATTTATTAACGTGTGTTTCTATATTATTCGCGAAAACAAAAGACAAAGACATTATGAAAGAGCTCTCGACATCCCGCCGGAAGTCGTTCTATTTACGCCTGACAGGCATATGTTTAGCCGTCGTGCTACTTCCCTCTCCCCTTCCGGGGCAAAATAAAAGGACAAAAGATGCAGATAAATACAAAGAGATCCAAGAACTGGAGCAGGGTCTGGAGAAGACAGCCACGAAAATGCTTCGTTTGGCAAGCACCATAGTGGTTGAAATCGAATCCGAAATCCGGGAGTACCGGAAAGATATCATCGAATGTTGTCCTGAATTATTGGTAGCCCGCGACTCTCTAAAGGCACAAGCGAAACGAGGCCTCGAGCATTGCCGGCGTGAGATGCATCGTGGTTTCAGGCAAGGACTTAGAGGCGAGCCATACGACCCGGACAAAGACTGAATTATTTGCGATTGATATCCTAAAATGTTAACTTTACATTCAACATATACCACGAATTAACAATGCTGCACCTCAATAAGAATATCAAAGTACTCCCGGAAAAACGACTTTACGTCGACATGGATGGGGTGCTTGTTGATTTTAACTCCGGAGTGAATAGGTTGAGTACCCGCATGTATGAATTATACAAAGGTCATCCCGACAAGGCCCCGGGAATATTTGCGCTCATGGACCCGGTTCCAGGCGCCATCGACGCGATCGAACGTCTGACTGACCACTTCGATGTCTACATCCTCTCCACCGCCCCATGGGACAATCCTTCCGCCTGGAGTGATAAATTGAATTGGGTCCATTTACATTTAAGCGACTACTTCTCAAAACGGCTCATCCTTTGCCACCACAAGGAGCTTCTCAATGGCGATTATCTGGTTGATGACAATTCCCAAAATGGCGCTAAAGACTTTCCCGGCGAGTGGATTCATTTCGGCAGTCAGCAATTTCCTGACTGGGATGCTGTTGAAGAGTATTTGAATCAATGCGCCTCTAAATAGGATCTCCCGAAGTTCATCGATTAATTCAGACTTCTTTATGATAAAAGAAACCCTCAAAGAAATCCTCAGCGCAGACTTACCTAATCTGGCGCTCAAAAAAAGCGGGCTCAACAAAGCTGACATCAAGCCCTTTGCCGATCAAGGCGATCTTGATGCTATGCTGGTACTGCTCCTTGGCCTATCCTGCAACGCCATAGGCAAGATTTGGAATGAAGACTTCGAAGATGAAGATACGCATGAGATTACTTCCATTGAGCGTTGGGAGCACTTGGACACACCTCTCTTTTCAGCGGATCCCGGAGAAGTTGAGATGCTGAACAAAGCATTAGCATCCCTCATTCCCTCGCAGACTACTGAAACATTAAAGAATTGGGCTCTCTTGTTTGACCGGGATGCCTTGCATCTTGCCATCCATGAGGAACTGGCCCGGAGAGGAGATGCAGAAGGTCTGGCTCGCATCGGAGCATTTTATGCCGATGGTTTTGAGAGCGCTGGCTACAGCAAAGACAAGGAAAAAGCTCGCGAGTATTTCAACAAGGCGCTTGCGGCTGGTTGGGATAAATCGGAATACGACTGGAACATTGAGATGCTGGATTACTCACCACTTGAGCATCCTGAGGACTTTGCCGATGACTTCGACCCGCGCGGTGCGACCATTCTCATCTCCGGCCATCCGCTCTATCTGGACCAGATCGAGTTTATGGTCGAGGATCTGACCAAGGCACATGGTGCCCCTGACAACGAAGCCGGACTGTTTATCCCCCTTAAGTATGTATTCCAGACCCTGGGCTTTGATTGGGTAGACAACACCGGCAATCTCATGGCGAAATGGCGTAGGACCGAATCCGTCCTTACCCTCGAACTTGAGTGCAACCCGCGGGTTGACGAAGCCCTCGTGGAGGCCTTCCGGAAGGCTTATCCTAAACTGACTGTAGAATCCGCTTAATGGTTAGAATTTAGAATTATGACTGACGAAGAAAAGAATGCATCGTATGAAATACTAAAGAGGTCTCCAATGTTTCAATTATCCTTGGCATCAAAGGAGCTCTTTCATTCTAATTTCCTTGCGTGGATTGGTTCATGGGATCAAGGCGTTCAAGACAAAAGGGGTAAAGAACACCCCTTTCGACAATTAATTAAAAAGCTAGGAGCAAAATGGGTTGATAGTTGGCCTGATGAATGGTATGTTGCAAGAGAATACAATAACTTCGACTTATGTGTTCTTAGCCGAATGCCAGATGCCTTCAATAATGAAGAAGAGTTTAAGAAGCCGGACGACGGAACAAACTTTGAAAATGAAGAGAAACAGCCGATTCAAGTCCTTTTAATTCTTGAAAACAAATTAAAAAGTATCCCTTATAGAGAACAGTTGGATCGATATTATCAAGAAGCGAAGAAAATCAACAAGACAAAAAGTAAGAATAACAACCAAGTATTTCCTGATTGTATTCTTCTTTCTATGTCCGACTGTTTTCCAGATCAAGGTAATATCAATAATTGGGAGATCAAAACCTATAAAGAATATGTCAATATACTTTCAGATTCAGAAGTAGTAAACAGCGATGATGTCCTTGTTAAGGGTATAATTAATAATTATACAGAACAACTGAAGGAACTTGTTTCATTGCATGGTGACTGGTGTGATAATGAGACATTTCAAAACTCTCCATTTCTTTATTTTTGCACACAAGAAAAACCGAAAAAAGGAAGAAAATGCTACACCCGCAGTAAATATGAGTTTGACTATCCTAGGCTGAAAGAACTGCGTATACATGATTTATTTCAGAAACAGCGGTATGCCAAGATGGCAGCCACCATTAAACAGAAACTACAGAACATAAACGGCATTTGTGCCGCAACATCATTCGATGAGTTCAAAAAAAAGGATGAGAAGAATCAATGTTGTTATAACGCGCTTGTTACTTTTAACTTTATCCACAGTGAACCACTTCTAGACATTTGGCTGAGATCTCCTAAAAATGAGAATCTAGTTTACACAATACAAGTGCAAGCGGATTCCTATGAACATGGAGTGCAATTGCTAGAGAATATTAAAGCGATTGACTTATGGAATGATCGGGAAAACCTAGGGTTTATTAAAAATGGATGGATGCGAGATTTTGATGATTGTGGGAAGCAAATCAGGGATGAAGAGAAATTCAAGGATTTGAGCACTTCGAATTCGAAATTGTTTCGAGATGAATTCATCTACCCTCTTTGTGCGCGAGAAAGAAAGATTAAAGGATCAGCAGATAAAAAAGAGAAGTATTATTACGGCAAATATGAAAATGCAAACTCCACATACATCTATCAAACACGGAAGATTTCCTCTAATCAAGACACAGCAGTGACAGTCGATGAAGTCATTAAATATATAATTGAAGATTACAAAAATCTTTACGACAAACTGTATAATTCATGAAAAACCTCTCCAAATCCCGCTACACGCTTTTCCGGCAGTGCTCAAAGGCGCTGTGGCTGAGCATATACAAGCCCGAAGAGGCCAAGGTTGACGATGCGCTGAAAGCCAGGTTTGAAGCCGGGAATGTTGTCGGAGACCTGGCCATGGGGTATCTCGGTCCTTACGAGGAAGTGACTACCCATACGCCCGAGGGCGGACTGGACCTTTCGACAATGTGCCGGAAGACAAAGGATGCTATGGCGCGTGGCGTGGAGAACATCGCCGAGGCATCCTTCTCCTGGGACGGGAACTATTGCGCCGTGGATATCCTTCACAAGACGCCAGGCGGATGGGCCATCTACGAAGTAAAGAGTTCTTCCGGGACGGTTGACCAGCCCGAAGATGATCCGGAGTATATCAAGTACGCACGCGACATCGCCTACCAGAAGTACGTGCTGGAGCAGTGCGGCGTCAAGGTTACCGGCACGTATCTTATCCGCATCGACAAGGAATATGTGCGCAGGGATTCATTGGACATCAAGGGATTGTTCTATGCTGCCGATTTAAGCGAATTGGTCCAGCAGGAGTATCAGGTGGTTCCGCAGATGATTGCCGCAGCGAAGAAAACGCTGGCCGGAGACGAGCCGGACACCGACCTCGGCCTGCAATGTCACGACCCTTACAACTGTTCCTTCTGGGAGTATTGTTCCCGGCATCTGCCCAAGCCGTCGGTTTTCAATGTATATGGCGGCAAAGGTCGCGGAGGATTCACTTTCAGCAAGAAATTGAAGTGCTACTACGACGGAAAGGTAACCTTTGAGGACCTGAGGAACGACAACCTCGGCCCCATCCAGAATATGCAGATCGAGTGCATGCTGGAGGACAAGGACCACGTCAACTCCGAGGGCATCCAGGCCTTCCTGGACAAGCTGACCTACCCGCTGTATTTCCTGGATTTCGAGACGCAGCAGGATGCCGTGCCGCAGTACCCGGGGGCACAACCCTACCAGCAGATTCCTTTCCAGTATTCGCTGCATATCATCGAACACGAAGGTGCTCCCCTGCTCCACAAGGAGTTCCTAGGCATCAGCGGCCAGGATCCCCGTCGGGACATTGCCGAGGCCCTCTGCAGGGATATTCCCAAAGATGTTTGCACCCTGGCCTATAATAAAGCTTTCGAGTGCGGCCGCCTGCGGGAACTGGCCAACACTTTCCCGGATCTGGCGGACCATCTTCGCAATATCGCGGATAATATCCAGGACCTCATCGACCCGTTCCGGGCCGGCGACTACTATGTTCCGGCCATGGGCGGCTCCTTCAGCATCAAGAGCGTCCTCCCGGCCCTGTTCCCTAACGACCCGTCGCTGGACTACCACTCCCTCAGCGACCTCTGCCAGAATGGCGGCGATGCCATGAACCTCTTTCCTTCCATCGCCAAGATGGCTCCGGCCGAAGCCGCCGCCGCCCGCGAAGCCCTGCTCCGCTACTGCGAACTGGATACGCTGGCGATGGTGAAGGTATGGGAAAAATTTAAAGAAAAAACTTAATCATCATTATCCTTGGGAACATTACTGCTGACCCTTGGTAAAAAACGAATAGATTCTCTAGTTGACCTCCGCAGGATTTATCAATTCTGCGGAGATTTTTTCGCACTTTTGCGGGTTTGCTTCAAAGAATTTTGAAGTTTGAATTGAATTTCGGGGCACTTGATTCTATATTCTTCACGTAATCAAAATTCAGTTCGATATGCAAAAGATTCAGAAATTCCAGCTCGGCCGCCTTTATGCCGCCCCTAAATCAGCCAAAACCTATGAGCTCATCAATCGGGATGGCCATGCCCTGACATTCAAAGTCCGGAATCCCAAAACCCGGGATTCCTGGAAAATGCGGGCCACATCCGCCTATAAGGCCGATGAAAACGGGGCCTTTGAAGAAGTCCTCTTCTCCGACGGGGCCCGGCTCCGGGCCGACGCCTGTCGCCCGGTGCCCAGGAAGGACCGGATGAGATCAGCCCCGACCTTGGAGGAAATTACCCAACTCATGGAAACCCTCGCAGCCTGAAATGATGAGCACAATGATGACAGAATCAGAAATCGAAAACCTGGCAGCCTGCTACATCCACGTTGAAGGATATAAGGACCTGCGCTCCATTTACTACACGATGAACCAGGAGTATCCCGGGCAATCCGACCAGAAGACGGCCCTGACGGCCATACGTAAAATATTAAAAGAAGAGTGGGATTAAACGCATGAACAGCAGAGACTTCTACCTTAAAAAGCTTGATCTGTCCATTGGTGACATTGTCTATTATGTCATAGGGAGCGATGCGGCTTACTCCATCAAGAAAACCAGGATCATCGGCGTGAAGACCAAGACGCGCGGACGTCTTTTCCACGATCTGAAAATCGAGTACACCGTCTATGAAACGGAAGACGGCAGGCTCATCAGCCGGGACTTCTTCTTTAACGAACACGGCGAAATGAGCCCCAAGCAGGTTTTTCTGACAAAAAATGAAGCTGTACAATTTATCATTGCTTGCCTCCACAAAGAAATAAATCGAGAGAAGCATTCGCTCCTAAATGCGAAGGAACGACTCGCACGCGCAGAACGCGTTCTTAAAGTATACGAGAAATATGGGAAAAAAGAATAACACACAAATGACAACGAAGAGCATTCTTCAACTGATGGATCTTCTGTCAGAAAAGTCCAATGATTCGAAACTGGGAGAAGAGTTCTGGGCAGACAATCAAGATGCAGCCGCAGCCCTTGCCTCCAAACTGAACATTACCCAGCAGCAAGCGGTATTGCTGTCCATCTGTCTGCGCCACGGTCCCCGGAACGTGGATTACAACGATATTTCCCGGCATCTGGATATCAGCAATATCCTGGCGTTGGATTATAGCGATGAGTTGAATGCTCTCATCCGGGCACGGTATCTGAAATTCCACGACGCCAAGGATGAGGACTCTTTCGATGTCCCTAGGACCGTCATCCGGGCCTTCAAGAACAATGACATCCCTGAGCCACCGAAAAAAAACGGTCTCAGCATCCACGACCTATTTGACCGGTTGAACGACTATTTCGAGGATCTGGATGACAATGCCATTGCTCCGGGAGAGTTATATCATGAGTTGAAGGACCTCTTTGAAGCAAACGGACATCTATCGTTCATTCGTGAGCTCAACGGACTTAAACTCGACCGCTACGACGACTGGATGGTCCTTGTCATCGTCTGCCACTATTTGATCAACAAGGATGACGACAGGATCAACTTCAGACAGATTGAAGATGTTTTCCGCTGCAAGAGCAGTTTCAGTGAAACGAAAAACGCTTTGAAAGAAGGAAACCATTACCTGATGCAGGAAGGGCTCATCGAGCATGTCTGCGAAGATGGTATCGCCAATACCTCGCAGATTCACCTGACTACGAAAGCCCGCCAGATCCTGCTATCTGAGTTCAAATTGCATTCCTCGGAAACTGCCGTTGCAGGATTGACAAAACCGGAATCGCTGATTGAAAAGACACTCTTCTACACCGACGGCAATGAAGAACAGGTAGATGAACTCGAATCTTTCCTGATGCCGGAACGCTACAAGGAGATTCGGGAGAGGATGAAGGCCCATGGATACCGCAGCGGATTCGCCTGCCTGTTCTACGGATCTCCGGGCACGGGAAAGACGGAAACCGTTTATCAACTTGCGCGAAAAACCGGCCGCAGCATTATGGCCGTCAACGTCCCCGAGATCAAGAGCAAGTGGGTAGGTGACTCTGAAAAGAATATCAAGGCCGTGTTCGACCGGTATCGTATGCTGGTGCAGCGTTCGGAGACGGCCCCCATCCTTCTCTTCAATGAAGCCGACGCCATTTTCGGCCAACGAATGGAAGGTGCCCAAAACGCTGTGGACAAGATGGAGAACAGCATCCAGAACATCATCCTGCAGGAAATGGAATCGTTGGATGGCATTCTCATCGCCACGACCAACCTCACACAGAATCTGGACCCCGCCTTCGAGCGCCGTTTCCTATACAAGATCCAGTTCGACCGTCCGGATGTCACCGTCCGGGAAAAGATCTGGCACACGATGATTCCCTCCCTATCCTCCCAGGAATGCCATGACCTGGCCGTCTCCTATGAGCTCAGCGGAGGCCAGATGGAGAATGTCTCCCGGAAGTTCACGATCAACGCCATCCTGCATGGCGACGAGACTGACCGCATGGAAGTTCTACGCTCCTACTGCGGAGCCGAGAAACTGGAAAACAAGACACAAAGCAAGAAAATAGGTTTTTAATAGCATTTAAATCATGACTGAATTTGAAAGATACGCCTGCTATGACAGGAACATCGGTACAGCTACCCTCAGCCGCTATGGCGCTGTCGTGAGCAACCACATCAATCCCGCCGTCATCGAAGAGCGAAAGCTCAATGCAACTTCGATCGATGTCTTCTCCCGCCTCTTGATGGACCGGGTCATCTGGCTCGGATGTCCCATCGACGACGACGTGGCCAACATCATCCAGGCCCAGCTGCTGTTCCTCTCCTCCAACGACCCGAAGGCAGACATCTCTCTCTACATCAACTCGCCCGGCGGAAGCGTCAGTGCGGGCCTTGGAATCTATGACACCATACAGTTCGTGACGCCCGATGTCGCCACCATCTGCACGGGCATGGCCGCGTCGATGGGCAGCGTCCTCCTCTGCGCCGGGACAAAGGGGAAACGCAGCGCGCTCCCCCACTCCCGTGTCATGATCCACCAGCCACTAGGAGGCGTCCAGGGACAGGCGGAGGATATATTGATAGAAGCACGGCAAATCGAGAAATGCCGCCAGGAACTCTGTAATATCATCTCGCATCATTGTGGGCAATCCTATGAAAAAGTCTTCGCTGATGCCGACCGTAATTATTGGATGAATACCGTTGAAGCCAAGGAGTATGGTATGATCGACAGGATCCTAAGCAAGTAGACGCCATGTATCTCAAATCATTCGTTTTTGCGGAAACTGACAGGGATGTCTATCCGCATACAGTTATGGCCCAAAAGGATTTAGGGAAGGTTGAATTTGCGCCAGTCACTATTTTCTACGGCGGCAACGGTTCAGGGAAATCTACCATTCTGAATGTCATTGCCCGATCTATCGGCGTTCGCAGAATGTCGGAGGGAAACACTAGCGATTATTTCCATTCCTACACTCGGCTTTGTAATTATGAATCACTGGGGGGAATCTATTCCCATAACTCGCCACACCCATGATTCCTGAAACAAGACACATATCATATTATTCGCACGAAAGTAGAAGATACTCTTATTTTTGCTACATTAGCAACATGAAATCTGTCAAGAAAGACGAATACCATGAATAAAACTGATTACATCAAACAGATTATCAGGTTCAATGCCGATAAAAACGTCATCAGACTGAAGGAAAAGTACAACGAAGCTTCATTTTTTGAGATTATCGCAAAAGAAAGAAGTGAAACCACTTACAGCGCTTTCCTTAAATGGCTCCTGGAAGGGAAAGCGGTAGGCTCGGAAGAATTGTCTCCGCTGATGATGTTGTTGGATATCCTTGTCAAGCGGATAGAAGATTATCCCTGCCCCGAGACAAGCGTTTCGCCTGAATTGAAGAACAAGATATTAACCAGGTCTTTAGCACTGAACAATATTACTGCGACTGTGGAGAAATCTGTCGGCAGCCTGGCAAATGAGATTGTTGATGGCAATGCAGTTTGCACTTCTGACCAGTTACGTGGAATAGCGGCAAAGAGTGTCGATAGGATCGACATTATCCTGCAATGCGACGTTTCTGCGGAAGGAATGAAGAGCCGACCGATGCAAGTCATCATCGAGAACAAAATAGACGCCAAAGAAGGACGGAAGAAAAGCAATGGCAAGATCGGTATTGCCATGTATGATGCAGCATCCCAGACTGAACGGTATTATATGGCCTCTCAGCGGGATGACGTCTATCAATGGTATGTCTATCTGACGCCGGAACCGTCAATCCCGGAAAAGCATTATTCCAATGAAAAAGGTCCGACGGATCCCCATTTCATCCATATAACATATCAGGATGTCCTTGACGGGATCATCACCCCTCTGTTGGCATCGTCATCTATTTCCTCTCGTGCCCGTTTCTTCCTGGAGGAATTCAGGGACCAGCTTACTTTCCCTAGCCTTAACGGCGCATCCGTCCAACCCAGCATTGCTGTCGGCAGTGATCAATCCAAAGAATTGACATCCATCTGGAAAGATTATGAAGCGTTGATTACAGATGCCGCTCTGGCAGCTTCTGAAGGAACTTTCTGGAGAATCGGCGATGTGTGGTACGACCATCAGCCGCGCGTTGAGTTGGCGCTTATGTTGAAGGAGTTAGGTGCTCCGGAAGCCAATAGTTTCCTCACGAGGGACACACAGGGGATAATTATTACGAGGAAAGGACTTCATTACAAAGAAATTGTCAAAGCCGCCGGGAAGAACGGGATAGAAACAGAAACCGCCGAAAAAGATTTTGGAAACGCTCAGGATTTGCTGGCTGACTTCTGGGACAGGAACAAACGCTTTTTAACTGCCCTTCTCAGCGGCATTGAAGAAAAGGAAAACGTCTTAGCCTTGGCACAGGAAGTCGCAAAACGCGACACGACCAAATATACCGTATTTTATGATGGGATAGTACTTTCGAAGGCATCACCCAAGGGCGTTGCAGCCTGGACGATCGTCAGCAAATGGGCTCAATTGTATAAGGCGGCCGGGAAGAAACTTGACTTGGAGAGTCTCCGAAAAACATTCCCCAGGACTTGTAACCCTTACTATGAACAGGGGAAATGGTATAAACATCTGTTCTACCCCAAGGATTCTTGCATTTATGACGGAGAGAAGGGTGACGGGAGTGTTCCTACAAGCCATTGGGACATCGATTTTAATGGAAAATACGATATCCAGACCGATGATGGGCCGGTCGTTTTCTTGAAAATGTGGCGCAAGGATGCCCTCGAGCAATTCATTGAGAAAGCTGAGGCTATGCCCATCTTTCAGGGCAAACTCAGTGTCGTCTCAGAAATATAAAGGCCAGGACCAGCAGGATCACGACGACAGTGCAGACGATTGGCACCAGGGTTTCATTCCAGCCCAGGGAAATAGTAAAGAGGACTCCTGTTGCTATCGTCAGGAATATCAACGGCATCAAGACCCATTTCAGCTTCCGTTATCTGGGAGACGGCGGGTTCATCGTCGAGCGGGCGGAGAATTCCAAGCTCAAGGCGGGCGACACCTTCAGCGCCAGCCTCTTCATCCTGAACGAGCCGCTCTACCTGAGCCGGCTCGTCCAGGGCAGTAAGCCGCCCGTATCCTTCGTCGTCGGCAACAAGGACGGACTCTGCGAGATTGAGCGGATTCCGGGGCAGTCCGAGCTTTCCCAGGTGAATACGGAGCGTGCATAAGGGTCCAAACTTTGGGACGATATGAGCAAAAATGGCTTAAAACGCGCATATGGGTCCAGCGTTTGGGACGATATGCACGCTGGCAGGGGGTCTCTCCTGCAAAATAGTTTGCATTTAAGAAATTAATTGATACCTTTGCGGAGCATGAAGATGAACACCGCATACCACCATCACCACCGAGTCCTGTAGATCCGGTAGGTCGGTGCGTACGTGCGTGACGCGATAGAGAGGCTTGCCGGAGGGTCCGGCAAGCCTTTTTCAGATTCCGGGTCAAGCCCGGAATGACGAAAGACAGTTAGTAGTAAAGGATATATGTTAAGATTAGCCATCCAATCCAAGGGCCGCCTCAACGAAGAGAGCACCGCCCTGCTGCGCGAGATCGGGATCGACATCGACGACTCGCGCCGGAAGTTCCTCTCCCAGGCGCCGAACTTCCCGCTCGAACTCCTCTATATGCGCGACGACGACATCCCGCAGGTCGTCGCGAGCGGTACCGCGGCCCTGGGCATCGTCGGCCTCAACGAGGTCGAGGAGCGCGGCTTCGACGTGCAGGTGGTCGCCAAGCTCGGCTTCGGCGGCTGCCGGATTTCGCTGGCCGTACCCAAGGGTGCCGATTACGGCGGCCCGCAGTGGTTCGCCGGCAAGCGCATCGCCACCTCCTACCCGCGCATCCTCAAGCGATGGCTGCAGGAGCAAGGCATCGAGGCTCGCATCGAGGTGATCACCGGCTCCGTGGAGATCGCCCCGGCGGCCGACATCGCCGACGCCATCTTCGATATCGTCTCCTCGGGAGGCACGCTGGTCTCCAACGGCCTGCGCGAGGTGGAGAAGGTCTTCTTCTCCGAGGCCGTGCTCATCTCCAACGGCCAACTCACGCCCGACCAGCAGCAGGTCCTGGACGAGATGCTCTTCCGCATCGGCTCCGCCCAGGTCAGCCGCCACAAGAAATACATTCTGATGAACCTCCCGCAGGCCGCTGTCGAAGAGGCGACGCGCATCCTGCCCGCCATGCGCAGCCCGACCATCATGCCGCTGGCCGCCGAAGGCTGGTGCTCCATGCACTCCGTCGTGGAGGAGGCGGACCTCTGGGACAAGATCCGCCAGCTCAAGGCCATCGGCGCCGAGGGCATCCTGGTCCTGAACATCGACAAAATCATCCCGTAAGCCATGCTGGAAACATTCCTCAACCCGCCCCGCGAACAGTGGGGAGCGCTCTCCCGCCGGCCTTCCGACGAGAACCCGGTGGTCCGCGCCCGCGTGGAGGCCATCCTGCAGCGCGTGCGCGAGCAGGGGGACGACGCCCTGCGGTCCCTCGCCCTGGAGATCGAAGGCCGCCCGCTGGAGGCGCTGGAAGTCGCGGCCGCCGAGAAGGCAGAGGCGGCTGCGCGCGTCAGCGACGCGCTGCGCCGCGCCCTCGCCGCGGCCCAGGACAACATCCGCGCCTTCCACGAAGCCCAGCGTCCCCGCGAGATCCGCGTAGAGACCGCCCCCGGCGTCGTCTGTATCCAGCGGCCCGTCCCCATCGGCAAGGTGGGCCTGTACATCCCAGGCGGCACCGCTCCCCTCTTCTCCACCGTGCTGATGCTGGCTGTGCCGGCCGCTATCGCCGGTTGTCCCGAGGTGGTGCTCTGCACCCCCGCCGGCCCCGACGGCAAGGTCAACCCCGAAGTGCTCTATGCCGCCACCTGCTGCGGGGTGAAGCGCATCTTCAAAGTGGGCGGCGCCCAGGCCGTCGCCGCGATGGCATACGGTACGCAAAGCATCCCCAAGGTCGACAAGATCTTCGGCCCCGGCAACCAATACGTCACCACGGCCAAGCAGCTGCTCAGCGCCGGAACGGTGGCCATCGACATGCCGGCCGGGCCGTCCGAGGTGATGGTCATCGCCGACAGCGGCAGCGATCCGGCCTTCGTCGCGGCCGACCTGCTCTCGCAGGCCGAGCACGGCCCGGACAGCCAGGTGATGCTGGTCTGCTCCGACGCGGCCACGGCGGCGGCCGTGCAGGCCGAGGTCGTGCGGCAGGCCGCCGCCCTGCCCCGCGCCGCCTTCGCGCAGCAGGCGCTGGACAAGAGCCGCTGCGTCGTCCTGCAGGACGAGGAGGACGTCATCGCCTTTGCCGACACCTATGCCCCGGAGCACCTGATCCTCTCCACCCGCGAGCCCTGGCGCATCGCCGACCGCATCACGGCGGCGGGCAGTGTGTTCGTAGGCCCCTGGACGCCCGAGAGCGCAGGCGACTACGCCTCCGGGACCAACCATACCCTGCCTACCAGCGGCTGGGCCCGCTCCTTCAGCGGGGTCAACCTCGACAGTTTCTACCGCAAGATGACCCTGCAGGAGATCTCCCGCAAGGGGCTGCAAGGCCTCGCGGGCACCATCGTCACCATGGCCGAAGCCGAGGGCCTGCAGGCCCACGACAACGCCGTCAAAATCCGCTTGCAAGATGAATAGGCAGGACATCGAAGCGCTCGTGCGCCCCAACATCCGCGCCCTGTGCCCCTACAGCACTGCGCGCGACGAATACCAGGGCCCGCTGGGCATCTTCCTCGATGCCAACGAGAGTCCCTACCCCACCGGCTACAACCGCTATCCCGACCCGCACCAGAAGACCCTCAAGGCGCAGCTTTCCTCCATCAAGGGGCTGCCGGCGGAGAACATCTTCCTCGGCAACGGCAGCGACGAGGCCATCGACCTGTGCTTCCGCGTGTTCTGCACGCCGGGGCGCGACAACGCCGTGGCCATCGCCCCGAGCTACGGGATGTACGCCGTGGCCGCCGACATCAACGACGTGCAGATGCGCAGCGTGCCGCTCGGCGCGGACTTCGGCCTGCCGGCCGAAGCGCTGCTCGCGGCCTGCGACGCGCACACCCGGCTGCTGTTCCTGTGCAGCCCCAACAACCCGTCCGGCAACGCCTTCGACCCTGCGGAGCTGGAGGAGATCATCCGCCGCTTCCCCGGCATCGTGGTACTGGACGAGGCTTACGCCGATTTCAGCGCGAAAGGCAGCCTGCGCGCCAAGGTGCTGGAGTACCCCAACCTGATCGTCCTGCAGACCCTGTCCAAGGCTTACGGCCTGGCGGGCCTGCGGCTCGGCATGGCCTTCGCCGACGCTTACGTCATCCGGCTGATGTCGATGGTCAAGTATCCCTACAACATCAACCAGGCAGCCCTGGACCTGGTGTCCCAGGCGCTGAAGCAGCCGGTCGAGGCGAAGGTCGCCGAAACCGTGGCGCAGCGCGGGCGCGTGGCCGCGGCGCTGCCCGCCTATGGCTTCGTGCGCCGCGTCTGGCCGAGCGACGCCAATTTCCTGCTCGTGCAGGTGGACGACGCCGACGCGCTCTACGCGCACCTGCTCGCCGACGGCATCATCGTGCGCAACCGCACCCGCGTGCGGGGCTGCGCGGGATGCCTGCGCATCACCATCGGACTCCCGTCCGAGAACGACAAACTACTCGCATCATTGGACCGATATGAAAAAGGCGATATTCATCGATAGGGACGGCACCCTGCTGCGCGAGCCCGCCGACGAGCAGATCGACGCGCTCGACAAGGTCGAATTCGTGCCCGGGGCGATCTCGGGCCTGCGGGCCCTCACGGGCCTGGGCTACGAGCTCGTGATGGCCTCCAACCAGGACGGGCTCGGCACCCCTTCCTTCCCCGAAGCGACCTTCTGGCCCGCCCAGAACCTGCTGCTGAAGACCCTCGAGGGCGAGGGCATCCGCTTCGACGACATCCTCATCGACCCTTCGATGCCGGAGGAGCATTCTCCCAACCGCAAGCCCGGCACGGGCATGTTCGGCAAGTACCTCGACGGCTCCTACGACCTGGCCGCGTGCTGGGTGATCGGGGACCGCGAGACCGACCGCCGGCTGGCCGAGAACCTCGGCGCGAAGGCACTGCTCGTGGGCGAACTGGACTGGGCGCAGATCGCCGAGACCATCCGCAGCACCGAGCGCAGCGCCGTGGTCGCGCGCAAGACCGCCGAGACCGACATCTACGTCCGCGTGGACCTGGACGGCCGGGGCCCGTCGGGCGTGGACACCGGCCTGAAGTTCTTCGACCACATGCTCACGCAGCTCATCCACCACGGCGGCATCGCCCTGGAAATCAAGTGCAAAGGAGACCTGGAGGTGGACGAGCACCACACCATGGAAGACGTGGGCATCGCCCTGGGCGAAGCCCTGCGCGAGGCCCTGGGCGACAAGCGCGGCATCGACCGCTACGGCTTCGCCCTGCCGATGGACGAGAGCCGCGCGATCGTCCTGCTGGACTTCGGCGGCCGGAGCGAGCTCGTCTGGGACGCGCAGTTCACCCGCGAGTACGTGGGCGACACGCCGACGGAGATGTTCCGGCATTTCTTCAAGTCCCTGTCCGACGCCATGCGCGCCAACCTTTACATCCAGGCCCGCGGCGAGAACAACCACCACCTCGCCGAGGGCATCTTCAAGGCGTTCGCCCGCTGCCTGAAGCAGGCGGTGCGGCGCGACGTGTTCAGCTACGACCTCCCTTCCAGCAAAGGACTGCTATGATCGCCATCATCGACTACGACGCCGGCAACATCCGTTCGGTCGGCAACGCCCTGGAGCGCCTCGGCGCCGAATATGAACTCACCGCAGACCCGGCGCGGATCCTCGCGGCCGACAAGGTCATCCTGCCCGGCGTGGGCAACGCCGCCCGGGCCATGGAGAACCTGCGCGGGCGCGGCCTCTGCGAGCTCGTGAAGAGCCTGCGCCGCCCCGTGCTGGGCATCTGCGTGGGTATGCAGCTGATGTGCCGCGACTCCGAGGAGGGCCCCGTGCAGGGCCTGGGCCTGTTCGACGCCCATGTGCGCCGCTTCTCCGAAACCCCCGACGCCAAGGTCCCCCACATGGGGTGGAATGCCATCGGCAACCTTGACAGCAAGCTCTTCAAGGGCCTGCCGGGCGGGAGTTTCGTTTATTTCGTGCACTCCTACTACGCCGGGACGGGTCCCGACACCATCGCGACCTGCCGCCACGGGGACCAGCTGTTCAGCGCGGCCCTCAAGTATGAGAATTTCTACGGCACCCAGTTCCACCCCGAGAAGAGCGGCTCCGTGGGAGCGGCCATTCTCCAAAACTTCCTCGCATTATGATCCGCATCATCCCTGCCATCGACCTGATCGACGGGCGCTGTGTGCGCCTGACCCAGGGCGACTACCTGCAGAAGAAAGTCTATGACGGCAGCCCCGCCGACGTGGCGCGCAGCTATGCCGACTGCGGCGTGGAGCGCATCCACCTCGTGGACCTGGACGGCGCCAAGGCCGGCCGGCCCTGCAACCTGCGCACACTGGAGTCCATCGCCTCCGCCGTGTCGTGCGAACTGGAATGGGGCGGCGGGATCGGCAGCAAAGACGCGCTGCAGGGCGTCTTCGACGCCGGCGCGACGCACGCCATCGTGGGCAGCGTCGCGGCCCTGCAGCCTACCCATTTCGAAGAATGGCTGACCCGGTACGGGGCGCGGATGATCCTCGGCGCGGACGTGCGGGACGGGCGCATCGCCGTAAGCGGCTGGCAGGATTCCTCGCCGCTGGGGATCGAAGACCTGGTGGGCCGCTTCCTGCCCCACGGGCTGCAGGAGTGCATCGTCACGGAGATCTCCCGGGACGGGATGCTCCAGGGGCCGGCCTCGGACCTGTATGTCCGCCTGCAAAGGGCTTTCCCGGCTGTCAGCTTCACGGTCAGCGGCGGCATCAGCGGCATGGCCGACATCCGCACGCTCGATGCCCTGAAACTCCGCAAGGTCATCGTGGGCAAGGCCATTTATGAGCATCGTATCACCCTGCAAGACATCGCTTCATGGTCGCAAAACGCATCATCCCCTGCCTCGATGTAAAGGACGGGCAGGTCGTCAAGGGCATCAATTTCGAGGGGCTCCGCGAGGTCGGGGACGCCGTCGGGATGGGCGTGCAGTACGCCCGCGACGGCGCCGACGAGCTGGTCTACCTCGACATCAGCGCTTCGCGCGAGGAGCGCCGCACGTTCGTGGACCTGGTCCGGCGGATCGCCCGCGGGATCGACATCCCCTTCACGGTCGGCGGCGGCATCGGCACGCCGGAGGATGCCGCGCGGCTGCTCGACGCCGGCGCGGACAAGATCTCCGTCAACAGCGCGGCCATCGCCGACCCGACGCTGATCAGCCGGATCGCGGACAAGTACGGCAGCCAGTTCGTCGTGGTGGCGATCGACGCCAAGTGCATCGACGGGCGCTGGACGTGCACGACCCATGGCGGGTCCCGCCTCACGGACCTCGAGCTGTTCGCCTGGGCCCGGCAGACGCAGGAGCGCGGCGCCGGCGAGATCCTCTTCACCTCGATGGACCACGACGGCACGCGCGCCGGCTACGCCGATGCGGTCTACGCGCGCCTTTCCGAGGAGCTGACCATCCCGGTCATCGCCTCGGGCGGCGCGGGCTCGATCGAGGACATCCGGCGGGTGCTGACCGAAGGCCGCGCCGACGCCGCCCTCGCCGCCAGCATCTTCCACTACGGGCAGATTCCCATCCCGGAGCTGAAACGGGCTCTGAAGGATGCTGGAATCAATGTCAGAGTTTAAACACAATCATAGCGGAATGCCCCCCTGCCTCCGGTGCCCGTGCCACCCTCGGCATCGTAAGAGGGAGGGGCCCACGAAGTGGGAGGGGTCCTGCGCAGCAGGACGGCATCCGGAGGCAGGGGGGCATTCCGCAAAAAGACAGATATGCAATTCAGTGATTTCAAGTTGGACAAGACCGGCGACGGACTGCTGCCGGTGATCATCCAGGACGCACGGACCCTGAAGGTCCTGATGCTGGGCTACATGAACGGGGAGGCCTTCGACAAGACCGTCGCCGAGGGGCGCGTGACCTTCTGGTCACGCAGCCGCCAGGCGCTCTGGACCAAGGGAGAGACCAGCGGCAACTACCTGCACGTCGTGAACATGTACGCCGATTGCGACGCCGACACGCTGCTCATCCAGGCCCTACCCGACGGCCCCACCTGCCACCGCGGCACGACCGCCTGCTTCGACACGCCGGAGGACGAAGGCTTCGTCCGCGCCCTGCAGGCCGTCGTCCGGGACCGCCACGAGCAGATGCCGGAAGGATCCTACACGACCAAACTGTTCATCAAGGGGCCGAAAGTCATCGGCAAGAAGGTGGTCGAAGAAGCAGGAGAAACCGTGATCGAAGCCGTGGACGGCAACCGCGACCGCTTCGTCTACGAAGCCTCCGACCTGGTCTACCACCTGCTCGTCCTGCTGGAGCAGCAAGGCGTCACCCTCGCCGACCTGGAGCACGAACTCGCCCTGCGCCACCGCTGACCCGGTCGAGGCGCAGGGAGGGGCGGCCCAGGTGCTCGGCCCAGTTCTCCGGGTAGACGGAGACGTAGGCACGGCGGATGCGGAAGAGCCTGTAGCATCCGGCCCAGAGCAGGGACGGCAGGCCGACGAAGGGCAGGTAGAGCGGCCCGAGGATCAGCGACTGGAGGGTATGGCCGTATTCGTGGTAACACAACGTGGTGTCCGAGACGAAGATGAACAAGCCGAGGGAGATCCCGCCGCGCAGGGGCCACTGCGTGGCCACGGCCTCGCGGTAGCGGAAATGCCGGCTCCCGGCGAACACCAGCCAGAGCACGGCCCCGGCCAGGGTCTGCGGGAAGCCCCAGGTGCATTGGAGCAGGGTGTACAGAAACCGTCTCATTCTATCCGCAAATGTAATCTTTTTGCGAGACTTTTCCGACATTTTGTCAGCCCGCCGGCATGTGGACTGGTATTTGTGAAGGGATGGCCGGAACAATCATATAAGATATGGGAGCATTGAAATGGATCACGGGATTCTTTGGCTGGGTATCCGGCGGCCCGATCGGGGCGCTGCTCGGATTCCTGCTGGGATCGGCCATCGAGAGCAGCCTGGACACCCTCAGGCAGATCGGAGGCGGCACATTCACCAACCAGGACGGCCCCTCCGGTTTTCCGGGCGGGGGCAGTTCGTCCGGCGGGTACGGCCGCGGCGGGTATGCCGGCGGATACCCGGGTGGCGGGACGACCTACCGGCGCCAGACGACGGGCAGCCGCGGCTACACCGCCACGGAGCAGCGCAACAGCTTCATGATCAGCCTGCTCGTTCTCTCCTCCGCCGTCATCAAGGCGGACGGCCGCGTCCATGACTCCGAACTGGAGTACGTCCGTCAGTTCATCCGCAACAATTTCGGCGACGCCGCCGTGTCCGACGCCATGCGCATCCTGGACGAGCTGAACCGCAAGGAGGTCAACCTCTACGAGGTCGGCGGCCAGATCGCCACCTACATGAACTACTCCCAGCGCCTTCAGCTCTTCCACTATCTCGCCGGCATCGCCAATGCGGACGGCAACTTCAGCAAGCAGGAGAAATCCGTGCTGGAGGCGGCCGGCGCCGCCATCCGCCTCAACGCTTCCGACATCACCTCCGTGATCGCCATGTTCTACAAGGACACCGACTCCGCCTACGCCGTGCTGGAGATCTCCCCTTCCGCCACGGACGACGAAGTCAAGGCCGCCTACCGCCGCATGGCGATGAAGAACCACCCCGACAAGGTCGCCTCCCTCGGCCCTGACGTGCAGAAAGCCGCCGAGGAGAAGTTCCGCAAGATCCAGGAGGCCTACGAGACCATCAAGAAGCAGCGCGGCCTGAACTAGATTCGTGCGGCATAGGAGCATTTGAAAAAACAGCACGGCAGGAGCGCAGCGACGCAGGGGGTCCGGGGGGAACGCCCCCCGGTGATAAAAGCATTTGCAAAGTTAGCACGAATGTGCTAACTTTGCGGCGGCTCGCAAAATGCGGGCTAAGGGGTGCTGAGGCCGGTGCGGCCGAGGCTGAGATGATACCCTCATACCTGATCGGGGTAATGCCCGCGTAGGAAACGTTATCTTCCCACTTCCCCTTATTGTATAATTATTTACAATTAAGGTTTCTTTATGTCCAAACATCTGTTGAACGCCGCCCTGCTGGCCTGTCTGCTTGCCGGCGGCGCCATCGCGCCTGCGGCGGCCCAGGTCCCGCAGGAAGATTCCCTCTCGGTCGAACAGCTGCAGGAGGTCGTCATCGGCGCCGTGCGCGCCACCAAGAACGCCCCCTTCGCCGTGGCCAACATAGGCCGCCGCGAACTGCAGGACTTCTCAACCACCGGCATCGAACTGCCGAGGCTCTTCGCCCGCACGCCGGGCATCATCTCCTGGAGCGAGAACGGCGTGGGCACCGGCACCTCCTACATGCGCATCCGCGGCGCCGGCGGCTCCCGCATCAATGTCACGCTCGACGGCGTGCCCCTCAATTCGCCGGAAGACCAGACGGTCTTCTGGGCCAACATGAACTCCTACGGCGCCCTGATGGGCAGCGTGCAGATCCAGCGCGGCGTGGGCGCCTCGACCAACGGTGACGGC
Source organism: Bacteroidales bacterium (assembly GCA_017477245.1). Classification (GTDB taxonomy): domain Bacteria; phylum Bacteroidota; class Bacteroidia; order Bacteroidales; family UBA932; genus Cryptobacteroides. The sequence goes on along the minus strand of JAFUWY010000032.1, from coordinate 18,697 downwards.
GCCTTCGGCGGCACCATCGCCCTCGGCACCAAGGCCCCCTCGCTCACCCCTTCGGCAGAGTACTCCCTCTCCTACGGCTCCTACAACACCGTCAACTGGGGCGGAAGCGTCTCCTCGGGCCTGCTGTGGAACCACCTGATCATCGAGGGTGCCCTGCGCCAGACCACGACCGAAGGCTACCTCCCCGGCACCGACGGCCGCTCGGGCAGCTACTACGGCGGACTGACCTGGCTGGGCCGCAGCTGGAAGCTCTCCTACAAGCTCATCGGCAACTTCGAGAAAACGGGACAGGCCTGGAACGGCGTCACGGCCGGCAACGACGACCTCTCCCTGATGGACGGCACCTACGGCGAGCATACCGGCATCCACACCTATGCCGACCTGTACGACGCCGGACTCGGCCTCTATAACTCCCTGTACGAGCAGCTGCTCATCGACGGCAGCAAGTACACCCTGGAGCGCTACCGGATGAAGGACGGCTCCTACTGGCCCCGCACCACGGACAACTTCCGCCAGGCCCACCACATCCTCAACCTCGCCGCCGACCTGGGCTACTTCTGGAAGCTCTCCGTCTCCGCCCACTACACGGCCGGCTACGGCTACTATGACGAGTTCCGCTATCAGAACAAGCTGGTCAAATACGGCATCTCCAACTTCACGGACGCCTCCGGAGGCACCGTGAAGCGCAGCGACTTCGTCCGCCAGAAAGGACTCGACCAGGACACCTACGGCGCCGTGGCCAACCTGACCTACCGGCACGGCAACTGGGACGCCGTCGGCGGCCTGTCCGTCCAGCAGTTCCAGGGCAACCATTTCGGCTACCTGACCTACATCGGCAACGACGAGCTGGACGCCCGCCTGCGCGCCGCCGGGGATTACAAATACTATGACTCCGACGCCGCCAAGCTGGATGCCAGCGCCTTCGCCCGCGCCTCCTACGCCCTGTCCGACGCCTGGAGCGTCTTCGGCGACCTGCAGTACCGCCACGTCCACTACCAGACCGACGGCTACAACGACAAATATATCGACAACGGCGACGGCACCGCCAGCAAGCACATGCTGGACGTCGACGTCCGGTATCATTTCTTCAACCCCAAGGCGGGTATCAACTTCAGCCGCGGCGGCCACCGCGCCTACGCGTCCTTCGCCATGAGCCACCGCGAGCCGGAGCGCAACAACTTCACCGACAACGGCAGGTACCCCGCCCCGCGCGCCGAGCGCCTGCTGGACTGGGAGGCGGGCTACCAGTTTGAGGGCCACCGCCTGCACGCCGGCGTGAACCTCTACTACATGCGCTACCGGGACCAGCTGGTCCAGACCGGCGAGCTAAGCGACATCGGCGAGGCGCTGACGACCAACATCCCCGACTCCTACCGCATGGGCGCCGAGCTCACCGCCGGCTGGGACATCACCCGCTGGCTGACCATCGAGGGCAATGCCGCCCTGAGCCGCAACCGCCTGCTGGACTTCGACGAGCACGTCGAGGATTGGGACAACGGCGAGCGCGTGCTTCACTACGACGACAAGGCCCTGGCCTTCTCGCCTTCCGCGATCCTGAACGGTTTCGTGAACCTGCACTTCGGCGGCTTCCGCGCCGTGTGGCACACCGGCTACGTCAGCCGCATGTACCTGGACAACAGCGAGAACATGGACCGTTCGCTGCCCGCCTACAGCCTCTCCGACTTCAGTCTCGGCTATACGTTCAAGCCGGGCAGGGCCGTGAAGGAGGTCGACCTGGGCGTGGACTTCAACAACGTCTTCTCCGCCCGCGTGGCGCAGAGCGGCTGGGTCTATAGCGCCATCTGTGACAGCTACGGACACCCGGAGGGCAACCGCTACTACCAGATCGGCTTCATCCCCGTGGCGCCGCTCACCGTACTCGGACATATCACTTTACGCTTCTAAAACATGGATACGCTCCGTTTCCTGGACATCCTCGGGTTCGTCGTCGGACTGGTCTATCTGGTGCTCGAATACAAGGCGAGCATCTGGCTCTGGCTGGCGAGCATCGTCATGCCGGCCATCGACATGGTGTTGTATTTCAAGGCCGGCCTGTACGCCGATTTCGGCATGGCCATCTACTACTGCCTCGCAGGCGTCTATGGCTACCTGTCCTGGAAATGGTTCAAGCGTTCCGGCCAGCAGGAGGAGCAGCGCACCGAACGGCCCGTGACGCGCTACAAGCGCGAGCACATCCTGCCGTCGCTGGCTGCGCTGCTCCTGCTCTGGTTCGGCATCTGGTGGATGCTCACGCACTGGACCAATTCCACCGTGCCGGTAGCCGACGCCTTCACCACCGCCCTGAGCATCGTGGCCCTGTGGGCCCTGGCGCAGAAGTACGCCGAGCAGTGGCTGCTGTGGCTGGTGGTAGACGTGGTCTGCTGCATCCTCTACGTGCGCAAGGGCATCCCCTTCAAGGCCGCCATCTACGGGATCTACACCGTCGTCGCCATCTTCGGCTACCGCAAATGGCTGGGGATGGTCGACAAGTCCTAAGACCGGTCAGTCAGGTCAGGGTGCCCACGCCAGCGTACATATCGTCCCATCCGCTGGACCCATATGCGCATTTTTGGCCATTTTTGCTCATATCGTCCCATTCCTTGGACCCATATGCACGGTAATTTGTGTATATTTACAGAATGATGGAAGATCGGTCCCTTTCCCTCCGACAGCAGGTCGGACAACTGTTTATCGTGCGGCCGGAGTCGCTGGAGCCGGCGATCCGCTATGACAGCGACGCGGAGCTGCCGCCGTACCGCCTGCAGGCGGTCAGCGGCGGCATGCGGGAGCGCGCGGAGCGCTACCCGGTCGGCGGCGTGCTGCTCTACGGCCACAACATCGCGGATCCGGAGCAGCTCCTGCGCTTCGGGACGGAGCTGCGGGCGCTGCCCGGCGCTCCCCTGCTCTGCATCGACGAAGAGGGCGGGCGCGTGAGCCGCATCGCCCGCAATCCGGCCTTCGACGTGCCGCGCTATGACAGCGCCGCGGCCCTGGCGGCCGGAGGCGCCCCGCAGGATGCCTACGCCGCCGCCTTCGCGATCGGCTCGTACCTGAAGCGGTACGGTCTGGACATCGATTTCGCCCCCGTGGCGGACGTCAACACCAATCCCCGCAACATCATCATCGGCGACCGCGCCTTCAGCGACGACCCGGCCGTGGCGGCCCCGATGGTCGCCGCCTATGTGCGCGGCATGCGGGACGCCGGGATCGCATCCTGCCTCAAGCATTTCCCCGGCCACGGGGACACCCTCGCGGACACGCACCTCGGCTACGCCTTCACCCGCAAGAGCTGGGAGGAGATCGACGCCTGCGAGATGGTGACGTTCCGCGCCGGCATCGCCGCGGGCGCGCCCATGGTGATGGCGGCGCACATCGCGGCTCCGGCCGTGACGGGCTCCGACATCCCCTCCACCCTCGCCCCCGGGATCCTCACGGACAAACTGCGCGGCGAGCTGGGTTTCGACGGCATCATCATCACGGATGCCCTGGAGATGGGCGCCATCACCGCCCGCTACGGCAGCGGCGAGGCGGCGGTCCGTGCCCTTGAAGCCGGAGCCGACTGGCTGCTCTGCCCGCTGGACTACTGCGCCGCCTTCGACGCCGTGGTGGAGGCCGTCGGGACGGGGCGCCTCAGCGAAGGGCGCCTGGAGGAAAGCCTCGGGAGGATCCGGAAGTTGAGGGATTCCGGCTCAAGCCCGGAATGACTGTCTGCGGACGCGCCGCGTCTGCAGCCACACCGACAATACGATCAGTGCCAGGCCCGCCCAGAAGGACGGGCCTACTTCGCGCGTCTCCCCGAAGAGCAGCGCGGCGAAGAAGATGCTGTAGACCGGCTCCAGGTTGTAGGCCACGTTGACGGTGAAGGCTGACAGGTGGCGCAGGGCATGGATCTGCAGCAGGAACGGGATCACGGTCAGCACCGACCCCAGCACGGGCAGCGCCCAGAGGTCTGCCCCGTGCGGCACGGGGACCGCCTCCCCGCGCAGCGCCGCGTAGGTCGGCACGCACAGCGACAGGAAGACCACGCTCCCGGCGAGCTCCCACAGCAGCATCGTGGCGCTGTCCTCCCGCGTACGCTCCCCCGCCTGGATGTTCAGGATGGCGAAGACCGAATAGACGGCCGCCGAGGCCAGGCCCCAGAGGATGCCGGCCCGGTAGCGCACGTCCAGGCTGAAAATCAGCAGGATACCCGCGATCGCGATAAAGCTGATCAGCAACTCCGCCCACTGGATGCGCCGCCGCGCCAGCAGCGGCTCGAAGAGCGCGGAGAAGAAACAGGAAGTCGCGATGCAGGCCACCCCCACCGACACGTTCGAAGCCTGGATGCTCTCGTAGAAGGCCACCCAGTGCAGCGCCAGCAGGATGCCGAGCGCGCCGCAGCGCAGCACGGCACCGCGCGCGCTGCGGTGCAGCCGGCCCGTCAGGGCCAGCACCGCGAGCAGGGACGGCAGGGCGATCAGGACGCGGTACCACACCAGCGGCAGCCCGTCCAGGCTGATCACCCGGCCGAAGATGCCGGTCCACCCCGCCAGGAACACGGCGAGGTGCAGCAAAAGCAAGGTGCGGGTCTTCTGGTTCATTCCGGACGCCAAAGTTAGAAATACTTTTCACATTCTGCCGTATTTCAACGAATTTCATTAAATTTGTCCTTAATATGAGAACGAATATCCTCCTGGCAGCACTTGCCGCAGCGGCAATGCTGCTCCCGCTCGCCTGCACATCCACCCCGGAGGCCCCCGCCGCCGCACCGGCCCCGACGCTCGACGAGCTATACGCCTCCCGCCGCAGCATCCGCAGCTACGACGCCTCCAAGACCATCTCCGAAGAGCAGGTCCGCACGCTGCTCACCGCCACGCAGCAGGCCCCGTCCTGGGCCAACACCCAGACCAGCCGCTACTACGTGGCCATCAGCCCCGACAAGGTGGCTGCCGCCAAGGAGTGCATCGGCGAGGGCAACGCCCGCAACACCGCCGGCGCGCCCGTGATCATCGTCTCCACCTACGTCAAGGGCTTCTCCGGCTTCGGCCGCGGCGCCGCCGTCAACGAGATCGGCGACGGCTGGGGCGCCTATGACAACGGCCTGAGCAACGCCTACCTCATCCTCAAGGCCCGCGAGATGGGCTTCGACACCCTCATCATGGGCTTCCGCGAGAGCGACCGTCTCCGCACGCTCTTCGCCATCCCCGAGACGGAAGAGGTCATGGCCGTCATCGCGCTGGGCTACCGCGCCGGCGAGCCGCGCCAGCCCGCGCACAAGGCCCTGGACGAAGTGGTCAAATTCTACTAGGCGGCATGGGCAAACTCTACGACGAACTCTGCAAGGACTACCGCTTCCGCGAGGGCCTCAAGACCTGCATCAACTGCGGGACCTGCACGGCCATCTGCCCGGCGGCGGAATTCTACAAATATGACCCGCGCAAGATCGTGGACACGGTCCAGCGCAAGAACGAAGACGAGATCGAAGCCCTGCTCAAGAGCGAGACCATCTGGTACTGCGGCGAGTGCATGTCCTGCGTGACCCGCTGCCCGCGCGGCAATGCCGCCGGGCTCGTGATCATGGCCCTGCGCAACCTCTCCGCCAAGCTCGGCTGGTTCACCGCCTCGGAGAAGGGCCGCCAGCTCTGGCCCCTCACCAAGACCCTCACGGGCAATGTCCTGCACACCGGCTACTGCATCCATCCGAGCACCATCGACTGCGCGGACTACCCCGAAGCCGGCCCCATCATGAAATGGGTCCTGGACAATAAGGAGGAGGTCTACGGCCGCCTGGGCGCCAATTACGAAGGCAAGGGCCCGGGCGTGCTGCGCCACATCCCCCAGGAAGACCTGGACGAGCTCCAGGCCATCTTCGACGAGACCGGCGGCACCGAGCGCATAGAGGCCGTGGAGCGCGCCTCGCGCGCAAAGGCCGAGGAGCTGGGCATGGACTTCGACGAATACACGAAATACACCTACGAACACTGCTCCGTAGGGCACTTCAACAACGAATAGATGATCTACCAAGGCAAACAGAAGATCTGGGCCGACTACCAGAAAGAGATTCCGGACGACCACTGGTTCTACGTCCGGAGCTGCATTCGGCAGAACTTCTTCCCGGCTTCCGAGAAATATTTCCTCAAGATCTGCCGCGACATGCTGGGCCGCGACATCTACGAATCCGAGCACCACACCACCTGCGCCGGGATCGCCTACCACTGCGACACCATCCCGCAGGAGACGGCGATGACCGTCGTGGCGCGGCAGTTCGCCCTGATGACCGAGGCCGGCTACGACAACCTCGTGACCTCCTGCATCACCTCGTTCGGCAACTACGTCGAGATCCTCGAGACCTGGCGCGAGTTCCCCGAACTCGAGGAGAAGATTCGCGAGCACCTCTGGAAGGCCTGCCGCCGCGAGTTCAACAAGCCCAAGTACGTCGCGCACGCCAGCGACCTCGTGTACAAGCTGCGCGGCGAGATCGCCGAGCGGGCGCGCTTCCAGCTCGTGCACCGCGCCACCGGCGAGCCGCTCCGCATCGTGGAGCACATCGGCTGCCACTACTCCAAGATGTTCCCCCACAAGGGCGTCGGCGGAGCCGAGTACCCCTGCGTGCTCAGCGGCATGGCCGAAGCCTGGGGCGGCCAGGTGATCGACTATCCGGAGCGCCGCCACTGCTGCGGGTTCGGCTTCCGGCAGTATTTCGTCAAGGCCAACCGGGGTTATTCCCTGTCCAATACGCACAAGAAGTTCGAATCCATGGAGCCCTACCACCCGGACATGATCATCACCAACTGCCCGGGCTGCCCGTACTTCCTGGACCGCTGGCAGTACGTCATCTCCGAGATGAACGGCAAGACCTACGGCCAGAACGGCTACGGCATCCCCGCCCTCACCTACGAGGAACTGGCCGGGCTCGTGCTCGGCGTGGATCCCTGGGACCTCGGCCTGCAGGTGCACCAGGTGGCCGTCGAGCCGCTGCTCGACAAGATCGGCATCCCGTATGATCCGTCCAGGAAATATCTGGGCATGGACGAGAAGAAAATCATGACCCCGGGTCTCCCGACGACCCTCAAATGTTGTTAGCTTATGGTCAACCGAACTCCCGTCATCGCCGTCATCGGTGCAGGCATCGCCGGCCTGGAAGCCGCCCGGCAGCTCAAGGACCTGGGCTACAAGCCCGTCCTGATCGAGAAGGCCCCCGTCGTGGGCGGCCACGTAGCTGAGTGGAACCGTCTGTTCCCGGACCTGAGTCCGGCGGCCGACCTCGTTCAGTCCCTGTCGAAGGGTGCCGGCTCCGTCAAGACCTACACGGACACCGAGATCGCCAGCATGGGCCGGCTCAAGGATGGCTACAGCCTGATCCTGGGCAACGGCGAGACCCTGCTCTGCGACGCCGTCCTGTTCGCCACGGGCTTCCACCTTTTCGACGCCTCCAAGAAGGAAGAATACGGCTACGGCATCTACGACCGCGTGATCACCAACCGCGACCTCGAGCAGTGGTTCAACAACCGGCACGACCCGCGCGTCGCCAACCCCAAGGCCGTTGGTTTCGTGCACTGCGTGGGCTCGCGTGACGTCAAGGCCGGCAACACGCAGTGTTCCAAGGTCTGCTGCATCACGGCCATCAAGCAGGCCATCGAGATCAAGGAGGAGTTCCCCGAGGCGGAGGTCTACTGTTTCTACATGGACCTGCGCCTGTTCGGCAAGAAATACGAGGACTTCTACATCAAGGCCCAGCGCGACTACGGCATCCATTTCATCCGCGGACGCGTGTCCGAGGTCGGCGAGGCCATCGACGGCCGCGTGGTCGTCAAGGCGGAGGACACCCTCAACGGCAAGCCGATCAAGGTCACCCTGGACCTGCTCGTGCTGATGGCCGGCATCGTCTGCAACCCCGACGCGCAGCACTACGCGCGCGAGATCGGCGTCGCCGTGGACGAAGACGGCTTCCTGCGCAGCCGGGACAACGTCTCGTCCATCGTGGAGTCCTCGCGGCCCGGCGTCTTCTACGCCGGAGCCTGCACGGGCGCCAAGACCATCCCGGAGACCCTCGCCGAGGCCCGCAGCGCAGCCCTGACCATCCACCAGTATTTCAACAAACGGAAGTAAGGATGGATTTCGGATTCACGCTCTCCCCCAGTTCGGCGGTCAACCTCGACACGGTGGACCACGCCCGCTATGACCGGCTCGTGCAGCTGGCGCCCGATGCCCTGACGTGCATCGGCTGCGGCAGCTGCAGCGCCACGTGCACGGCGGCGCCCTGGTCCGGGATGAGTGTACGCAAAGTCATACTCTGCCTGCAGCGCGGCCGGGACGAGGAAGTGGACGCCATGCTGTCCCGCTGCATGCTATGCGGCAAGTGCACCATGGTCTGTCCGCGGGGCATCAACACGCGGCACCTCATCCTGACGCTCTGCCGCCTGGACCGCAAGGGGGAGGTCGTACGATGAGAGAACGCATCGCCAGTCATTTCGATCCCTTCGTGATTCCCTTCCTCGTGGGGATGGCCTTCGTGCTGGGCTACTGCCTCATCGCGATGATCCGCGTGATCGCCCAGCTGCCCAAGGAGGACCGCAAGCGCTTCCTGGTCTCGCTGATCACCCCGAAGTATCTCTGGATGGACGTCCGGGACATCTTCCTCAACTGCCTGATACACGTCAAGTTGTGGAAGCGCAACCGGGTACTGGGCTACATGCATTCCAGCATCGCTTTCGGCTGGTTCATGATCATCGTCCTGGGACACCTGGAGGTGATGCTCTTCGTGCCGGAGCGCATCCACCTGTTCTACTACCCGATCTTCTTCAACTATTTCGTCGCGGAGACGGAGCAGACCATCCAGGGGTCGCTGCTGATGTTCCTGATGGACTTCTTCCTGCTGATGATCCTCAGCGGCATCGCGCTCGCGGTCATCAAGCGTTTCGCCTCGCGGATCGTCGGCATGCGGCGCACCACGCGCCTGAGCCTGCTGGACCGCGTGGGCCTGTATTCGCTCTGGGCCATCTTCCCGCTGCGCCTGCTGGCGGAGAGCTTCACGGCGCACATCAGCGGCGGCAGTTTCCTCACGATTCCCACGAACTGGATCTTCCGGCAGTTCCTGGGCAACGACCTCAACGCCCTGCCGACCTGGTGGGCGTATTCGATCGCCCTGGGCGTGTTCATGTGCGTGCTGCCGTTCACCCGCTACATGCACATCCCCGCGGAGATGCTGCTGATCCCGATGCGCAACGCCGGGATCCGCATCCGCCATTCGCGCAAGGGCTTCGCCCTGCTGGAAGTCTATTCCTGCCCGGCCTGCGGCGTGTGCATCGACGCCTGCCCGATGAGCGTGCAGAAGGCCAACTGCAAGGACTGCACGGTCTACCTGAACCGCCAGCTGCGGCGCGGCAACGAGCGCCGCATCGAGGAGATCTCCGACAAATGCCTGCTCTGCGGCAAGTGCACGGCCGTCTGCCAGGTGGGCGTGCAGGGGCCGGAGCTGCGCATCGCGCAGCGCGAGCGGCGCAAATACGCCCTCTCCCCTTCCTTTGCCGACATCAACGTGCGGCCGATGGCCTCTGCCGTCGTGCACGGCGCGGGCGGCGAATCCGGCGGCGTGCTGTATTTCGCCGGGTGCATGACCCAGCTCACGCCCTCCATCCGCAAGGCGACCACGTCCCTGCTGGACAAGGCCGGGGTGCGCTGGCAGATGATGGACCCGGACGGCGGACTGTGCTGCGGCCGGCCGCTGATGATGGCCGGACGCACGGAGCAGGCCCGCGAGCTGATCGCCAAGAACCTGGAGATCATCCGCGCCAGCGGCTGCGACACCCTGCTGCTCTCCTGCCCGATCTGCTACAAGGTATTCAAGGAAGAATACCCGCTGGACGATATCCGCGTAGTGCACCACAGCGTCTTCTTCCAGGAGCTGGTCGCGAGCGGGAAGCTGCAGGTACAGAAAGAAGAAGGGCTGAAGCTGGTCTGGCACGACCCGTGCGAGCTGGGACGCGGCTGCGGCATCTACGACGAGCCGCGCGCGGCCCTCGCCGCCGCAGGCGAAGTGGTCGAAGCCGCCAAGCACCACACCGAGAGCATCTGCTGCGGCGGGTCGCTGGGCAGCCTCACGCTCAGTTTCGACCAGCGCCGCCCGATGGTCCAGAACGCCCTCGACAACCTTACGGCCGCGGACCCCGCGGAGATCGTCACCGGCTGCCCGCTCTGCCTGTCGACCTTCGTGCGCCAGGCCGACCGGCCGGTGCGCGACATCGCCGAAGTCCTGGACAGCCGCTGCTGAGCCAAAACAAGCCCCTACGCGCACAGGAGGCCATAACTCCGAAAAAATCTTATGAGTAGTCCGAAAAAGTTTAAGACTTTTCGGATTACTTTTCATACATTTGTCCCGACAGCATCCTTTACGCTGGAAAATCATGCGCAGACTGACCAAGAAAGAACGGGTGATCATGGATCACTTCTGGAAGCAGGGACCGATGTTCGTGCGGGACCTGCTGAACCTCTATCCCGAGCCGCACCCCACCTTCAACACCCTCGCCTCCCAGGTACGGACCCTGGAGAAGGACGGATTCCTCCGACGCGAACTGTTCGGCAATTCCTACCGGTACGCCCCGCTCCTGTCGGAGCAGGAGTACGGCCGCCGGACCCTCTCCGGCACCGTGGAGGACTTCTTCGGCAACTCCTACCTGGACGTCCTGTCCTCGCTGGTGCGCGAAGAGAAGATCTCCCTCGAAGAACTCAAGGGCCTGATCGCCCGCATCGAACAAGGAGCCTGAGCCATGCAAGCATTCCTGATCTACACCGCCAAGGCGGCCGTGGCACTCGCGGTCTTTTACCTCTTCTTCCGGCTGCTGCTCAGCCGGGAGACCTTCCACCGGCTGAACCGCCTCGTGCTGCTCGCCGGGCTCGCGGCCTCCCTGCTGCTGCCGCTCTGCATCATCACCGTGCGCGTCCCGAGGCCGGAGATCGCCGCGCCCGTCACCGCTGTCGAGTCTGTTCCGAGGGCGACCGGGCCGGACGGTTGGGTGCTCGCGCTCGGTGCACTGTACCTGCTCGGGGTGCTGTTCGCACTCGTGCGCCTCGCCCTGGCCTTCGGCCGCGTCCGGCGGCTCATCCGCACCGGAGAGCATCACGCCCGGCCGGACGGCACCATCATCGTGGTCCGCGACACCCCTGAGGGAGCGCAGGAGCCCTCCCCTTCCAGCTGGATGCACTATATCTTCCTGGGACGGAAGGATTTCGAAGCGGCGCAGGCGGCCGGATTCGACGGCAGCTCGGTCTACACCCACGAAGCCGCGCACCTCTCGCTCCATCACTCCTGGGACCTTTTGCTGTTGGACCTCTGCACCCTGCTCCAATGGTTCAACCCGGCCGTGTGGCTGCTGCGCCGCGAACTGACGGCCCTGCATGAGTACGAAGCCGACAAAGCCGTGCTGGACCGGGGTTTCAGCCCGCGCGACTACCAGCTGATGCTCGTCCGCAAGGCCATGTCCGACGCCGGTTACTCCATCGCCAACAACCTCAACCACAGCACGCTGAAGGGCCGCATCGACATGATGCTCCGCCAGCCCTCCCGCTCCGCGCGGGCCTGGAAGCTGGCCGTCCTGCTCCCCCTGCTGGGAGCGGGCCTGGCCCTGAACGCCCGGACCCTGTACGTGGCTCCTTCCGAGCCGGACGGCAGCAAGGTGGTCAGTGTCACTGCGGAGCCCATCGGCGACAGCGTTCCGATTATCTCCTTCCGTGCGGGCAGAGACAAGGGGGTCACCATCCGGCTGGACGGACGCGAAATAGACAGCGTCGCCTTCAGGCAGATCAATCCCAGGACGATCCATTCCATCGAAGTCGTCAAGAGCGAAGACGGCGGCGGGATCATCGAGATCCGCACCACACAAACAGCATCGCACCATGAATAGACTCTACATCCTGCTGGCAGGCACCGTCCTGCCCCTTATCCTCAGCCTCAGCGCCTCCGCGCAGGAGCCAAAGGTCGTCTCCGTGCGCAGCGTCCCCATGGACCGCGCAAGCAGCGAAGCCCCGGGCTACGACCGCATCGCCGAAGCCCTTTACGAGGTCATCTATGCCTACGACCTGCGCACCGCGCCGCAAAGCGACGCCCCCGTCCAGACTGACAGCCAGGAACGCAGCATCGTCATCCGCCGGCAGTCCCCGGCTCCGGGGCAGGCGCCGGCCGACACCGCAAAAAGCGTCACGGACCACTATACCACCATCCTGCAGTTCGGCGCCGGGCAGGCCCGGTTCCTGGACTACCTCACCTACCGGGTGGACTCCCTGGCCCAGGCCGGAGCGCCGGACGACCAGATCACGGAGGCCGTCGACAACACGCGCAAGACCGTCTGGTTCTTCGAGCCGGTCGTCTTCCAGAACTGGCCGGAAGGCAGCCTGACGGTGGATGACGTCCTCGCGCCGGGCACCTTCACCTATACGGAGCCTATGCAGCTGGAATGGAGCTTCGGTGAGGGCGAGAAGGAAGTCTGCGGCTATCCCTGCCGGGAGGCCCGGACCCGCTATGGCGGCCGGGACTGGACGGTCTGGTACACCCCCGGCATCCCCGCGACCTTCGGTCCGTGGAAGCTCGGCGGCCTGCCCGGCCTCATCCTGGAGGCAGAGGACGCCGAAGGGCTGCATCATTTCTCGGCGACGGCCGTGCGCCGGGCCGCCTGTCCCATCGTCCGCACGCAGGACGCCACCCGCGACAAGACGCAGCGCGACCGATTCGTCCAGCGCAAGAACGCCTCCGGCGGCAGTTCGCTCAGCAACATCCCCCCGGAGAGCATCCGCAGCATCGCCGTCTTCAAGACGAACGACGGAGACGGTGTGATCAGCGTCAACGGCGTGCCCATCCGCATGTCCTCCCATGTTTACGTGCCCCTCGAACTCGAATAAGCGATGCGCAAGTGCCTCTCCGCCCTGGCAGCCTGCCTGCTCGCCGCACACATCCTCCCTGCCCAGACCGTGATCCAAGGCAGCGTGCGCGACGAGGAGGGCGGTGCCATACCCGGCGCCGTGGTGTCCCTGCGCCAGCAGGACAAGCTGCTGCGCTACGGCACCACCGATCGGCAGGGCCGCTACCGGCTGGAGACCGGGAGTACCGGCGGAGCGGCAACCGTCAGCTTCGACCACCTCTCCTACGAGAAACTGGAAGTGCCCGTCACGCTGCAGAGCCGCCGGCTGGACGTGATCCTGCGGGAGCGCAGTGAGACGCTCCAGGAAGTCACGGTCACGGCCCCGGTGGTCAAGCTCCGGGGCGACACCCTGTCCTTCTGGCTGCCGGGCCTGGTGGCGAAGGAGGATTATACCCTCGAGGATGCCATGAAACGCATCCCAGGCATCGAAGTCGCCGCCGGCGGACAGGTCTCCTACCAGGGGCGCCCCATCAGCCATTTCTACATCGACGGGGTGGACATCCTCGGCGGGAAATACACCCTGGCCACGCGCGGCATCCCGGCGAAACTCGTCGACGAAGTGGAGGTCCTGGACAACCATCAGAGCATCAAGATGGAGCGCAAGACCGGCCGCACCGACCAGGTGGCCCTCAACATCAAGCTCAACAAGGAGGCCCGGCTCAAGCCGGTGGGCAGCAGCGAGGCCCGGGCGGGCTGGGGCGCGGACGGTGCCCTGTGGCGCCTAGGCGGGTCGATAATGACGCTGGGCGGGCAGAACCAGGCCATCCTCTCCGCCAAGGCGGGCAACGACGCCCGCTTCGCCCTGAGCGAGACGTCCAACTTCTTCGTCTCGGACCGGATCTCCGGCCATGCCGCGGCACTGACCGGGTCCCTGACCGCCTCCACGCCACCGGTGGGCGAACGCTGGTACCTCCGGCCGCTGGATGGCTATTTCAGCGTGGACGCGTCCCGCAAGCAAAGCGAGGACGTCCAGCTCAAGTTCAACGCCCATTATGCCTATAGCCACAGCGCCTACGCCTATGGCACACAGAGTGATTATTATGCCGGCGACGAGCGGGTCACGGTGCAGGAGCATTTCGCCCCCTCAAGTACCCTGCACATCCCGACCCTGAGCCTGGAATACCGGCTCAACGCCGACGACCGCTACGTGGACGAGACGTTCCGGGCCACGGCCAATTTCGTCTCGGACGCCCTGAATACCGGGCGCGATGCCGCGCAGCTCAGCCAGCAGTCCGGCGCCCGGCTGATCCGCCTGCAGAACCGGATCGACTGGCGGCAGCGGGTCGGGCAGCGGCGCATCTCCTTCAGCAACGAGACCGGCTGGACGGCCGTCCCCACGGCTTCCTACACGTTCTCCGGCACCGGCTACCAGGGAAGGCAGAGCGGCCGCAGCCACCATCTCTCGACCATCCAGACGGCCCGGACCTCCCGCGACTGGCGCTTCACCACCCTGGAGCTGCCGCTGCGGGCCAGCCTCGACTATGACAGGCTGGACACTTCGGTAGAGACGGCGGACCTCGCCGCCGAGGGCAGCCTGGGCGCCTGGACCGGCTATCTGGCGGTCTCGCCCTCGCTGCGCTGGCAGTCCCGCTCCCGCCGGTTCCAGGTGGACGCCGCGCTGGACCTGGGCACCCGGGGGCTGTTCGTCCACGAAAACAAGACCTGCCTGCGGCAGTGGCGCCTGCTTGGCATCGCCGACCCCACGCTGTCGCTGGACTGGCAGGCCTCGGCCCGGTCCGAATGGCGGCTGAGCGTCCGCTCGAACCGGATCGCCGGCGACTTCACGGATTTCCTCCTGACGCCGACCCTGTCCGGGTACCGGAGCATCCGGGTGCGTCCGGGGATCCTGCGCGACGGCCGCAGCAGCGCTGTCTCCCTGACCTATGACTGGAAACGCCCCATCGAACTGTGGTTCGCGCATGCGGACGCCACCGCCTCCCGGACGGCGAGCAACCTGCGCAGCGCCCAGACCGTGGAGGGAGAGCGCATCTGGACCACGAGCCTGCCGGAGCCGGTCCGCTCCGACGCGCTCAACCTGTCCGGGACCCTCTCCAAGCGCTTCCAGCGCACGTCCACCAAGCTGTCAGTCGGCGCCCGGGGCGGCTGGAGCCGCAACGCCATCACCCAGCAGGGCCGCGCCATCGACTACGATGGGCGCAACCTGCGGCTCAACTGGGAGGCCAGCACGGCCCCGTGGCGATGGATTTCCCTCTCCTACCAGGGAGACTGGAGCCGCAACGTAAGTGCCTACCTGGGCGGGAGTTCGTCCTTTGTCTCCCAGACGCACACCGGCTCGCTCTCCCTCTTCCCGGTCACAGGGCTCCGCCTGCACGCCGAGGCGGAATTCATCCGGACTCAGATCGCGGCGGACAGCCACAAGCAGATGCTGCTCGGCGAGGCCGGCATCGAATGGAGCAAAGGCAAGGTCCGCGCCGGACTGCAGGTCCACAACCTGTTCGACACCCGGAGCTACGCCTATGCCCTCTTCACGGGCCTGGACACGTTCTCCTATGATTTTGCGCTACGCGGCCGGGAATTCCTCTTCTCCTTCACCTACACGCTCTGACATTATGATGGCCTGTTTTTTCCGCACCCTATCATTGTTTCTTCTTTTCCTTTCTCTTCCCCAAAAGATCCTTCAGCAGGACAGCATTCTGTCGGAATTCAGGATTCTTGAAAGGGGAAAAACCGAGCGGATTGACTTCCCGAAGAACGAAATTCTGAATCCGATCATGATAGCTTGTACGGATAAAGAAATTGCCTTATCCAATATCTTCAGCCCCTCTTTTCTCTCCCTTTATGATTACGGGGAACACGCCTTCGTGGGGCAATTCCTCAATACTGGGAGAGGGATAGATGATGTCCACATGATGACGACCTTCAAATCGGAAAGCGACGGTTTTCATTTCTGGGACCCGAATAAGCATTTGCTCTCCTCGGTAAAAGCAGATACCCCATGGCTTATCAGTAAATCCGTCAGTTTTGCAAAGGCCAACGACCAGATATTCAAGGTATATCGCCTCAATGATGATATGAGTCTTGGAACAGGACCATTCAAAGGACGCCCGTTTGCCATTTTGGACAACACGGCAGATTCCATCACAACACTCTTTGGCAGCTACCCATTGCCAGAAGACAACTTGAACGATAGCCAAAAGGCGTATGCCTGTCAATGGAACTGCCATTATAATCCCGACCTGAAAAGAATGGCTGCGGCAACGACCTGCGGGTCATTCATTGCATTCTACGACCTGAAAGACATGGATGAACCCGTGTTGATTCGCAGAAAGGGGAACATCCTGCCAAAGTTTGAAAAGTCAAAGGGCGGTACGGTTAAATTCCTGCCGGACAATATCTATGGTTTTATTGACGTAGCAGGAAATTATCACTATTGTGTTGCTCTGTATTGGGGTCAGACATACAATGATTTTCCCACGGGTTTATTTGGCGGGAACATACTCCTCATTTACGATTGGGAAGGCCAGCCAATCAAAGCCATCCGGCTTAAGCACGTCTATCGGGCTATAACCATCATGCCTGACTCTGACATAATCTTCCTGGTTGGAAAGAATGGAGAGTACTGGCGAATAGACTCCTTAAACTTGAAAATAAAAATGCCTGAGCCAATACTCGAAAATAGGGTCCTGGAAAGACACGACACCCGCCCTTCTGTCCAGAATGTCCTTTTGGGTCAGGGCCTTGAGTGACCTCGATACCGCAGTGGCACTGCTGATATGGTATTTGTGCATGGTCTCGGCACTGGTGATCGCCTTCTCTCCGGAGATGATGGCATGAAGGTAACAGATCTGTTGGAACGTCAGCGTTTCCACCAGATTCGAGAACAACAGGCTAAGCTGCTCCACCAAAGAAGCGTGAGCCTTCACGACGATCTCCTCCGTGCATGATTCCGGACTTCGGAGCCAGGAAAGCTGCGACAATTGCTGGACATAGTACGGGTGGTTGTCAGCAAGTTCGACAATCTTCCTGCATGCCCCTTCGGAGATGGTTTTTCCGGTGGAAGAAAAGCGTTCCGTGATGAAAGGCACGAAATGGGCCGTATCAATCTTGTTCAGGAAGAAGAGATCGCCGAACTTGTAGAAAGGCATGGACGAATCGGTAAATACCTCAAGCATCATATGCCGCTTGCTGCCGTAGAGACAGTAACTCACTTTTTGGTGTATCTGCCAGTGAGCCCGGAGCTTTCTCTGGAAGAAGAGCGGATCGTCAAACTCCGCGATATTCTGGAATTCATCTATGCACACCATCACCTTCAAGCCTTTCGCTTCGGCGATACGCTCAGGCAGGTCCAGGATTTCGTCCGGATTGTTTCTCATTTCTTCCCAGTCGAAGTCAATGGAGACTTCGTTCATCGGATCTGCACCGATAGATATCCTGGGGATCAGACGGGAGAAAAACATCTTTGCGTTTTCCACGGCTTCATCCCATCTGGAGGCTGTTCCACGAATGATGCTGCGGGCAAAAACCGTATAGAACTGCTCTTCCGTCTTCACGTTGAAAAGGTCCACCGTGCAGACTCTGAGATATTTGTCTTCATTTTGAGCAATCGTCGCGGCCCTGTGGACGAGTGAACTCTTCCCCCATCGTCTTGGAGATATGATGATCGTATTGATCAGGGACCTGAAGTTCCCGACCAAATGCTTGGTTTCCTGTTCCCGGTCCGTGAAGTTTTCGTCCGTGGCGATCTTACCGAATATGAAGGGTGCTTCCATGCTGCTGTGTGTTAATCTTCGGCAAAGATAAAAAACAAAGATGGTAATTACAAAAAATGTAATTACATTATTTGATATAAAAACGTGCCCCGGCGACCAGGGCCGGGAAAGAGGCTCTCTTTGAGAAAAACTATAGCTGGAGCGCCGCCAGCCAGGCCGTCAGTTCTTCAACTGCCTGGTCGTGGTAGCGGTAGGCGGAGGCGAAGGTCCAGCCGTGGCCGCCTTCGGGATAGATGTGCAGGCTGGCGCTGCAGCCTAGCTTCGTCATGGCGATATAATAGGCCGCCGCATTGAACTCGGGCGGGACACCGCGGTCGTCGCTGTTGGCGAAGATGATGGCCGGCGGCGTGGCGGCCGTAACCTGCTTCTCCGAAGAATAGCGCTCGATCTGCGCAGGGTCCTTGGCCCGCTCCCCCAGGAAATTGTCCCGGGAGCCCTTGTGGCACCCTTCGCCGAAGGTGATGACCGGGTAGAAGAGGATCTGGAACGCGGGGCGCAGCGGCTCGGGCGCCGAGGTGGCCATCGTGGTGGCCAGGTGGCCGCCGGCCGAGGTGCCCATCACGCCGATGCGCGTCGGGTTCACGTGCCAGCGGACGGCATTTTCCTGGATCAGGCGCATGGCGGCTTCGGCATCGGCGAGCGTGGTCTGCTCCGGATGGCCTTCCGGCATCCGGTATTTCAGGATGAAGAAGCTGATGCCCAGGCTGTTGTAGAGCGGGGCCCACTGGGCGTTGTTGCCGATGCTGGTCTGCCGGTAACCGCCGCCCGGGAAGGCCAGGATGGCCCGGCCGTCGGGATGCTCGGGCAGGAAGGCGGTCAGGGTCGCCCCGCCGTCGTCGGAGATATTGACTGTGAAGGAGGTCTGGGCCACCGCCGGACGGGCGGTCAGCAGGAGCGCCGCCGCCAGCAGCAGCGGCAGGGAGCGTAAGATTCGGTTCATCATGTCCGTAAAGTTACTGTTTTTCCGCGAAAAAACCGCTGCCCTCCCCGCGCACTTCCCACCCTCGCGACCCTATGCCATCCTGCCTTCCTTACCCTTCCTCCCTTTCTCCCTTCCTTGCCTTCCTTCCTCCCTTC
>JAFUWY010000031.1 GCA_017477245.1 Bacteroidales bacterium | reverse complement strand
TTTCGCGAAGTACGGGAAGTCCAATAAGGACACCGGCTCTCCTGAGAGTCAGGTTGCTTTATTTTCCTACCGTATCGCTCACCTTACCGAGCACGTGAAGAAGAACAAGAAGGACGTGGTCACCCGTCGTTCCCTTCTCCGTCTCGTCGGTAAGCGTCGCCAGATCCTGGACTACCTCCAGGAGGTCGACATCGAGAGATACCGTAAGATCGTCAAGGAGCTGGGTCTCCGTCGATAATCACGATAGGAAAAGATGGGGGATGGTTCCCGGGCGGGGCCATCCCTTTTTTGGTGAAAAAGACGTATAAAGACGCTATAGAAGAAATGAACGTTATCAACAAGAAGATCGAACTCGCGGACGGCCGCGTGATCGAGATCGAAACCGGCAAGCTGGCCAAGCAGGCCGCCGGTTCCGCCGTAGTCAAGATGGGTGGCACGATGGTGCTTGCCACCGTCACCTGTGCCGAAGAAGTCAAGGAAGGCACGGATTTCATGCCCCTCACCGTGGATTACCGTGAGAAGTATTATTCTGCAGGCCGCTTCCCCGGCGGCTTCCTGAAGCGCGAGAGCAAGCCCTCCGACTACGAGGTGCTCATCGCCCGCCTGGTGGACCGCCCCATCCGCCCGCTGTGGCCGGATGATTTCCACCTGGAGGTATTCGTCCAGATCAGCCTCATCTCCGCCGAGAAGGACATCCAGCCCGACGCCCTCGCGGGCCTCGCGGCGTCCTGCGCCCTCGCCACTTCCGACCTGCCGTTCGGCGGCCCGGTCTCCGAAGTGCGCGTGAGCCGTATCAACGGCGAATTCGTCATCAACCCGACCTTCTCCCAGATGAAGGACTCCGACCTCGAACTGATGGTCGCCGCCACCGAGGAGAACATCATGATGGTCGAAGGCGAGATGAACGAAGTCTCCGAGCACGACATGCTCGAGGCCATCAAGTTCGCCCACGAAGAGATCAAGAAGCACTGCCGCGTGCAGAAGGAGCTCATGCACGAGCTCGGCACCGACGTCAACAAGCGCGACTATCCCCACGACCCGGAGGATGAGGAGCTCAAGAAGGCAGTGCACGAGTTCTGCTACGACAAGTGCTACGCCCTCGCCAAGGCCGCCAAGCCCAAGAAGGAGCGCGAGGCCGGCTTCAAGGCCATCAAGGAGGAGTTCCTCGCCACGATCCCCGAGGAGGAGCTCGAGGAGAAGACCCCGCTCGTGGAGCGTTACTACCACGCCGAGGAGAAGGAAGCCATGCGCAACATGATCCTCGACGAGGGCTGCCGCCTGGACGGCCGCAAGACCGACGAGGTGCGCCCGATCTGGTGCGAGGTGGACTACCTTCCCTGCGCCCACGGCTCCGCCATCTTCACCCGCGGCGAGACCCAGTCCCTGGCGTCCGTGACCCTCGGCACCAAGATGGACATGAAGGAGATGGACGAGGTGCTCATCCAGGAGGACCAGCAGTTCGTGCTCCACTACAACTTCCCGCCGTTCGCCACCGGCGAGGCCAAGCCGCAGCGCGGCCCCGGCCGCCGCGAGATCGGCCACGGCAACCTGGCGATGCGCGCCCTCAAGCCCGTCGTGCCCCTTGCTCCCGAGAATCCGTACGCCGTGCGCGTCGTCTCCGATATCCTCGAGTCCAACGGTTCTTCCTCCATGGCCTCCGTCTGCGGCGGCTGCCTCGCCTTGATGGACGCCGGCGTGAAGATCAAGAAGCCCGTGGCCGGTGTGGCCATGGGCCTGATCACCGACGAGCAGAACCCCAATGACCGCTACGCCATCCTCACCGACATCCTCGGCGACGAGGACCACCTCGGCGACATGGACTTCAAGGTGACCGGCACCAAGGACGGTATCACCGCCACCCAGATGGACATCAAGGTCGACGGCCTGTCCTACGAGGTCCTCGAGAAGGCCCTCGAGCAGGCACGCCAGGGCCGCCTGCACATCATGGGCGAGATGATGAAGACCATCAGCGAGCCGCGCGAGGACTACAAGCCGTTCGTGCCGCGCATCGTCCAGCTCCGCATCGCCGCCGAGTTCATCGGCGCCGTGATCGGCAAGGGTGGCGAGACCATCCAGAAGATCCAGAAGGAGACCGGTGCCGTCATCAACATCGACGAGGAGCCGATCCCGGGCACCAACATGACCGAGGGCGTCGTGGACATCGCTTCCAACAACGCCGAGAGCATGCAGAAAGCCGTCGACTGGATCAAGGGGATCTGCGCCGTGCCCGAGGTTGGTACGGTCTATCACGGTCGTGTCGTCTCCATCCTGGAGTTCGGTGCCTTCATCGAGATCCTCCCGGGCAAGGAAGGCCTGCTGCACGTCTCCGAGATCGCGTGGAACAAGACCGAGAAGGTCGAGGACGTCCTGTCCGTCGGCGACGAGGTCGATGTCAAGCTCCTCGAGATCGATGCCAAGACCGGCAAGATGCGCCTCTCCATGCGCGCCCTGACCGAGAAGCCGGAAGGCTACGTCGAGCCGAAGGGCCGCGGTGACCGCGGACCCCGTCGCGAAGGCGACCGCGGCCCGCGCCGCGAAGGCGGTGACCGGGGCGACCGTCGTGGCAATGACCGCGGCGAGCGTCGCAGTGGCGACCGCGGTGAGCGCCGCGAGGGCGGCAACAACGGCCGTGGCTTCGAGCGCCGCGGCGGCGACCGCCCGCGCCACAACAACGGTCCGCGCAACGAAGCTCCCGCCCCGTCCTTCGACGACTTCAAGGAGACCGTCGACGAGGTCTTCTAGCCTGCCCGTCATTCCGGGTTTGACTGACAGTCATTCCGGGCTTGACCCGGAATCCCATACGAAACGACCTTCGGAGGATTCTCCGAAGGTCGTTTGCTATGTGGCTGATAGCCAGGATGCAGAGTGTTTTCTTCAAAAAACTATTTCTTAAGGCGGAAGCAGTAATGGTTGTCCGGCGCAGCTAGGTCATGGCAGACCAGCACCTCCCGGTCGCCGAAATCCGGGATGAGATAGAGGGTCTGCCCGTCGCGGGTGTAGGGAAGGCCGCACGTGCGGTAAGATTCCGCATCGACGGCGGCCTTGTACAGCACCAGCGCCCGGCGCTTGAGGTCATAGACGGCAATGGAGGAAGAGACAACCTTTCGCCGGAGGGTCACGAAAAAGAACGGGCCGAAAGACATCCACGGGTCCTCGATGAGCCAATGGTCGCCGGTGGAGGAATACGGCGTGTATGACCCCTTGTCCAAGCGTACCCAGGGCGCATCTTTCCCGATAGCAACCTGGTGCAGGACCATGTTCGGTCCGTCATCCGGAACACACAGTTTCCCGTCCATCCGACGGGCGAACCCGACCCGGATGCCGCCATCATCGACCTTGGCCATCGGCAGCGATCCGGCACGGACCACCTGCCGGGACGCATCCACCACATCAAACAGATGGTCCTGCCCGGCCAGGGAAGAATAGCAGATTACGCCGTGGTCCTTGTCCAGCGGGGCATAGATGCTGAACTGGCTGTCCTTCTCGAAGAGCGGGAACTCCCGCAGCAGGCGCCCGTCTTCGAGCGCATAGACGTGGCACCGGCTCATGATGTCGTTGACATAGACCTCTCCGTCCTGGACAAAGCACAGCAGCGGCTGGACATACTCCCCGGGGCCGCGCCCCTTGCGTCCGTACTCGCAGATGAACGAGCCGTCCTTCTGCGACAGTCGCACGACCCGGTCCCGGGATTGCACCAGGACGGTCTCGTCGTCGGCATGGAAGAACTCCATGGAGGTCATGAACGTCCGGGGGTCCTCATCGTCAGGAAGGATTTCGCCGACGAGATCGTAATAATCCTCCAGCCGGAACTCCGTCACCGGCTCCGTCAGGTCGGCCGTCGCACCGACGGCGAGCGTGATCGCCCCGTCGGGGCCCTTGGTCACGAACCCGTCCGCGCCGCCCCGGCGGCAGCCGGGCAGCAGCGCCAGGACCAGGGCCAGCTGGGCCAGGCAGCTAGTCTGCAAAATTAGTCCCTTGTTTCTCATTCTATCTATCGTTGATTATCAATAATTTACATTTTAACTGTCGGTTATTTTGCCGAAGGTTGATTTGTAACCGGCTGATTATCAGCTATCATCCAGCGGCGGGTGACAGTAAAGTTATACTGTCAGGCTTCAAAGCGTTGCACTTCAGAGTAGAATCCAGCAGTCAAAATTAAATAATTGTTTACAATATTCCAACGGAGTCCTGTAACCTAGCGACTTACGGGGTCTGTGGTTCAATTCCATCCGTTGGACCCATATGCACGGTGCTGCTGCTCAATTACTTACGAAACGACCTTCGGAGAATTCTCCGAAGGTCGTTTGCTATGTGGTTAATAATCAGTGGTCGTTCAACGCGCCATGATGCTGACGGAGGCGTCGCCGAGTGCGCTGGAGACGGTGAGGGTCGCCGTGCCTGGCTCGCCCCGCAGGGAGCGGACGACGGCGAGGGCCTTGCCGCTGAAGAGAGCTTTCTGCGAGCCTTTGAGGCTGAGGGTGTCGGCGGCGTTGCCGTTGTCGACGCCGAACAGCTCGCCTGCGCCTTCCACGCGGAAGCGCAGCATCACGTCGGCGGTCGGGACCGCCCGGCCCTGCGCGTCGACGGCTTCCACCGTCACGTAGCTCAGGTCGTAGCCGTCGGCGGCGATCGCGGCGCGGTCGGCCGTCAGGCGCAGCGCGACCGGTTCGCCGGTGGTCTCACGCACCTCGCGCAGGACCTCCCGGCCGTCCTTGTAGGACACGGCCTCGATCCGTCCGGGCTCGAAGGGGACCTGCTGCCAGAAGGCGTGCAGCCGGTCCGGTGTCTTGGCGCTGCGTCCCAGGGACCGCCCGTTGAGGAAGAGTTCGACCTCGTCGGCGCCGTTGTAGTAGGCCCAGACGTCGATCTTCTCGCCCGGCGTCCAGTTCCAGTGGGGGAGCAGGTGGAGCATCGGCCCCTCCGTCCATTCCGACTGGTACATGTAGTACGGGTCCTTGGGGAAGCCCGCCAGGTCCACGAAGCCGAAGTAGGAGCTGCGCGACGGCCAGCCGAAGGCGGTGGGCTCGCCCAGGTAGTCGAATCCCGTCCAGACGAAGGTGCCGGCCACGAAGTCGCGGTCGCGCACGGGGATCCAGGCATTCTGGTGCGTGTCGGTCACGCTCCACACCGAGCGGCAGTTGTCATAGGCGGTGCACTGGTTGGGGATCGTCCCCTTCAGCTCCTCCGCGCTCGGCCGGGGTACCCCGGCGAAGGGGGACCAGCCGGCAATCCGGATCCCGGTGGATGGCTGGTAGTAGATGCCGCGGCTGTTCTGTGCGGACACGGACTCGGAGGCCACGATGGGCATGCCCGGGAACCATACGCGCAGCGAGTCGTAGCCGTGGGGGCGATAGTTGAGCCCGATGACGTCCAGCGCGCCGCTGGTGTAGAGGTTGTTGGTGCTGGAGAGTTGGTGCCCGCCGCAGGTGATGGCGCGGGTGTCGTCCTGGGTGCGGATGATATCGGCGATCCTCCGCGTGAGGGCCCGGTTGACCTCATTGGCCTCGGGGGTGCGCCCGCCCTGCTCGGCAATCTCGTTGGCGATGCTCCATAGGATGATGCTGGGATGGTTGCGGTCGCGCCGGACCAGGTCCGTGAGGTCGCGCTCGTACCAGTCGTCGAAGAAGCGGCTGTAGCCGCCCCGCGTCTTGCCGGAGCGCCATTCGTCGAAGGCTTCGTCCATCACCAGCAGGCCCATCTCGTCGCAGAGGTCGAGCAGCTCGGGGGCCGGCGGGTTGTGGGCGGTGCGGACGGCGTTGACGCCCGCCGCCGTCAGGATCTCGAGCTGGCGCTGGAGGGCCCTGCGGTGCACGGCGGCGCCGAGGCACCCCAGGTCGTGGTGCAGGCAGACGCCCAGCAGCTTGACCACGCGTCCGTTGAGCAGGAAGCCCCGGTCGGCGTCCCACGCCGTGGTGCGCAGGCCGAAGCGGGTTACGGTACGGTCGGTGATCCGCCCGCCGCTGCGCACGGTCGTCTCCACGCTGTAGAGGTAAGGATCGTCGATGTCCCAGCGGCGGGGCTTGCGCACGCGCAGGAGCGCGCCGTCGGCGCCCTTGGCGACGGTCCGGCCGCGGGCGTCCAGGATGCGGTGGGAGACGGTGTACTGCGCCCCGGCGGGAGCGTCCACCTCCGTGCGTACGAGCACAGTCGCCTGTGCGTCCGAAATGTCAGGCGTGGTCACGCACACGCCGTTCCAGGCGATGCGGACCGCGTCTGTGCAGACCAGCCGGACGTTCCGGTAGATACCGCAGCCGGTGTACCAGCGCCCGCTGGGCTGGACGGAATTGTCCACGCGCACGGCGATGACGTTGTCCGCACCCGCCGGATTCAGCAGCGGCGTGATATCCAGGCAGAAGGAGGAATAGCCGTACGGGCGGCCGCCGGCCTCCCGGCCGTTGACCCAGACGGTGCTGTGCATGTAGATACCGTCGAACTCGACGGCCACGCGCGCCGCGTCCGGCGTGCGGAAATGCTTGCGGTACCAGCCGATGCCGCCGGGCAGGGCGCCGCCGTTGACGCCGGCCGGGTGGGAGGCGGAGAATTCCCCTTCGATGCTCCAGTCGTGCGGGAGGTGCAGGCTGCGCCAGGCGCCGTCGTCAAAGGCAGCCTCCGCCCAGCGGGCCTCGTCGCCCAGACAGAAGCGCCAGCCGAAATTGAAGTCCTCCACCGTCCGGGCGGAAACGCAAGTGCCCGCCGCCAGCGTCAGGCAGGCGGCGAGCAGCAAGGCTGAGTATTTTTTCATACTATTTCAGATTGAGCACCGGCCAGCCGTCGGGGGTCCAGGAAATCTTGCCGACGAGGAGCTTGGAGCGGTAGTCGGCCTGGCCGTCGTAGCCGTGCAGGAACATGTAGTCCTGGCCGTCGAAGGTCACCACGGCGCAGTGGCCCATGCCGGAGTAGCGCTCGTCGCCCTTGGCCACGAGCGTGCCGCCGCCCTGCATCAGGGGCACGCCGTCCTTGTCGACGTACGGGCCCATGACCTTGTCGGCGCGGCCCACCACCACGTTGTAGGTGCTGTTCTTGCCGCGGCAGCAGAGGTCGTAGGAGACGAAGAGGTAGTAGTGTCCGCCGTGGCGGAAGATGAACGGAGCCTCCACGGCGCCGTTGCCGGCGTCGAAGTCGGAGCCGCGGGCGTCGAGCTTGAGCCCGTCAGCGCCGCCGGCGATGTTCTTGGTCGTGCCCTCCGGCCGGCGGCAGAGCGGATACCACTCCTGGGGCTCGGCCATCCGGGTGAAGGTCTCGTCCAGCTTGAACATCTTGATGCCGCGCCAGAAGGAGCCGAAGCAGAGCCAGCCCGTGCCGTCCTCGTCCACGATGACGTTGGCGTCGATGGCGTTCCACTCGTCACGGCCCGGGATGGACTCGACGATCATGCCCTGGTCCTCCCACTTGAAGTCCGGGGAGGCGGGGTTGAGGGTCTTGTTGGTGGCTACGCCGATGGCGGAAGTGTTCTTGCCGAAGCGGGAATAGGAATAGTAGAGGTACCATTTCCCGTTGATGAACTGGATATCCGGGGCCCACGGCATGCCGCGGAAGCCCTTGTCCTTGGCCCACTGCGGGGTGTCGGGCAGCACGCGCTCCTCGAAGCGCCACTGCTTGAGGTCGGCGGAGGACATCACGCCGAGGCCGGTGGTGAAGACGTAGTAGCGTCCGTCGCAGAAGGCAGCCACGGGATCGTGGGCGTCGGGGTCCGGGAACAGGGTACCCGGTGCGGGACCGGGCCGTTGGGCGGAAAGGGTCAGCGCGGCCAGCAGGCCGGCGGCGACAAGGATTCTCTTGAGCATATTCGAAGGATTGACGGAAAACATGTGGTTTTATTCTTCCACGAAGTTAGTAAAAATTATTTTGCGCGGAAAGTAATCTCGGCATCCTGCAGGCCGGGGGCCTCCGCCCGGACCGAGACCGTGCCGGGCTGGTCGGCGGCGAGGATCGCAAGGGCCATGCCGCACCAGGTGTCGCGTTCGGAGGACTTGGTGGGGGAGAGATCGCGCATGTTGCCGCTCTCCATGCCGATCACGCGGGCGCCGCTGACCGTCAGCTTGACGTGGTCGGTGGCGTTCTTGCAGAGGTTGCCGTCCTTGTCCAGGATCTCGACCGTGACATGGGCCACGTCGTCCGGATCGGTGGTGAATTCGGGCCGGTCGACCGTCAGGCGGATCTGCGCCGGATCGCCGAAGGTGCGGACCACCTCGGTGATCTGCTTGCCGTCTTTGATGCCGACGACCTTGATCTCGCCGGGCTGGTATTCGACATCCCACTCGAGGTGGAGCTCCGTGGTCGTCCCGCGGTAGCCCCGGCCGTTGCCCTGGCCCCAGCCGCGGGTCAGGCCGAAGCGCGGGAATTCGACGCCCTTCCGGCCGTAGGACTTGCCGTTGACGAAGAGTTCGACGCTCTCGCAGTTGGTGTAGCAGCCCAGGCGCATGATCTCGCCCTCGTGGCCGGGGAAGTTCCAGTAGGGGAGCAGATGGAGCACGGGCTCGTCCGTCCAGATGCTCTTGAAGAACCAGTAGCCGTCCTTCTTGAAGCCGCAGTTGTCGAGGTAGCCGGACCCGGCGCCCTTGGAGGGCCAGCGGGTCTCGCCGTAGTAGTCGATGCCGGTCCACATGAAGTCGCCGATCACGTAGTCGTAGCGGAGGGTGAATTTCCAGCGCTCCTCGGTGTCGAGGTTGCCGATGCCGCGGCCGCCCCACATGTAGTTGCCGCGGCTGCCGCCGTTGCCGCCGGATTCGGTGGCCACGACGCGCCGGTTCGGGAACGCGGCCTTGTCGATCGCGTACATCAGCTCCTTGCGCTCGCGCCAGCGGTCGGGATAGTTGTAGCCCACGATGTCGTTCTCGAAAGCGGCCAGGTACTCGGGCGTAGCCGGCGTGTTGGAGGCAATCTCGTCGTTGCCGGCCGTCACCAGGCGGGTGGGATCCAGCTTGTGGCACAGGGCGATCATCTCGCGGGCGAGGCCCGGACCCACCTCGGTGTACTGGTCCTTGATCTCGTTGCCGATGCTCCACATCACCACCGAAGGGTGGTTGCGGTCGCGCTTGACCATGGCGGTCAGGTCGCGCTCGTGCCATTCGTTGAAATAGAGGTTGTAGTCGTAGGGATTCTTGGGGGCCACCCACTGGTCGAAGGCCTCGTCCATGACGAGCATGCCGACGCGGTCGCAGGCGTCCAGGAAGGTCGGGTCCGGCGGGTTGTGGGCGGTGCGGATGGCGTTGCAGCCGCCGCTCTTGAAGATCTCGAGCCGGCGCTCCCAGACGCGGGCGGGGACCGCCGCGCCCACGGCGCCGCCGTCGTGGTGGACGTTGACGCCGTACATCTTGACGTGCTTCCCGTTGAGCAGGAAACCTTTGTCGATGTCGTACTCGATGGTGCGGATGCCCAGCACGTCATCGACCCGGTCCAGCTCCTTGTTCCCGTCGAGGATGACGGAGCGCAGCGTGTAGAGGTAGGGATTGTCCAGGTCCCAGAGGGTCGGATCGTCCACGACGAGGGTCTGGACGACCGGGTGCTTGGTCCCGGCCAGGATCTCCACGACGACGGAGGTGTCGGCGACCTGCCTGCCGTCGGCATCCAGCAGGATGTGCCGCACGGTCCCGTTGAGGCGGTTCTTCAGGTCATTGACGACGGATGCCTCGATCCGGATGACGGCCTTGCCGTCCCGGACCTCCTGCGTGTGGTTGAACACGCCCCACTTCTCGAAGTAGGTCTTGGACGTGGCCACCAGCCTCACGTGGCGGTAGATGCCGGAGCCGCTGTACCAGCGGGAGTTGGGCTGCACGGAATTGTCCACGCGCACGGCGATCACGTTGCCGGAGGCCTTCAGGTAGGGGGTCAGGTCGTAGGAGAAACTGGAGTAGCCGTAGGGCCAGGTCCCCAGTTCGTGGCCGTTGATCCAGACGGTGCTGTTCATGTAGACCCCGTCGAACTCGATGGAGTAGTTCTTGTCCCTGCTGTATCCCGGGACGTCGAAATGCTTGCGGTACCAGCCGGTCCCCGTCGGGAAATAGCCGACCGCGCCGCCGCCGGGTGCGGACTCGACGGGGTCCAGCTCGATGCTCCAGTCGTGCGGGAGGTCGAGGCTGCGCCAGGACCGGTCGTTGAAGGAGGCGGACTGGGCGTTCTTCGGGTCGCCGAGGCTGAAGCGCCAGTCCGCGTCGAAGTTCGTAATCTGCCGGGATTGTGCCGCGGCTGCGAAGCACAGGCAGGACAGCAGGATCGCTGAGGAAAGGAATCGTTTCATCGTGTAACAGGGTATTAATGACACATCCGTTACAAAATTAATCATTCGCGACAGAAAAGGAATGACACAGATCGGACTATTTCTTTGCAGACCGGCATTTCTCCCGCCCACTTCGCGCCCCCGTATTTTTGTGTCAGCAACTGTCCGTTTTGTGTCAAGGCATTTGGCGGATAATCGAGACCTTTGTAGAAACAAGCCCAAACGCATATGATAACCCTGAAACAATCCCTTGCCTTATTCGCCGGCATCCTGTTTCTCCCGCTGTCGGTCATGGCACAACCCCGCCAGAACAACAACCTCACCGTCGTCCCGCCGCCCGCCCGGATCGTCTCTCCGGTCATCGACGGCGCCAAGACCACCTTCAGCATCGCCGCTCCGCAAGCCATCACCGTCAGCCTGCACGGATCCTGGATGAACCCGGACGACAACTGCTACGGGCCGCTGGTCCAGGACACGCAGGTCGGCGTGATCCCGATGACCCGCGGCGAGAACGGCGTCTGGTCCTGCACCATCGACACGCCGGCGCCGGAACTTTGGACCTACAACTTCTATATCGACGGCGTCTACGTACCGGATTTCGCCAATCCGCTCATCCAGCGGGACGGCACGCGCCTGCTCAGCATCCTGCTGGTCCCGGGCAAGCTCTCCGAGAACTATGCCGGCGCCACGCAGCACGGCAACCTCAATATGGTCTGGTACGACTCGCCGACCCTCGGCTTCGAGCGCCGCATGTACGTGTACACGCCCTACGGCTATGAGGCCAAGGCCAACCAGAAGACCAAGTACCCGGTCCTCTACCTGCTCCACGGCGGCGGATGCGACGAGGATACCTGGGAGTCGATGGGCCGCGTGACCGCGATCGCAGACAACCTGATCCAGAAGGGCCTCGCGAAGCCGATGATCATCGTGATGCCGAACGGCAACGCTTCCCAGTCGAGCTCCCCGTTCCTGCAGATCCCGGCGCCCGCGGATGCCGCGGCGGCCGCGCGCCAGGACCGCAACGGCTACATCCACTCGCTGGTGGGGGATATCATCCCCTACATCGAGTCCCACTACCGCGTGGTCCCGAAAGCGGACTACCGGGCCGTCTCCGGCCTGTCGATGGGCGGCGGCCACACCCTCTCCGTCACGGCCGAGTACCCGGGCACCTTCTCCTACATATGCCCGATGGGCTGCGGAGGCAACCGCAACGAGGACTTCGTGAAGGGTCTGCTCGGCATCAAGAAAGCCGGCTACAAGCTCTACTGGCTGGCAGCAGGTACGAGCGACTTCGCCTATCCGGGCGCCAAGGTGCTCGACGAGGTGCTGACCGAGAACGGCATGCCGCACACCTTCTATACGAAGAACGGCGGCCATACCTGGAGCAACTGGCGCATCTTCCTGAACGAGATGCTGCCCCTGCTCTTCAAATAACCACCACGACCAACCATAATCCGTTATAAGATGAGAAAAAGAATCCTCTCTCTTCTGGCTGTCATGCTGGGGCTGCTCTCCGCACGGGGAGCCGCCGCGCAGCAGACGCCCTATTTCTGCATCGGGGCGGACGTGTCCGAAATCCCTGCGATGGAGGCGCGCGGCTCCAAGTTCTACGATGTGGACGGGACCGAGAAGGACCCGCTCCGGATCATGGCGGACCATGGATTCAACGTGATCCGCCTGCGCCTGTTCGTCAACCCGGAGGCTCCGCGCGGCTACTCCCGTGACGGCTTCTGCGGCACGGAAAGCACCATCGCCTTCGCCAAGCGCATCAAGGCGGCGGGCATGCAGTTCGCACTGAATTTCCACTACAGCGACACCTGGGCCGACCCGGACAAGCAGTACAAGCCCTCCAAGTGGGAAGGCCTGACCGGCAAGGCGCTGGAGGACAAGCTCTACCAGTACACCAAGGAGACCCTGCAGGCCTTCAAGGCGGCCGGCGCGGCTCCCGAGATCGTGCAGGTGGGCAACGAGATCAGCCACGGCATGGTCTGGCCGGAAGGCAAGGTGATGGACGACGCCACCGAGGCGAACTGGGCCGCTTGCATGGGCCTCTACAAGGCCGGCCAGCGGGCCGTCCACGAAGTGCTCCCGGATGCCAAGCTGCAGATCCACCTCGCCCTGGGCGGCGAGAACACGCTCTGCCGCGATTTCCTCGACCACATGGTCAAGTACGGGGCGGACTTCGACATCATCGGCCTGTCTTACTACGAGCGCTGGCACGAGACCTACAACGACATGAAGGCCAACATCTATGACCTGACGGCGCGCTACGGCAAGCCGGTCAACATCTGCGAGTACGGGGCCAATGCCGACAACATCAAGGTCATCAACGACATCGTGCGCGCGACGCCGAACCATCTCGGCAACGGCACGATGGCCTGGGCGCCGACCCGCACGCTCTTCCCGCGCGACGGCCGCGCCGACCGCCAGATCTTCGGCATCTACGAGCAGATCAAGAAGCAGTATGCCGACCCGAAGAAGCAGCCGCTCTACATCGCTCCCTACAAGCCGCAGGTCACCTTCTCCGAGCCGATCATCGGCGCGGATATCTCCTGGGTGCCCCAGCAGGAGGCCGCCGGTGTCAAGTTCTCCGACAAGGGCGTGCAGAAGGATGTCCTCGAGATCTTCAAGGACCACCACTTCAACTGGATCCGCCTGCGCCTCTTCGTGGACCCGACCGCCGAGAACGGCTACTCCAAGGACGGTTTCTGCGGCCTGGAGCAGACCCTGGCGATGGCCGCCCGCATCAAGGCGGCCGGCATGAAGTTCCTGCTGGACTTCCACTACAGCGATACCTGGGCCGATCCGGGCAAGCAGTTCAAGCCCGCTTCCTGGACACAGTCCGGCTCCGGCCTCGAGGGCCAGGTCTATTCCTACTCCGCCGAGGTGGTCCGCCGTTTCATCCGGGAGGGTCTCCGTCCGGACATGGTCCAGGTCGGTAACGAAGTCAACAACGGCATGGTGTGGCCGCAGGGCAAGGTCGAGGACGGCAAGTACGAGTCCTTCGCCGTGATGATCCGCTGCGCGAGCGCCGGCGTGCGCTCCGTCGACCCCTCCATCCCCGTGATGATCCACATCGCCTGCGGCGGACAGAACGACAAGTCGGTCGAGTTCTTCGACAAGATGCTCGCCCGCGACGTCAAGTTCGACGTGATCGGCCAGTCCTACTACCCCAAGCATCACGGGACCCTGGAGCAGCTGAAATCCAACATGAACGACATGGCCCGGCGCTACGGCAAGCCGGTCGTCGTGGTGGAGTACCAGGACTACCGCCGGGAGGTCAACGACATCGTGAAGGCAATCCCGGGCGGCCTGGGCGCCGGCACCTTCATCTGGGAGGCCACCAGCCCGATGTGGGGCGGCCTCTTCGACAAGGACGGCAAGACCACCGACCTGATGAAGGTCTACGACGATTTCTACAAGACGCTTCGCTGATAACCAAAATCCATAATTGATCGCAATATGAAGAAACTTTCACTTCTCATCCTGTCCATGGCCCTGCTGCTTGTCGGCAGCCAGGTGCTGTCAGCGCAGACGAAGACGCTCAAGGGCGTCGTCGTGGATGCGGGCGGCGTGCCCGTGATCGGCGCTGCCTTGTATGAAGAGGGACAGCAGAGCCGTGGCGTCACGACAGACGTGGACGGCAACTTCTCGCTCGTCGTCTCGGGGGCGGATGCCCCGGTGACGGTGGTCTGCCTGGGATACCAGACGCGGATCATCCCGGCCTCCTCGGCTGAATTCGCCAACGGACGCGTGGTCCTGTCGGACGACCAGATCCAGCTGGAAGACGTGGTCGTCATCGGTTACGGTACGGTCCGCAAGAGCGACATGACCGGATCCGTGGCCGCCGTCAAGGCGGAAGAGATCAACCGCGGCGCCGTGTCCAACAGCTACGAGCTGCTCCAGGGCAAGGTCTCCGGCCTGCTCGTCCTGCCTGACGGGACGCTGCGCGTGCGTGGTATCTCCTCGCTGAACGCCTCCAACAGCCCGCTCATCGTGGTGGACGGCGTGCCGCTCAATGCGAACGGCCTCTCGTCCATCAACCCGGACGACATCGATTCCTTCTCCGTCCTCAAGGACGCTTCCTCCGCCGCCATCTACGGCTCCCGGGCCGCCTCCGGCGTCATCCTCGTGACGACCAAGAAGGCGAGCGCCAGCCGCAAGCCGCGCGTCTCCTACAGCGGATCCCTGAGCCTGAGCCATTATATCGGCCGCGAAGACGTCATGTCCGCCAGCGAGTACCGCAGCTTCATGAAGCAGCTTTACGCAGACCGCCCCGGCTCCCTGGCCGCCGCCGAAGCCCTGATGGGCGACGCCGACACGGACTGGATCAGCCTCGTGACCCGCATGGGACAGCGCTCCACGCACAACCTCAGCATCAGCGGTACGACCCTGAAGGGACACCTCCCGTACCGTGTCTCGCTCGGCTACATGCAGAGCCTGGGCCAGACCCTCGGCTCCTGGAGCCACCGCCCCACGGTCAGCGTTTCCCTGACGCCGACCTTCCTGCAGGACCACCTGCGCGTCTCCCTGATGGCGAAGGTCAACACTTCCTTCTCCGACCCGGGCAGCGCCAGCTACAGCTCCGCCGCGAGTTTCAACCCGACCCTGCCGGTGTACTTCCTGAACGCCGACGGGTCCATCGACTATGACACCAACTACGGCTACTACATCGACTCCACCGGCCGCGGGGACGACCTCGTCCCGGGCGCCGGCGCTTCCACCAACCCGATGCAGTACGTGACCTCCCTGCGGAACCCGCACAACCTGGGCTGGACGCTCAGCAGCGTGATCAACTACAAGGTCCACGGCCTGGAAGACCTGGAGTTCAACCTGCGCACCAGCACCGACCGCCGCTCCAACGACAACTGGACGCGCAGCATGCCGGGCTACTGGGGCCTGATCAACGACAGCGTAGCTCCGAAGGTGGGTCTCTACACGCTCAGCGACGGCTTCAACATGAACGACATGCTCGAGTTCTTCGCCAACTACAAGCACGATTTCAGCGGACACCGCATCGACGTGATGGCGGGTTACTCCTATGAGCATTTCTACAACTACAACCACAGCGAGCAGCACTACAACGACGACTACGTCAACGAGGCCAAGGGCGTGAACGTCAAGAAGGACGACCTCTACGGCAGCATCACCCGCCACGGCGAGGAGCACTTCCTGGTGTCCTTCTACGGCCGCGTGAACTACTCCTACAAGGGTCGCTACCTCGCCACGTTCACCCTGCGTAACGACGGGTCCTCGCGCTTCGCGCCGGACCACCGCTGGGGCCTGTTCCCCTCCGCCGCGCTGGCCTGGAACATCAAGGAGGAGCCCTTCTTCAAGAATGTCCGGGGCGTGGACGAGCTCAAGCTCCGCTTCGGCTGGGGCGTGACCGGCCAGGAGAGCGGCATCGCCAACTATTCCTATCTGGCCAACTACAAAATGTCCACCGGCACGACCTCGAAGTACAACATGGGCTCCGACGGCCGCGTGTTCAACCTGACCCCGAGCGCCTACGATCCCAACATCAAGTGGGAGGAGACCATCACGACCAACGTCGGCGTGGACTTCAGCTTCGCCAAGGACCTCGTTTCCGGTAACCTCGACCTGTACCGGAAGGACACCAAGGACCTGCTGAACACCGTGCTGATCCCGATGGGCGCCAACTTCTCCAACGAACTGCTCACCAATATCGGCAGCATGTCCAACAAGGGTATCGAACTCGGCCTGAACTTCAACCCGGTCCGCAACCGGATCTCCAGCCTGATGATCGGCACCAACCTGACCTTCCAGGATACGAAGTTCACCAAGCTGACGGTCGGTGACGAGAGCGTCAACAAGGACTACTACATCCAGACGGGCGGCATCGGCGTCGGCACCGGCGGCTACTCGCAGCAGCACCGCGTGGGCTATGCCCCGCGCACGTTCTTCCTGTACCAGCAGGCCTACGATTCGGACGGCAAGCCGATCCAGAACGCCTTCGTGGACCGTGACGGCGACGGCATGATCACGGACAGCGACCGCTACCTGACCGGCAAGAGCCCGCTCCCGTCCTTCTTCTACGGCCTGCGCCTGAAGTACAACTACAAGAACTGGGACTTCGGCTTCAACGCCCACGGCTCCGTCGGCAACTGGGTCTTCTGGAACTACCACCAGAACAACTCCACCGTGGCCAACGACTGGATCAACTACAGCCACCTGTACAATTACCGCAAGATCGTGAACCGGACCGGCTGGACCAATACCAACATGATCGCCCAGAGCTACTCCGACTACTTCCTGCACGACGCGTCCTTCTTCAAGATCGACGACGTCAACATCGGCTACACCTTCCCGAAGATCTTCGGAAGCGCCCGCCTGCGCCTCGCCCTGTCTGCCAACAACCTGCTCGTCATCACCAAGTACCCGGGCGTGGATCCGGAGATCGGCGAGGGCGGCATCGACGGCAGCGGCACCCCGAGGTCCCGGGTCTACTCCCTGCGCGTGAATCTTAACTTCTAATGATGCCCAGAATATGAAAAAACTGATATACATTGCTTTGGTGATTGCCACGGGCCTGCTTGCCGCATCCTGCGTCAAGGACTTGGACGCCTATCCTTTCAACGAGGATGACTTCACCTCCGAGAACGCCTACGGAAGCGACTATGCGAACTATGTCTCCGGCCTGGCCAAGATCTACCGCTGCTTCAACAATACCTCCGACCTCCAGGTCGAGGACGGCGGCGCCTCCGAGCTGGTGCGCGCCTTCTGGTGCGTCCAGGAATGCTCCACGGACGCCTGCAAGAACGACTGGGAGAAGGACTCCTGGACCCAGGACATCAACAAGAACACCTGGTCCACGGCGGACAACGCCGCGTCCTACGCCCTCTACTGCCGGACCCTGCACGGCATCACTTACGCCAACGAATTCCTGCGCCAGACCACGGACGACAAGCTCTCCGCGCGTGGCTGTGCGGATGATGTCGTCTCGAAGGTGCACTCCCTGCGTGCCGAGGCCCGCTTCCTGCGTACGGTCATGTACTGGATGGCCATCGATACCTTCGGCGACGTGCCGTTCGTGACCGAGGAGTCCGATTTCGGCGCCGTCTCGCCTGAGGTGAAGCCCCGCGGAGAGGTGTACGACTTCATCGTCGAGGAACTGACCGAACTGGGCGCCAGCCAGGACATGCCGGCCGCCGGCTCCAACTATCCGCGCGCCGACAAGGGCGCCGTGATGTCCCTGCTCTCCCGCGTGTACCTCAACGCCCAGGTCTACAACAATACGGTGGATGCCAAGGGCAACGTCACCAAGAAGGGCGATGCGAAGTGGAAGGAGTGCATGGCTGCCTGCGAGGAAGTCTTCAAGATGAATTACGACCTCTGCCCCAAGTATTCCGACCTCTTCCGCGGCGACAACGGCGAGAATCCGGAGGCCCGCAAGGAGCTCATCTTCGCCATCGACTACGATGAGATCAGCATGAACGGCTGGGGCGGCACGATCTTCCTGGCGCAGTCCTGCTTCACCGTGGGCGACGACCGCGATGCCAACGGCAACCAGCAGTATTCGCTGGGCGTCGCGGACGGCTGGGCCGGTATCCGCATGCCTTCCGAGTACGTGTTCGACTACTTCGGCGTCACCGTCCCGGAGGACGGCTACGACGATGAAGGCAAATACACGGGCGTGTACAACTACACGGACGACCGGGCTTCGATGTTCTACATCAAGGGACACAAGGAGCAGATGACCAACCTGGCCGAGTTTACCCAGGGCTGGAGCTACTACAAGTACAACAACATCCCGCACGACATGACCCGCGAGGAGTTCGCCAGCTCCGCCCGCAGCTACGGTACCGCCAGCGCCAAGGCCGGCATCGACTATCCGATGATCCGCCTGGCCGAGGTCTACCTCAACTATGCGGAGGCCTGCGTCATGGACGGCCAGGCCGCCAAGGGCCTGCCGTACCTCAACAAGGTCCGTGAGCGTGCCCACCTGGATCCGCTCCCGAGCTACACCCTGGAGGATGTCCAGAACGAGCGTGCCGTGGAGCTCTCCTGGGAGGCGCTCCGCCGCACCGACCTCATCCGCTGGGACAAGTTCCACTCCGCAGACTTCCTCTGGAGGTGGAAGGGCGGCAGCTACCAGGGCCAGGGTTTCTCGCAGCACCTGCTGGTGTTCGACTTCCCGCAGTCCGAGCTGACCGCGAACAGCAATCTTTCGCACAAACCGGGTTATGTCAATTAACAAGTCATGCGTATGAAACGAATCCAATATTGCCTGTTGCTGGCGGCCGCAGCCCTGTTTGCGGCTTGCGACCCCAACGGCCTCGAGATCGTCAAGACCTCCCCGGAGAGCCAGTTCTCGGCGCCGAAGGTCAACACGATGGGCACCGTCCAGGTGTCCCAGAAGAATTATGACGACAACGGCGAGGTGACCTTCTCCTGGGAGAAGGCGGACCTCGGCATGCCTACGGAACTCAGCTACTCGATCTACCTGTCGAGCCCTTCGCATCCCGACATGTGCCTGGTGTCCGGCGTGACCCAGACCCGGTATGTCATCGACTACAAGACCCTCTATGCCAAGCTGGTCGGCGAGAGCAACCTCGGCCTCTCCAAGGGAGCGTCCCACACGGTGCCGTGCTATGTCACGGCCTCGATGGGCGACGGCTACTACACCGTCAAGTCCGAGCCGGTCCAGGTGACCTTCGACATCGCCCGTATCAGTACGGGCATCAACATGCTCTACATCTCCGGCACCTTCAACGGCAACCACCCGGACCGCGACGGCATCGAAGAGACCGAGAGCGGCGGGAAGGCCTACCAGGGCCTGGTGAACATGAAGTCGTCCGGCGCCAATACGGTCAAGTTCCTGGAATACACCTATTCTGGCAAGAACGATGGCGACGCCTGGGGGGACGACGGCGGCAGCCTCAAGGTAGGCGGCGCGGCCATCGAGGCCCCTGCGGAGCTGGCCTACGTGCGCGCCGACCTCAATGCCGGTACCTATTCCATCACCAAGCTGGACGGGCCCGTGCGCCTGTGCGGCCTGGGCGGCTGGTCGTTCCGCAACAACCCGGAACTGGTCTACAATGCTGCGGAGAAAGCCTGGATCGGCGAAGCCGACTACACCTCGGGCTCCTTCCGCATGTCCATCAACGACAGCTGGAGCTTCACCTTCGGGCCCAAGCGGGCCGCCGACCTGACCGTCCGCGACGGATCCGACATCAAGATGTATCACAACGACATCTCCAAGAAGATCCTGGGCGGCGACGCCAACTTCAAGATCGCGTCCGCCGGCCGCTACCGCTTCAAACTCTACTACGAATCCGCTGACTGCACCTGGCACCTGGCAATCAGTGCGGTTAAATAATGGTTGGTTGATTATTTTTCATGGCCCCGGCTTTCAGGAAACCGGGGCTTTGATTATCTTTGTAACAAAACCGATTACCCATGAAACGAATCTTGACGGCCGCGCTGGCGGCCCTGATGTGTGCGGCGGCCCTGGCCGGCCCGCGGCAGGAAGTCCTTCTGGAGAAGGGCTGGATGTTTACCAAGGGAGACGGCGACTACGCTCCCGTCGTCGTGGACGACAGCGCCTGGGAGCAGGTCCGCGTGCCGCACGACTGGGCCATCTACGGCCCTTTCGACGCCAACAACGACGCCCAGGTCGTGGCGATCACGCAGAACTTCGAGCAGCGCGCCTCGCTCAAGACCGGGCGCACCGGCGGCCTGCCCTACGTGGGCGTGGGCTGGTACCGGCTCAGGTTCGACGTCCCGGACTTCGGTGAAGGCAGGTGCGCCGAGCTCCTCTTCGACGGGGCGATGAGCCAGGCCAAGGTCTACGTCAACGGCAAGTATGTCGGCGAATGGCCCTACGGCTACAATTCCTTCCATTTCGACGTCACGGAATTCCTCAACCCGGACGGCAAGGACAACGTGCTGGCCGTCCGCCTGGAGAACCTCCCGGAGTCGTCCCGCTGGTATCCCGGCGCGGGCCTGTACCGCAACGTCCACCTGATCGTGACCGACGAGGTGCACGTCCCGGTCTGGGGCACGCAGCTGATCTGCTCGGAGATCTCCGAGCGCTCCGCCAAGGTGGACCTGAAGGTCAGCCTGGCGGGCGAGGCCTCCAGGATCCGCACCGTGATCTATGACCCGGACGGCCGCAAGGTAGCGGTCCGCAGGCGCTCGAAGCCGTTCGACGCCGGCCGGGAGCAGAAGCTCCGGATCCGCCGGCCGAAGCTCTGGTCGCCGGAGTCCCCGTCGCTCTACAAGGCCGTGACGACCGTCTATGCGGGCGGGAAGGCCGTGGATGAATATACGACAACCTTCGGCGTGCGCTCCATCGAGCTGGTCGCCGACAAGGGCTTCTTCCTCAACGGCAAGATGCGCAAGTTCCAGGGCGTGTGCAACCACCACGACCTGGGCCCGCTGGGCAGCGCGGTCAACGAGGCCGCCCTGCGCCGCCAGCTGACCCTGCTCAAGGAGATGGGCTGCGACGCCATCCGCACCTCGCACAACATGCCGGCCCCCGAGCTGGTGCGCCTGTGCGACGAGATGGGCTTCATGATGATGCTCGAGCCCTTCGACGAGTGGGACATCCGCAAATGCCGCAACGGCTACCACCTCTTCTTCGACGAGTGGGCCGAGAAGGACATGGTCAACATGCTGCACCAGTTCCGCAACGACCCGGCCGTGGTGTTCTGGAGCATCGGCAACGAAGTGCCGAGCCAGTGCAGCGAGAGCGGCTACGAGACGGCCAAGTTCCTGGTGGACATCTGCCACCGCGAGGACCCGACCCGCTTCACGACCTGCGGCATGGACCAGGTCCTCTGCGTGCTGAAGAACGGCCTGGCCGGCCTGCTGGACGTGCCGGGCTTCAACTACCGCGTACACCTCTACGAGCAGGCCTACGAGACCCTGCCGCACAAGATCGTGCTCGGCAGCGAGACGGCCTCCACGATCTCCTCGCGCGGCGTGTATTATTTCCCCGTCGAGAAGACGGCCCGCGTCCGGCACGAGGACCTGCAGTGCTCCTCCTATGACCTGGAGTATTGCGGCTGGTCCAACGTCCCGGACATCGACTTCGCCATGGCGGCGGACAAGGAGTGGGAGATCGGCCAGTTCGTCTGGACCGGCTTCGACTACCTCGGCGAGCCGACGCCCTACAACCTGATGCCCAACCACAGCTCCAACTTCGGCATCATCGACCTCGCCTCGATCCCCAAGGACCGCTATTGGCTGTACCGCAGCGTCTGGCGTCCGGATGCGGAGACCCTCCACATCCTGCCGCACTGGACCTGGCCCGGCCGCGAGGGAGAGGTGACCCCGGTGTTCGTCTACACCAACTATCCCGAGGCCGAGCTCTTCATCAACGGCAAGAGCCAGGGCCGCAAGGCCAAGGATCCGTCCGACGAGCAGGGCCGCTGGCGCCTGATGTGGATGGACACGGTCTACGAACCGGGCGAAGTCAAGGTCGTCGCGTATGACGCCGCGGGCAACGCCGTGGCGGAGCGCAGCGTCCGCACGGCGGGCGAGCCCGACCACATCGAGCTCAAGGTCGACCGCAGCACGCTCAAGGCCGACGGCAAGGACCTCGCCTACATCGAGGTGAGCGTCGTGGACAAGGACGGCAACCTCTGCCCGTCCGACGGCCGGCTCGCGTCCTTCGCGACGCAGGGCGCCGGCGGTGCCTACCGCGCCGCCGCCAACGGCGACCCGACCTGCCTGGACCTCTTCCACCTGCCGGAGATGCACTTCTTCAACGGCAAGCTGACCGCCATCGTGCAGGCGGCCGAGGCGCCCGGCACGGTGACGTTCACCGCGTCCGCTCCGGACCTCCGGAGCGCCAGCGTGACGATCGCGGCCGAGTAAAAGAATCGGGGTGCCGTCCGGCACCCCGATTTCTTTTTACTTGTTGAAGAGCATCGGCAGGAACTCGTGCAGGCAGCGCCGCCAGGTCAGCCACTCGTGGGCCGTGCCCGGGGATGGGTAGTAGGTGCACTTGATCCCTGCGTCGTTCAGCATCTTGGCGATGCGGTCGCTGCCGAAGCCTTCTTCCGTGCCCATGCCCATGAAGAAGGCGTGGACCTGCTTGTTGAAGGCGGCCGGGTCGGCGAAGACGCCGTCATAGATCTCCTCGACCTTGGCGTCGGGCCCCAGGAAGATGGCGCCGCTGAAGGAGCCGATGTGGGAGAACTTGTCCAGGTGCCGCAGGGTGGTCTCGAAGGTCTGGTGACCGCCCCAGGACAGGCCGGCCATCGCGCGGTGGTCGCGGTCCGGGAGGGTGCGGAACTCCTTGTCGATGAACGGGATGATGTCCTGGACGAGGATGATCGGGAAGGTGGCGCCGAAGGCGTCGCGTGCCTTGTTCGGATCCTGGCCCGGCTTGGGACGGAACGAGATGCCGCAGTTGCCGCTGTCCATCACCACGATCATGGGCTTGCACTGCCCGGCGGCGATCATGTTGTCCAGGATGTGGTTGGCCTTGCCCTGCTTGCCCCATCCCGTCTCGTCCTCGCACATGCCGTGCTGGAGATAGAGGACCGGGTAGCGCTTGCGCGGCTTCTTCTCGTATTCGGCCGGGGTGTAGACCATGCAGCGGCGGTAGCGGTTCTCGTAGGAGGACCAGTAGACGACCGAGCGGATCTGCCCGTGCGGCACCTCATGCGGCCGGTAGTAGTCGCCCTCGGGTCCTTCCGGGATCTCGATCATGCTGGAGCGGCCGTAGCTGCCGCAATAGGTCTCGGTGTTGATGTCCGTGACCTGGACGCCGTCCACCATGAAGTGGTAGAAGTGCGGACCGACCACCAGCGGTTTCGTGGTGCAGTACCACCAGCCGTCGGCGTCCTTTTCCATGGGATGCCGGCCCTGCAGGTCGAGATAGACTTCCTGCGCCTTGGGGGCGTAGATGCAGAAATAACCGCGCCGCTGGGCGTCGACGCGCGGGTACTCGCGCTCGAACAGGGCGGTTTCGGACACGGTGGTCCCGGCCGGGATGGGGCGGCTCTGCGCCCGGGCGGCCAGGGGGAGCAGCACGCAGGCTGCGAGGAGGGGGAGGATCTTACGCATCTTTCTATTTGTTCTTGAATGATTTCATGTATTCGGAGGGGGTCATGTTGTAGGCCGCCGAGAAGGCGCGCGTGAAATAGGAGGCATTGGAGAATCCCACGGAGTACATCACCTCGGAGACGGTGAAGCTGCCGCTCTGCAGCAGCAGCGCTGCCCGCTTGAGGCGGATCGAGCGGATGTATTCGACGGCGGAGAGGCCCGTGAACTGCTTGAGCTTGCGGTAGAGCTGCTTCTCGGGGAAGTCTCCCAGTTCGCAGAGCCGGGCCACGGACAGGTCGGCGTCGTCCAGGTGCTCTTCGATGAGCTGCGTGACCTTCTTGAGGAAGCGCTCGTCCTGCGAGAGTTCCCGGGGCTTCTCCGGGGTGGCGAGCATCTCCATCCGGATCCGCTGCTCCATGCGCTTCTGGGTGCCCAGCAGCTGCTTCACGCGGGCGGTCAGGGTCGGGACCTCGAAGGGCTTGGGCAGGAAGACGTCGATGTTGAGGTCGATGCTCTCCTGCTCCGTCTGCCGGTCGTCCTTGGCGGTCAGCAGGATGATGGGGATGGTGCTGAGCGGGGCGAACTGCCGGATCTGCCGGCACATCTCCAGGCCGTCCATCACGGGCATGCGCACGTCGCAGATGATCAGGTCCGGAATGACGTCCTTGCAGAGCTTGAGGCCGCTCTTGCCGTTGTGCGAGCTGACGCAGCGGTACTCGTCCTTGAGCAGGCTCTCGAGGAAGTTGCAGATCTGGGCGTTGTCGTCCACGATGGCGATGAGCGGCTTGTCGGGGTCTTCCCCGGCGGTGTCGGCGCCGGCGCTGCCGGCGGGCGCGGCTTCGGCCAGGCAGGGGAGCAGGACGGTGAAGGTGGTGCCGTTCGCGTCGGAATCGACGGACACCTGTCCGCCGTGGACTTCGACGTATTTCCGGATGACGGACAGCCCGATGCCGGTGCTGTCGTAGCCGCCCTGCTTCGTGCGGGAGGATTCGAAATAGCGCTGGAAGGCATACGGGATCTCCTCCTGCGGGATGCCGATGCCCGTGTCGGAGACCTTGATGACGAGCTGCCGGCCGGTGTCGTCCCGCTCCAGGGTCATCAGCACGGAACCGCCCTCGGGCGTGTACTTGCAGGCGTTGGACAGCAGGTTGTTGAGGACGGTCTCGATCTTGACGATGTCCACGCTGGCGGGGATGGCCGGATGGCTGCTGCTGAAGATGAATTCGTGTCCGGGGAAGTTCTCCCGCCAGGAGTCGAAGATGCTCCGGGCGAAGTCGACGAACTCGACATCCGTGCGGATCAGGGAGTCCGCCATGCCTCCGCCGCCCTTGTAGTAGTCGATGGTCTTGTGGATCAGGGTGCTGAGGTTCATGGCGTTCTCCTGGGCGGTCCGCAGGTCCGTCAGGTCCGCGTCCGGGCCGGCTTCCTTGATCATCTTGCCCAGTGGGCCGATGACCAGGCTGAGCGGCGTCTTCAGCTCGTGGGCGAGGTCCTGGAAGAAGGCCTCCTTCTGCCGGGACTGCTCCACGAGATCGTCCCGCTGGGCGCGCTCCATCTCGAGGTAGCGCCGGGTCGTGGCCAGGCGGATGATGGTGTAGATGATGCCGCCCAGCAGGCAGATGTATAGGATGATCATCCAGGGCGAAAGGTACCAGGGCTGGCGGATCTTGAACGACAGGACCCCGGCCGGCTCGGCGGCGATGCCGGCTGGCGCGAGGGCGAGGCGGTAGCGGCCGGGGCGCAGCGCCGCGAGGGAGATCACGTTGCCGGTGACGATGCCCTGCCCGTGCTCCCGGCGGCTGTCCAGGTGGTAGGCGAAGCGCCGGGGGATCTCGTCGTTGTAGTTGAAGTCCGTGAAGGAGATTTCCAGATGGTTGCGGTTGCTGGGGAGCCGGAGACCGCCGTCAGGCAGGTCCCGGCCCTCGATCCGGTCGGTCCCATTGACCGTGATCCTGGTGATGTGGATGTCCGGAGTGGACGTCTCGTAGCGCTGCAGGATGTCCGAGATCCGGACTTCGTCCACGGCGCCGGCCGTGCCGAGCAGCAGGCTGCGCTGCACGGGGTCGTAGGCGATGCCGACATAGTTGCGCCAGGTGCCCAGGCCCCGGATGTCCAGGCCGTCCTTGCCGACCGAGAACAGCCCCATGGACGTGCAGATCCAGATGCGCCCCTCGGCCTCGGCCAGGGAATAGGACTCGAGGTTGTCGTCCGCGTGGAAGGGGACGGACAGGACGTCGGTGCCCGTGCTTCCCGGCGTGATGCGGAAGATCCGGTTGCCCGCCGCGACCCAGATGCGGCCTTCTTCATCCCCGCACATGCAGTCCGGCCCGTCCGGGGCGGGTTCGAGCGGCCGGACCTCGCCGGAGACCGGGTCGACCTGGAAGATGTGCTGGTCGCGGGTCATCGCCCAGATCCGTCCCTGACGGCCGCGCAGGATCCGGGCGATGTCGTTGGAAGAGAGCCCGTCCTGCTGCGTGTACCGGGCAATGACCGTACCGTCCGGCCTGAGCCGGAAAAGCCCCTCGAATGTGGCGGCCCAGAGATCGTTTCCGAGTGGAAGCAGGTCGTAGATCCAATTGGGAATGCCGGCGATGCGGATCGGCAGCATCTGCCCGCTGCCGGAATCGTAGCGGAGGATGCCGCCGTCCGTGGCGGCATATACCGTACCGGAACGGCTATCCTCGACCAGGCGGCCGATCTTGTTGTGCGGGATATGGAAGGATGTGCCGGACATGGCATAATGGCGGAGTTCTCCGGCTTCGTCGAGCCGGCAGATCCCGTTGGTGCCGCCGGTCCAGAGCGTGCCGGTTTCATCCCGCAGGACCGTGGTGTACTGGTTACTCCCGTCGGCGGGCAGGCCCTCGACCCTGTGGATGAGCGGGGACTGCTGCATGTGCAGCAACCCATTGTCCGTGCCCGCCCACAGG
This sequence comes from Bacteroidales bacterium, assembly GCA_017477245.1. Classification (GTDB taxonomy): domain Bacteria; phylum Bacteroidota; class Bacteroidia; order Bacteroidales; family UBA932; genus Cryptobacteroides. Next base: position 15,215 of record JAFUWY010000031.1, on the reverse strand, counting down.
TCTCCGTCGCGGTCTTCCAGGATCGTCCAGGTCACGCTGGGGTGGAGCTTTTCCTGGGTCCGTGTCTCCGGATCGTAGCGGAACAGCCCGTTGTCCGTTCCGAGCAGCAGGCGTCCTTCCTTGTCCCGGCAGATGCTCTTGACGACGGAGAAGCGGGTCTCATCCTGCCGGCTGCTGCCGTCCGCGCTGAGTCGCAGCAGTTGCGACACCGTTCCGACCCAGAGCGCCTCTCTGTCCGGGTAAATGCTGGCTACGATCCGGAGGCTCTGCTGCAAGGGTGTGTATGTCCCTTCCGCCGGGCGGAAGATACCCAGTCCGTCGCGCATACCCACATAGAGGACGTCCCCGTCAGATGCGGCGCATTCCGCATCCCCCTCCAGGATCCTGACGGCCGTGTCCGTCCCGGGATCGTAGCGGTAGATTCCCCGGTTTGTGCAGACATAGGCAAGTTTGTCCAGGAGTGCGATGTCGCGGACGACCTCGCCTTGGAAAGGGACCGTGCGCTTGAAGGTCCGGTCGGAAAAGCGGAAAGAATAGATCCCGTTGTTGGTGCCCAGCAGCAGGCATTCCGGCAGCAGGCACAGCTTGTTGACCTGGATGTGACCGTCCGGGCAGGGAAAAGGAGTCAGGTCGTAACCATCAAAACTGTAGAGGCTCCGCTGGGTGCCGAACCAGATCAGGCCGTCTTCCTGCTGGACAAGGCTACGGACGGAGAGCATGGCGGTCTGGCCCCGGAAGTCGCTGATTGCCGGGCTTTGCCCGGCGGAGGGTGCCGCTGCAAGCAGCAGCATGCCCAGGAGTATCGGGATAACTTTTCTCATTTTCCTTGAATCTGACAGGAAGATACGCATAATTCCCGGTCTTTAGAAGCCCGGAATCAAATTATGTCATCATCTGTCCGCTCAGTGTCAGTCCCTGCAGGGAGAAAGCCGTATTTTTGCAACGAGTGATAACCTGGGAACCGGTCCGCCACGCAGCATTTGTGGATGGTTATTGGACAAAATTGGGTTTTGTTAGTATATGGGCATATTCACCGGCGGACCGGGATTTCCGGAAGAATGCTTATCTTTACTGAAAACCGCATAATCCCATGAAACGACTGCTTACCCTTTTGTGTGCGCTGACGGCAGCAGGTTTGCTGGCCTCCGCGCAGCCCGCGCGCGTCGTGACGAACTTCGACCGCGACTGGCGATTCATCCAGGGCGATCCGTCCGGCGCCCAGGCGCCCGGATTCGGCGACCGGACCTGGCGCAAACTCGACCTGCCCCATGACTGGAGCCTGGAGGGGGAGAACCTGCAGGACAACCCCGGCGGCGGCAGCATCGGCTTCTTCCCGATGGGCACGGGCTGGTACCGCAAATCCTTCGACGTGCCCGGCTACAGCAAGGACAAGCTGTATTCCATCGAGTTCGACGGCGTCTACATGAACAGCACGGTCTGGCTCAACGGCGTGTGCCTGGGGACCTGGCCCTACGGCTACTCCAGCTTCTCCTACGACCTCACGCCGGTGCTCAAGGCGCGCGGCAACGTGATCGCCGTGCGGGTGGACAACTCCCAGCAGCCCAATTCCCGCTGGTACAGCGGCTCGGGCATCTACCGCCACGTGCGGCTGGTCGCCACCGCGAAGACGCACTTCGACAAGTGGGGCATCTTCCATTATACGACGGAGGTGAAGGACGGTACCGCCAAGGTGCTGGTCCGGTCCGACGTCACCAACGGCGAGGCGCGCGCCCGCAGCCTGACGGTCCGCCAGACCGTGCTGGACGCGGCCGGAGCCGTGGTGGCCACGGCGGAGAAGGAGATCGACATGGTCTCCGGCGGCGCGCAGACCGTCGAGCAGAAGCTCGAGGTCCCCGGCGCGCAGCTCTGGGACACGGAGAATCCTTATCTCTACACCCTGCGCTCGCAGCTGCTCGCCTCCGGCCGGGAGGTCGACTGCGTCGAGGGGACCCTCGGCGTGCGCACCATCGAATATGACGTTGACAGGGGGTTCCTTCTCAACGGCAAGCAGGTCAAGATGAAGGGCGTGAACCTCCACCACGATGCCGGCGCCGTGGGCGCGGCCGTGCCCGAGCGCGTGTGGGAGCGCCGCATCGAGATCCTCAAGGAGGGCGGCTGCAACGCCATCCGCACGGCGCACAACCCGCCCGCACCGGAGTTCCTCGACCTCTGCGACAAGCACGGCATGCTGGTGATGGACGAAGCCTTCGACCAGTGGATCGCCGGCAAGAACAAGTTCGACTACCACCTGGTCTTCGACCAGTGGCACATCCGTGACCTCTATGCGATGGTGGCCCGCGACCGCAACCACCCCTCCGTGGTGATGTGGAGCATCGGCAACGAGATCCGCGACCAGCGCAGCGAGGTCGGCCCGGGCCTCGCCCGCGAGATGATCGACTACTGCCACCGCCTGGACCCGACCCGTCTGGTGACCTCCGGCAACGACGAGATCGCTTCCAACAGCCCGACCTCGCCGGAGTTCCTCGCGGCCTTCGAGAACGATATCGTGGGCTACAATTATCCCGACCGCTGGCGCACGCGCCGCGAGCTGAACTACGCCATCGACAAGGCGGAGTTCCCGAACCGCCGCGTCGTGGCCACCGAGTCCTCCGGCCTCGGCGGTCCCCGCCGGCAGTACACGCTGCCGGACGCCCAGCCCCAGCGCCCGCTCGGCGCCGGACAGGGCGGCTTCTCCCCGCAGCAGACGAACAACGCCCAGATGCAGCAGATGATGCGCAACATGCGCCGCGCCAACCGCGGCATCATCAGCAGCGGGCTGATCGACGTGGAGCAGCGCTGGCGCTTCGCGATGAACTACGACTACGTGATCGGCGACTTCATGTGGACCGGCATCGACTACTACGGCGAGTCCGGCTGGCCGTCCCGCGGCAGCACCTCGGGCTACCTCGACAACTGCGGCTTCAAGAAGGACGGCTACTGGTTCTTCAAGAGCATCTGGACCGATGAGCCGGTGCTGCACCTGCTGCCGCACTGGAACTGGGCCGGCAACGAAGGCCGCATCATCCAGGTGGCCTGCTACACCAACTGCGAGGAGGTCGAGCTCTTCGTGAACGGCAAGTCCTACGGCAAGAAGGAGACGGAGTTCCCGCGCCGCGGCGTGGACGTGAGCTGGGCGCAGTACGCTCCCGGCAAGCGCTACGCCACCACGGCGGACCTCCACCTGACCTGGGACGTGGAGTACCAGCCCGGCGAGATCAAGGTCGTGGCCCAAAAGAACGGACAGACCTATGAAGAGGTCATCCGCACGGCCGGCGCGCCCGCACAGCTGCGCGCCAGCGTGGACCGCCCGTCCTTCAAGGCTGAGCCGGGCGACGTCGCGCACGTCACCGTCGAGGTGCTCGATGCCGACGGGAACATCTGCCCGATCACGGACAACGTGGTGAGATTCGACGTCCGGGGCGGACGGCTGATCGGTGTCGAGAACGGCGACATGCGTGACCTCGGCTCCGTCAAGGCCGCCGAGCGCAAGGCCTATTCCGGCCTGTGCCTGGGCATCGTGGCCGCGGACCGCAAGGGCACCGTCACCGTGACCGTCACTTCCGACGGCCTGACCCCTTCCACGATTACCTTCAATGCCGAATAGTATGAGAAAATCCCTGATCCTCACTGCTGCGGCCGCCCTGCTCTGCGCCGCCTGCGGCCCCCAGGCGCCGGAGAAGTACCTTCCGGACGGCGCCATCACGGCGGGGGAGAACACCCGCGTGGAAACGACTTACGGCACCATCGAGGGCTACCTCGACGGCAGCATCTACACCTTCAAGGGCATCCGCTACGCCAAGGCGGAGCGTTTCATGCCTCCGCAGGCGCCCGACCGCTGGGAGGGCGTGCGGCAATGCAAGCTCTACGGGCCGCAGACCCCGCAGACCGAGACCCTCAACTACAACGACGGCAACACCCAGACCGACTACGGCTTCGGCAACCAGTTCTTCCTGGAGCCGATGGACGAGGCCTGCCAGGTGCTGAATGTCTGGACGCCCTCCATCACCGACGGCAGGAAGCGTCCCGTCTTCCTGTGGATCCACGGCGGCGGCTACTCCAGCGGCTCGGGCCACGACCTGCCCTGCTATGAGGGCCGGGCCCTCGCGCAGAAGGGCGACATCGTGGTCGTGAACATCAACCACCGGCTCAACGTCCTGGGCTACCTCGACCTCACGGGCCTGGGCGGCAAATACGCCCAGTCCGTCAACCTGGGCCAGCAGGACATCGTCAAGGCGCTCGAGTGGGTGCGTGACAACATCGCCCGTTTCGGGGGCAACCCCGACGACGTGACCATCGGCGGCCAGTCCGGCGGTGGCGGCAAGGTGTCCGCGCTGCTGGCCATGCCTTCGGCCAAGGGCCTCTTCAAGAAGGCCGTGGTCCAGAGCGGCTCCTTCCTCAGCGTGGCGGATCCCGCGGTGAGCCGGGAGCAGGGCCTCGCCTTCGTCAAGGCCCTGGGCGTCAAGCCCGGCCCGGACGTCGATCTCTCCAGGTTCAGCTACGAGGAGCTGCTGGCGGCCTCGCGCCAGGCGCGTGCCGGCGCCGGCCCGGTCGGTGACGGCACCGTGATCACCCTGAAACCCGGCGACACCGAAGCGCCCGAGCTGGGCCGCGACGTCCCGTTGCTGGTCGGTACCAACTTCAACGAATTCACCTTCAACGTCGGGATCGACGGCTCCGAGGCGGCCGTGCGCGAGCAGCTGTCGCGCCGCTACGGCGAGCGCACCGATGCGTTCATCGAACTCTTCCGGGCCGCCTATCCGGACGCTCCGCTCAAGGACGCCGTCTACATGGACCTGCGGTTCCGCTCCGGCGCCATCAACCAGGCGGCGGCCAAGGCCCGCCAGGGCGGCGCGCCGGCCTACCTCTACCTCTTCACCTGGATGCCGGACGGGAACGTCCTCGGCGCCAGCCATGGCATGGAGCTTCCTTTCATGTTCAACAACGTGCAGAACATGCGCGAGATGACCGGCGGCAGCGACCGCGCCTACAAGTTCCAGCAGACCGTCAGCGACATCTGGCTTTCCTTCATCAAGACCGGCAATCCCAACGTCAAGGGCATCCCGACCTGGGAGCCTTACAGCGAGGAGAACGGCTTCACGATGGTCCTGGACGATGTCTGCCGCGGGGTTTCCCACCTGGATGATGCCTTAATCAACTTCGGACGATGAGACGGACCCTTTCCCTCCTTGCGGCCTGCGCCCTGATTCTCGGCGCATGCACGCCCAAACCGGTCGCTCCGCCGGCCGGACTGAACCGGATCGTCGAAGACGGCGGCACGGGCCCCTACAAGGTCCTGATGCTGGAGGACCCCTCGCTCGAGGCCCACACCATCTTCGCGCCTCAGGACCTCGCTCCGTTCGGGCGCGGGAACAAACTTCCCGTCCTCGTGTGGGGCAACGGCGCCTGCATCAACTCCCCGTGGGAGCACTACAAGTTCCTCAACGAGATCGCCTCGCACGGGTTCCTGGTGATCGCCACGGGCTACATCCCGATGACCGACGACCGCTACCAGGGCCCGCAGTCCACCTCGAAGCAGCAGCTTGAGGCCGTCGACTGGGCCATCGCGCAGAATGCCGACAAGGACAGCCCGTATTACGGCCGCATCGACGTGGATGCCATCGCCGCCGCCGGTATGTCCTGCGGCGGGCTGCAGACGCTGGACAACGCGGCGGACCCGCGCTTCAAGACCCTGATGATCTGCAACAGCGGCCTGTTCATCAACCCGGCCGGCGCCGTGCCCGGCATGCCGATGCCCGAGAAGGAGAAACTCCAGAAGATCACCGTCCCCGTGATCTACATCCTCGGCGGCGAGCAGGACATCGCCTACCAGAACGGCATGGACGACTTCCACCGGCTGACGAAGGTCCCCGCCTTCGCGGCCAACTATCCGGTCGGCCATGGCGGCACCTACGCCAAGCCGCACGGCGGCGAGTTCACGGTGCCAGCCCTGGCCTGGCTGCAGTGGCAGCTCAAGGGCGACAAGCAGGCCGCCAAACTCTTCCAGGGCAACCCCTGCGGCCTCTCGCAGCGCGAAGGCTGGACCGTCGAGAAGAATGCGCTGATCGACTGATATTGATAGTCAGCCTGTTACAAAATAACCTTCGGAGATTTCTCCGAAGGTTATTTTGTAATTGCCTGTTAATCAAGCTTAACGGATGTCGAACGCGTCGGCGTCTTGCAGGACGGGGAACTTGGCGTGGTAGTCGGCGAGGCGCTGCAGGTCGATCTCGCCGCAGACCAGGGCTTCCTGCCCGTCCGGCGCGGCGGCGAGGGTCTCGCCGTAGGGGCCGATCAGGGCCGTGCCGCCGTTGTACTTGCAGGCGGGGTCCTCGCCCACGCGGTTGACCGCGGCGACGTAGCAGGCGTTCTCGATGGCACGGGCGCGGGCGAGCGTGTCCCACGCGAAGCGCCGCACGTCCGGCCAGCTGGCCACCAGCAGGATGGCGTCGTAGTCGTCCCGGCTGCGCAGCCACACGGGGAAGCGCAGGTCGTAGCAGACCGCCGGCAGGAAGCGTACGCCGCCGTACTCGACGACCACGCGCTCGTCGCCGCCCCGGAAGCGCTCGCCTTCGCCGCCGTAGCCGAACAGGTGGCGCTTGTCGTACTGGACGTAGTGTCCGTCGGGGTAGACGAAGTAGAAGCGGTTGACGCAGGAGGCGGAAGATTCGCCGGTCAAGCCGGCGAATGACGACCTGCCTTTCCCCCCGTCATTCGCAGGCTCCGACCGGCGAATCTCCAGCGCGATGCTGCCGGCGAGGGCGGCGCCGAGCGCCGCTGCCTTGCGCTGCATCCACGCGAGACCCGTGCAGGGCTCACCGTGCTCCACGGTGGCGCCGGGCAGGGTGGCGAAGCCCGTAGAGAACATCTCCGGCAGGACATACAGGTCCGCCTGCGGCGCCGTGGCGAGCAAGGCGTCCAGATGAACACAATTCGCCTGGGGATCCCCCCAGGCGATATCGTGTTGGAGAAGACAGATCTTCATTAGACCTCGATGGGCTTGTACTTCGGCACGAGGGCCTTCATGATGCTCCAGGCGATGAGGTAGGCGACACCGCAGAAGCAGAACATGATGAAGTAGCCGGCAGGCTTGCCTTCGAATCCGAGGAAGTGGAAGGCGGAACCCATCTGCTCGGCGTGGGTGAAGAGGTTACCCGCCACTTTCTGGATGATCATGGAGCCGACGCCGCCCGCCATGGCACCGATACCGGTGATGGTGGCGATGGTGCTCTTCGGGAACATGTCACCGATGGTGGAGAAGAGGTTGGCGCTCCAGGCCTGGTGTCCCGCACCGGCGAGACCGATCAGGATGGCCGGCCACCAGGGGGTGTTGAAGTGGATACCCAGCGGCTGCGCGAAGAGCGCGGCGATCGGGAAGAACGCGAAGATGAGCATCGCGAGCATACGGCCCGCATACGGGTTCATGCCCTTCTTCTCCACGAAGATCTTCGGGAGGTAGCCGCCGAAGATGGAGATCACGGTCACGATGGCGTAGAGCGTGAAGATCAGGCCCTGGCCCAGACCGGAGGTCGCCGGGGCGTTGAACTGGTTGGAGAAGTAGGAAGGAGCCCAGAACAGGAAGAACCACCACACACCGTCGGTGAAGAACTTGCCGACGATGAAGGCCCAGGTCTGCTTGTACTTGAAGCACTGCAGCATCGGGATGGCCTTCTGCTCGGCGATGGCGGCCTTCTCGGCGGCCTCGGCGGCGTCGTCCTGGTGGATGTACTCGAGCTCGGCTTCGTTGACGTGCTTGCTCTTCTCCGGCTTCTCATACATGAAGGCCCAGAAGAACATCCAGAGGAAACCAAGGGCACCGATGATGATGAAAGCCCACTCCCAGCCGAACTTGACGGCCAGCGGCGGGATCACGAGCGGAGCGGCGAGCGCACCGACGGAAGCGCCGGCGTTGAAGATGGAGGTAGCGAAGGCGCGGTCCTTCTTCGGGAAGTACTCGGCCGTCACCTTGATGGCGGCGGGGAAGTTGCCGGCCTCACCGAGGGCGAGGATACCGCGGCAGAGCAGGAACAGGTAGACGGAAGTCGTGGAGATCGCGAGGGCGGCCTTGCTGCCGGCTTCGACGGCACGCATGGCGGCGACGCTGTCCAGACCGGTGATGTGGGCCGTAGCCCAGCCGCAGGCGGCGTGGAGGCACGCGCCGGCGGACCAGACGCCGATGGAGATGAGGTAGCCCTTCTTGGTGCCCATCCAGTCCACGAACTTGCCCGCGAACAGGCAGCAGATGGCGTAGAAGATGGAGAAGAAGGAAGTGATGGTGCCGTAGTGGGCATCCGTCCAGTGGAATTCAGGCTTGATGAATTCCTCGTAGGTGAGCGAGAGGACCTGGCGGTCGAGGTAGTTGACGGTCGTCGCCACGAAGAGCAGCGAGCAGAGCCACCAGCGCCAGTTGGTCATCAGTTTTTGTTGTGTGCTTGCCATTTTATCTTACTTCTTTGATGATTTGCAGGGCATTCTTGCAGAGTTCGGTGATCTTGGACCATTCGCCGGCGGCGATGACGTCCTTCGGGAAGAGGTTGGATCCCATGCCGACGCAGGTCACGCCGGCCTTGAACCAGGCCTCGAGGTTGGCCTTCTCGGGCTTCACGCCGCCCGTGACCATCAGCTGGCTCCAGGGCATCGGGGCGCGCACGCCCTTGACGAATGCCGGGCCGAGCACGTCGCCGGGGAAGACCTTGCAGATGTCGCATCCGGCCGCCTGGGCGGCACCGACCTCGGAGGCCGTGGCGCAGCCGGGGCAGTAGGGGATGAGCCGGCGGTTGCAGACCGGGGCGATCTCGGGGTTGAACATCGGGCCGACGACGAAGTTGGCGCCGAGCTGGATGTAGAGGGCCGCGGTGGGGGCGTCGACGACGGTGCCGATACCCATGATCATGCCCGGAAGCTCCTTGTTCGCGAACTTGACGAGCTCGCCGAAGACTTCCTGCGCGAAGTCGCCGCGGTTGGCGAATTCGAAGGCGCGGACGCCGCCCTCGTAGCAGGCCTTGACGACCTGCTTGGCGGTCTCGAGGTTGCCGTTGTAGAAGACCGGGACCATGCCGGTCTCCTTCATGGCCTGGATGACTTGCAGTTTGGTGTACTTTGCCATAATCGTTTATCTCTGTACGCGACCGTTCGCATTGCCGCCGGCGAGGCTGAGGACCTCGGCTTCGCTGACAAGGTTGAAGTCGCCGTTAATCGTGTGCTTGAGGGCGGATGCCGCGACGGCGAATTCCAGCGCGGAGGCCTGGTCGCCGGGGTATTTGAGCATGCCGTGGATGAGGCCGCCGGAGAAGGAGTCGCCGCCGCCGACGCGGTCGATGATGGGGTTGATCTCGTAGCGCTTACTCTGGTAGAACTCCTTGCCGTCGTAGATCAGGGCCTTCCAGCCGTTGTGCGTGGCGCTGAAGCTCTCGCGCAGGGTGCTGACGACGTACTTGAAGCCGAACTCCTCGCGCATCTGCCTAAAGATGCCTTCGTAGCCGGCGGCGTCGGTTTTGCCGCCCTCAACGTCGGCGTCCGGCTTGAAGCCGAGGCACAGCTCGGCGTCTTCCTCATTGCCGATGCAGACGTCCACGTATTTCATGAGCGGGCGCATGATGGAGATGGCCTTCTCGGAGGTCCAGAGTTTCTTGCGGAAGTTGAGGTCCACGGACACGGTGACGCCGTGGCGCTTGGCAGCCTCGCAGGCGAGGCGGGTGAGCTCGGCGGCCTTGTCCGAGATGGCGGGGGAGATGCCGGACCAGTGGAACCAGGCGGCTCCCTCCATGATGGCGTCGAAATCGAAGTCGGCGGGGTCGGCCTCGGCGATGGCGGAATGCGCGCGGTCATAGATGACCTTGGACGGGCGCATGGAGGCGCCGGTCTCGGCGTAATAGAGGCCGATACGGTCGCCGCCGCGGGCGATGTAGTCGGTCTTGACACCGTAGCGGCGGAGGGCGTTCACGGCGATCTGGCCGATTTCGTGCTTGGGCAGTTTGCTCACGTAGTAGGCGTCATGGCCGTAATTGGCGAGGCTGACGGCCACGTTGGCCTCCCCGCCTCCGGGAATGATGCGGAAGGAATCAGTCTGGATGAATCGGTCATTTCCGGAAGGGCTGAGCCGCAGCATGATTTCTCCGAAGGTGATAACTTTTGACATATGGATTGAAATTGGTTTCTTTTTCGCAGTCTACAAATATAATCATTTTTCGCAACTATCCTAACACAAAAAGGGAACCCGCACCGGTCGGGTGCGGGTTCCTGGGGGATTCGCCGGTCGGGGCCGGCGAATGACGAAAGATCAAGCCGGCGAATGACGAAAGATCAAGCCGGCGAATGACGTTCGGTCAGTCCTGCCGGGCGACTACTGCTGCGGGAGGCTGTAGCCGTTGGTTACCTGGCCCTTGGACTGCTGGATGGTGGTCAGCGGAAGCGGGTGGAAGTACAGAGGCACGTCGGAGTCGTCGATACCCGAGAGCATGTTGTAGTCCCACATGTTGGCCTTCTCCTTGACCATGCCGATGCCCCAGTCGGTCTTCTTGTAGCCGTCGGCCTCGAGGGCCTTGGCGCGCTCGCCGTCCGGGTCGATGTACTCGAACAGGCCTTCGATGGCGAGGTTGTGCTTCTCGCCGACGACGGCACCGCTGGAGGTCGTGGTGGTGTAGTCATAGACACCGCGCCAGCCCGGGGTGCGGGCGGGATCGCCCTCCACGCGGTTGTGGGTGTTCACGCCGACCTTCTTGCCGGAGAGGTCCACAAGCTTGGTCCAGACATAGTTGGAGATGGTGCGGCCGTTCTTGAAGGTGTAGTAGCCGTCCTTCTCGAGTCCGGCGATGACGGTCTTGAGTTCGGCGCGCATGGCCTTGCCGAGTTCGGTGAACTTGCCGGCTCGGAGCTCCGCGAACTTGATGTCGCCGTCGCCGATGCACTCGCGCTTGAACTCGTCGATGATGGCGTAGTCATCCACGGAGCCGAGGCCTTCCAGGCCGGCGCGGGCGCGCAACTGGTTGACGAGGCTCAGGGCCTCCGTGGCGTCACCGAGGGCGTAGTCGACCTGGGCGAGCTTGAGCATGGTGTTGTCCATGCGGAAGAAAGCGTAGTTCATGCCGGAATTGCGGCAGGCGGCCACGTACGGCTCAGCCATCTTGTTGATGTCCCACTTGTTGATGGCGATACCGCCTTTGAGGCGGGAGCCGGAAATGAGCTGGACGATGGCCTCGGAGCCCTTGCCGTCGGAGCCGGTCACGACGGCGGAGGCGTCCCAGCGGAGGTCGCCGTCTTCCCAGATCTGGTAGTAGGCGGTCGGGATCACGCGGATGCCGGCGAAGACCTTGCAGGGAGCGGCGTTCTTGGTGGCGCCGTCGGACGGGCGGCCCTGGGAGTAGGGACGCTCGGACTGCAGGGGAGCCTGGTTGCCGACTTCCCAGACGGATTCCGGGGAGACCTGCATGTCCATGATGTACTGGAGGCTGCGCTGGTAGGGGTTGCCCAGTCCGCGGTCGTCGGTGGTGACCAGGCGGAGCGTTCCCTTGGCGTCGCCGGAGACGACCTTGCGGAAGTAGGTCTGGGCCTCCTTGTAGTAGCTCTGCCAATTGGTCGGACGGGCGAAGATGGCATTCACCTTGTCGCTGTTGTTGGTGTACATGGTCTCGAAGGTGATGCCCTCATAGAGGCCGTCCACATCGGTGCGGAGGGTCTGGTAGCCGCCGGCCATGAGGTTGGCCTCGGCGATCAGCATGTTGGCGAAGGTGCGGGACATGCGCTCGGCCTGGATGCCGCCCTGGCCCAGGTAGTACATGCTGCCCTCGACTTCCTTGAGCTTCTTGATGACCTCGTCGAGGATGGTGAAGCGGGAAGTCAGGGTGTAACCCTCGTCCACAACGGAGTTCTCGATGCCGAAGGGCACGTCGCCGTAGTGGCGCACGAGTTCGGTGTAGCAGTAGGCCCACATGGTCCAGGCCTCGCCCCAGAGCTGGGTCCAGTCGTTGACCTGGCCGGCATCATGGGCACTCTTGAATTCGTCTTTCTGTTCGAGGATGCCGGCGATGCGGGCGCAGCGGGCGACGATCGTGAACAGGTTGGTGAACTGGCCGCTCTTGGAGTTGACGGTCGTGTTCTCCGGATGCAGGTAGCCGATACGGCCGTTGCCGGAGTTGTATTCAGGATAGTATTCCGCGTCGGAGGCGGAGTCGTTCCAGTTGTAGTTGCCGCCGCCGGCCACGCTGAGGTAGGTCCGGTAGCACTGGGCGAGCGTCTTGAAAGTCTCGCTCACGGAAGAGGTCACGAACTCGTCGTCCATCTTGTTGGGCGAGGCCACGCTGAGGTATTCGTTCGGCTTGCACTGGCTGAGGGAGAAGCAGACGGCGAGCGCAGCGATTGCGTAAAGTATCTTTTTCATATTCTTCTTTCCTTGAGATGATTAGAAGGAGACGTTGACACCGAGGACGAAGGACCGGGCGCGCGGGTAGGCACCCCAGTCGATACCCGGCGTCGGATACTGGGCGCCGTTGATGTTCTGGGCGGTGCTGACCTCCGGGTCGAGGCCGGAGTACTTCGTGAGGGTGAAAAGGTTGTAGATCGTCGCGTAGACGCGCAGGTTGCTGATGTTGAGGGCTTTGGCGAAAGCGCTGCTGCTCGGCACGGTGTAGCCGGCGGTCAGGGTGTTGAGACGCAGGTAGCTGCCGTCCTCGATGCCGAGGGTGGAGATGATGCCGTTCTCGTTGGTGCAGAGCGGCCACTGGGCGTTGGCGTTGAGGGCGTTGAGCGCTGCGGGATCATGCACGCGGACGAGCTGGCCGCCCTGGATGTCGTAGATCTTGTAGCTGTCCTTCATGAAGCCGAGGTGGTTCTCGAACAGACCGGACTCCTTGTAGCCGTTGAGGGTGGCGAGCTTGGTGATGTTGTAGATCTTGTTGCCGACGCTGTAGTTGAAGTAGGCGCCGAAGTCCCAGTTCTTGTAGTTGGCGGTGATGTTGAAACCGCCGGTGAAGAGCGGGTTGGTGTCGCCGATCACGGTGTAGTCGGAGTCATCGACGATGCCGTCGTAGACATACTCGTTCTTCTCCTTGTCCCATTTGGGCTGGTCCTTGAACTTCGGGAGGCCCGGATAGGCGGTCTGTCCGGAGGGGACGAACTTCTGGGTTTCGTACCACTGTCCGGCGATGTTGCCGCTGAGGTCGGGGATACCTTCCTTCAGGGTGTAGATGTGGGTGGCCGGGTCGTAGTTGAAGTCGTCCGTGCTGTAGAGGCCGTCATAGACGAGGCCGCGGACGAGGCCGACCGGCTGGCCGACGAACAGGCCGTAGTCGTTGCCCGGGTTGCCGGAGTGGAACCAGGAGGAGCCGTAGAGCGGCGTGACGTTCTCGGAGAGTGCGTCGATGTTGTTCTTGTTGAAGTTGATGTTGCCGCCGAAGGTCAGGCCCCAGTCACGGGTCTGGACGAGGATGGCGTTGAGGGACAGTTCGATACCCTTGTTGGAGGTCTGGCCGATGTTGGCGTAGGTGCTGGTGAAGCCGGTGATGGCCGGCAGGGTCATGTTCATCAGCAGGTCCTTCGTGCTGTTCCAGTAGAGGTCGAGGGTACCGGAGAGGCGTCCGTTGAGCACGCCGAAGTCGATACCGAAGTTGCGGGTGATGGTGGTTTCCCACTTCAGGTCGGGGTTCGCCATGGCGGAACCGATCGTGTAGGCGCTCTGCTTGACGTTGCCGATGGAGTAGTAGTCGCTGCTGGCGAGCCAGGACTGGGACCAGAGGTCGGCGCTGATGCCGTCGTTACCGACCGTACCGTAGGAGAGACGGAACTTGAGGTCGTTCAGCCAGTTCACGTCCTTGAGGAAGGGCTCCTCGCTGGCGCGCCATGCGAAGGCGGCGGCGGGGAAGTAACCCCAGCGGTGGGACGGAGCGAACTTGGAGGAACCGTCAGCACGGAAGGTGACCGTGAAGAGGTAGCGGTCGAGCAGCGTGTAGTTGACGCGGCCGAAGAAGGAGAGGATGCGCTCCGGGGTGCTGTAGCCCGTGTAGAACTTGCGGGTGATGGTAGACTTGCTGGCGTCGTACTGGTCGATCATCGTGAAGGCGTTCTCCTTGGTGAAGTTGGCGGGGAAGTGGTCCGCCGTGATGGTCATGGAGTCGCCGCCGGTGTTCTGCACCTCGTGGCCGAGCAGGAAGTTGAAGCGGTGCGCCTGGCTGGGCTCGAACTCGTAGTTGAGGGTGTTGGTCCAGCGGGTCCGCCAGGAGTTGCCCTGGTAGACGGTGGCGTCGCCGGCGTGCTGCTTCTCGCCGGTGGAGTCGTCGATGTAGTTGTTGCGGATGGCGCCGGACCAGGTCTTGTTCTGGTTGTAGCCGCGGCTGGCGGACAGGTCGGTGTGGTAGGTCAGGCCCTTGACGATGTTCCAGTTGAGGGAGAAGGTGCCGCGCAGGCTCTGGCGGCGCTGCTCGGGCTCATAGTCGAGGAGCTGCTTGACGGGGTCGTAGACATCCCAGAGGACACCCTTGCCGTACTGCTCGACGGCACCCTTCTGCAGGGCGTCGAGGTTGCCGTACTGGCGGATGATGTCCGTGGTGATCGGACGGTAGCGGTAGGAGGAGGAGAGGACGGAACCGCTGCGGCTGCCGGTGCCTTCGTAGCCGAAGGAGGTCATGTCGGTGTAGCGGACGTCCATCGCGACGTTGAGGCGGTCGGAGATCTTCTGGTTGATCTTGAAGGAGAGGTTGCCGCGCTTCTGCCAGGAGGCGATCTTCATACCGTTCTCGTCGTTCCAGTTGGCGGAGACGAGGACCTTGGTGGACTCGTTGCCGCCGGAGATGGAGAGGTCGTGGCTGTGGGAGAAGGAGCTGTTGTAGACTTCCTTCTGGACGTCGTACTGCTGGACGTTCTTGTAGCGGTTGATGTCGCCGTAGTCACCGATGCCGTAGAGTTCGGTGAACGGGTCGGCGGCGTAGGACTGGTCGTGCGCGTAGGCGTTGGCCCAGACATAATAGAGGTAGTCGTAGGGACCGAGGGCCTGGAGGTACTTGGTCGGGGTGTTGAACTTGGCGTAGCCGCTGTAGGTGACACGGACCTTGCCTTCCTTGGCACCCTTGGTGGTCACGAGGATGACACCGTTGGCACCGCGGGCACCGTAGATGGCGGTGGAGGAGGCATCTTTCAGCACGTCAATGCTCTCGATCTGGTCGGAAGGGATGTCGCTCAGGGTGCCGGTGACGCCGTCGATGAGGATGAGCGGGTCGTTGCTCTGGGAG
>JAFUWY010000030.1 GCA_017477245.1 Bacteroidales bacterium | reverse complement strand
CGGGTCTTACCCTTTTGTAAAGATTGAGAACCGCCCGGCTCCATTGTCCTTAATTCAACTTTATTATCCGGCATAAATTTACTACTTTTGTTGTTACAAGCCTTGGAGTAGAATACCACTCTGCAAATCTAAGGTTTGTAAAGCCACCTCCTCGTCCTGCCCATGAAACACAGATCCATTCCAGCCCCGTTCCTCAGCATCGGCGTCCTCGCCATATTTCTGTCCGTCTTTGATCTTTCCGCCCAATCGACCAAAGTCGTCCGCCGGGACACCTTGTCCCGCGCTGACACCGCTCGCATTAGGCGCCCGGCGCAGGCCCGCTCCATCTCCGACGACCTGCTGAAGTCGGTGGTTCATCCCAGTCCGCAGGCCGTTGAGAGAGATGTTCTAAATACCATACACGCCTTACAACCATGGACATGTGGACGAATAAGAGGCGAAAAAGTGAATGTTCTCATGTCATTTCCTATTCACGTGGAACCCCGTATAGATTCTTAAAAGATAAAAGATGGGATACAATCCTGTTAGAAGAACATTCTACGGCAGGACTACCTCACTGGTTTTGGGAAATAGGACACTCATTTATTAAGATAAAACCAGATTTTAGTATGGCCAACTCATGTAAAGGAGATGCATCCAAGAAGAAACTCAGCAATCGCCCCAAAGAAAGGTCTGACTTCTTGGATCTGCTTTATTTCTTTCTAAAACTATCATTGATTGTTTTATTCTTTTGCATATTGGCTCATGTTTATGATTGGTATCAATTCCAAAAAGATCCAAATATTGTTTATACTAAAGCCATTGTTTTGAGAACAGGATACAGGGATAGATTTAGAGTACCCGATGATCCGGTTATCGAAGCTAAATATGTGATTAATAATAGGGAATATATTAAATATTTGAAGGTCTCCAATGAGGAGACTTGGCTGATATCAGCCGGAGATACAATTGGTATCGTCGTCAATACACGATATAATAAAGTCAAAATTTCAGGTCACACAGGGATTTTGGTAAGTAGAGGGCCGATTAATTGGGAAGAATATGGCAATGAGATCAATCCCAAGAATAGACCAAACAATCTTATAGTTGATTAATTTGATGCCAAAAATGGAAGAATTCGTTGCAAAATGCGGCTCTTGCGGCCGAGTGATGACCACAGAAAGGATTATCAATAATGGCGCCGTCGTATTAACCGTTTTATGTAGATGTCCCAATTGTGGGAGGGAGTATGTAGCAGAGTTTGATAAATTCCACAGCATTGATCAACCCGAGTTGATGGAAATTGATGAAAAAGGTCTTGATCCCGATGGATATGACGTAGAGGGATATGACAAGGATGGGTTTGACCCGAGAGGGTTTGATCGAGCGCACATACACCACGACACATCTTCGCCATATGACTTATCCGGGTATGATTGGGAAGGATATGATGCGGAAGGATTGGACAAAAGAGGATTTGACAGAGCGGGTTATTACAAAAAAACAGAAAGCAAATATGATAATGCCGGATTTGACTGGCACGGTTACGGGCAGGACGGATATAACGCGAATGGGTATGATCGGTATGGTAATCACCGACAGGATCCAGGAACTCCGGAGTACCAATCCAATAGAAACAATTTTAGAACAATTCTAATTATTCTGGTTGTCTTGGTTATCGGTCTCTTGGCATTTTGGGCCTTAGGTTAAAGGTTTACGGCAGATACAGGCAAACAAGAACAAATTGGAGAATCCGCACTGAATTGCCTCTCGACGAGAAATTTGCATATCTTTGTGTCTTATGGATATACTGCTCAAAGGAGGAATCCTCATCGATGCCGCCGGCACTCTCTCCGTCGTCCGGACCACCGACGAAGACGGGGTCGTCAGCCTCACCTTCACCGACAAACTGGGACGTACCGTCTTGACTCGGCAGGTGGATGGAACCTCCACCTACAGCGACACCTACTACGTCTACGACTTCGGCGCCCGCCTCTACGACCCAGCCCTCGGACGATGGATCTCGCAGGACCCGATGGCTGAGAAGTACTATCTGCATTCGCCGTATCTTTTCTGCGCGGGGAATCCGATGAGGTTCGTGGATCCGAGTGGGAATGACATTTATCGGTTTGATTTTTCCGGAAATTATCTGGGAAAGGAGAATAAACGAGGGCATCATAAAATCGCAGTTGAATCTTATGATGAGGACGGAAACCTTTCTATCAACTATTTTAGATTCGCGGATCCAAAGAATGATCCCAAGGCAATAGATGCAGGAGAGATTACAAATTTAGCCTTTGTAAACGAATCCACTATTTTTGATTTTTTGGATTCTCAAGGAACATTTGACTCAGATGTGGATGCTTCTGTATTTATTGGGGCCAGCAATTCTTTGAGTACTGATTCTTCTCACAATTTTGATTATTCATCTTCAGTCTTATCTTCTTTGTATGGCGGCTATCTCAACAACAAAGAAATCCAATCAAAATATCTCTTTATCCCACAGGGAGATACAGTGGCACATAGTCTGATGAATTTCGGCAATTTCTTATGGGGTGCTTCTGGTTATACTATTGGCCTTCCAATCTCTATTCTTGAAATGGGAGCCCAAGCAAATAGTCTTGGTTTTTTCAGCAATAACAATCGTAGCTATAACGGATATCGACCTCAATTCGATAGCTTGGATGACCAAAAATCCATCTTTGCGGGAGCCCGGTATGCTTTTAAAAATAATTATAGGAGTAAGCGGAAATGAAAGACTACATATTATTCCCTCTTTTCACCATATTCATTGTTTTTACTGCATGCGCGCCTAATAGAGAACGTTTACTCCTAGATATTCAAAAAATAGACATTCCCACATCTGTCCCATTTTCCATGGGCGATTATAGAAGCTCTGTTTATTTTATTGATTATAAGAATAATAAATACATGGGGCAGATGCATCCGGATTCTATTTTCTTTTCAAGTCTCTATAGATTTTATAACGATGAGGAGAAACGGCAATTGCACTTAATAGAAGGGGAAGACTTGTTAGTTGAAAGTATTGAACTGAACAGCACCTTGGCACATGAGCTCGAAGAACTATGTACTACTTTTAAGAAAATATGGAGACTCAATCCAAAAAAGATTTTTTTATTAAATCTTGCTGTTGACATAGACCAATCAATATGGCTAAAACTGTTGCTAAAAGACACCAATGAAGAAATTATATTATTAATCACCGATGATTTTATGAACGCCATTAATAAGTCTGCCGAGCACCTATATAAAAGCGAGTATAGGGAGATCAACCCATCATTATATTACAGAATTCTTTAAAATGATACCATTGTTCTCTCCCGCGAAACATTTCATCTCTTCCGTCTCCTGGAACGAGATCGATCTCCCGCAGACCGTCACGTTCTCCAATGGATCGACGATCAACTACTACTACGCCGCCGACGGCTCCAAACTCCGGGAAGTGCGTACGGTCTCCGGCACCACGACCGCCATCGAGTGGTGCGGCGACCTCGTCCCGGAGACGGATGACTACTACCCGCTCGGAGGACCGTTGCCGACAGGCTCCAACACAGCCTTACAGCCCGAGAAATATCAGGGTAAGGAGTGGAACCCCGCCGCCTCCTTCAACGTCTACGACTTCGGCGCACGCCTCTACGACCCTGCCCTCGGACGATGGATCTCGCAGGACTCGATGGCTGAGAAGTACTATCTGCATTCGCCGTATCTTTTCTGCGCGGGAAACCCGATGAAGTTTATCGATCCGGAGGGGAGAAAAATAGTTGTCCGACACACAAATGAAGACAATACTTTTACGGAATATGAATGGCGGGAGCAGAATGATGTTTGGGGGTTTTATGATGCCGACGGGAAGCTGTTTGAAGGGACGGACAGTTATATACAAGATCTTAATTCCTCGCTCCTAACCCTCATGGAAGGGGCGAATGGTTCGAAAATGATCAAAGAGACAGTTGCTTCAATTAATAGGATTGTCCTTGAGAACAATGAGTTCAACGACAAACTTACGGGTAATAAGTATTTCTCTGGCAGCAGATCTATAGGGTGGTCTGCCATCAAAAGCAACTCGGAACCTTTTATTTCTCTTGGACATGAACTGGCACATGCGATGGATGATTTGAGAGGGACTCTTAATACGAACACATGGATTTCAGCAGGAGACCTCTATAATGGTTATTCTGTACCCAAAGATATCCCATTTAGCGAAGTATTTGCAACCCATTATGAAAACCTTATACGAGCAGAGCATGGAATTCCTTTGAGAACCGGATATTTGAAGTCACAACAAGGGACAGGTATGTACTTTGGGCCTAGAATAGTTGATCGAAAAGGGCAAAGCTTGTTTTTCAACAGCGAGGGACAAACAGCTTATAAGCTCGTAAACAAGAATAATAGATATCGGTATTGATATGAAAACCCTTCTTTTGATACTCATGCTTCTATCGTTCCCTTTAAACGGTGGGAAATTATGGAAGTATTTATTTCAAGCCTCTAAAGAATATATTGATTACGACTTTGACAATGATATACAGTCGGTGAAACACGGAGATAGATTGTTTAGCAAAAAGCGAATAAAGGAGATGTCTAAAATACTTGTTGAACAAGGTTTTTCCATTTGTCCTCAGAATGATACGATCCTAATCTTTTTACATTTCAATCCCGAGTTTGTGGGATATCCTGAGACCATAGATGCATTCTCTTTATCAAGCGAACTGCATCTTAGACTTAAACGTGATAATAATTGTTATGTAACCAACGCGCCGGATTCATTGATATGCTCTTCGCCGGGTGAACGTTTGTATGAAGAATTCGATCTTTTGGTGGAGAAAAAAGTCCAGCAATATATAAGGGCCAATGATGTTTCCTCTTTTCTGAAACTTTATCAAATGTTTACCGGCATAACTATACCCCCCTCTCCCGAAGATGCTTTTCGAATAATCATTCATGAGGGGCGAGTATATGATTCATCTCACTGGGAGTATTCAATAGCCCCAGTTCGCATGATAATAGCAGGTGAAACGATAAAGCCCGAAGACACACTTGACAGAATCATCGAGGAAAAGAAAAAAGCATTGCTCATGATTTAGACACACGGAACGGATTGTTGGGTATAAGGACATCTACGATGGCTTTATCCATCGCTGCGCAGATCCGGCTTCCCGATGGAAGCCAGGTATTCCTCGACCCGCACCTTCGCGTTCCGCTTGCTGATCACGCCTGACGGCGACAACTGCGCTTCACGGGAAACGGGACAAAACGAGACAGAAGCAGCAAAATTGAATGAAATAATCCGATATTGCAGTAATCATAGGAAACACTGTGATGCTCGACTAACATGCTGATGCAAGTGAGATTACATCACCCATCTGACGTATCGTTTCCGATGGTTTCCCTCGTTACAAGTTATTTTCGTATCTTTGCCGGGAAATGGTCCCGAAAACGGAGGAACAATATGCCGCGATGACCGCGCTCTACCGGGAGTGGAACGAGCGGATCAATGTCGTGTCCCGCAAGGACATCGACAACCTCTACGCGCACCACATCCTCCACTCGCTGGCCATCGCTGAGTACGTGGACCGGTTCCGGCCGGGCGCGTTCAGCGGCGCGGAGGTCCTCGACCTCGGCACCGGCGGCGGCTTCCCCGGAATCCCGCTCGCCGACGCCTTCCCGGACGCGCATTTCACGCTTTGCGACTCCATCGGCAAGAAGGTCCGGGTGGCGCAGGCCGTCGCCGACGGGCTGGGCCTGCGCAACGTCACCTGCGTCAACGCGCGGGCGGAGTCGCTGCCGCAGACCTTCGACTGGGTGGTCTCCCGCGCCGTCACCTCGCTGGACAACTTCTATCCGTGGGTGAAAGGCAAGTTCCGCCGCGGCATCCTCTACCTCAAGGGCGGGGACGTGAACGCGGAAATCTCGGAGCTGACCCGCAAATGCGGTGTCCAGCCCGGCAAAATCCGCGTCTGGAGGATTGATGAATGGCTGAAAGATGAATATTTTGCAGAAAAATTTGTAATTGAAATCGGAAAAGATTACCTTTGCCCTCCCAAATCTGAAAATTAAAAATAGAAGATATGAAAAGGACTTTCCAACCCTCCAATCGCAAGCGTGTCAACAAGCACGGCTTCCGCGAGCGTATGAGCACGCCGAACGGCCGCCGGGTTCTCGCATCCCGTCGCGCCCATGGCCGCAAGAAGCTCACCGTCTCTTCCGAGGACCGCTGGTAATAACCCGGTTGGGTTATTACGGGGTTTAATCATTGAGGGGAGGACCCCTCAAACTCCCCCGGTCGCTTCGCTCCGACCATGCCTTCCCGGACAAAGACCGCCGACCTTCAAGGTTGGCGGTCTTTGTTTACCCTCTGTGCCGGGATACTGCCCGCAGGCAGTGCCGCCGGCGAAAGCTCGGCCGCAGCAGGATCCGTGGCGCCGGATCCGGTTCCCGCGTCGGCGGGAAGCGAGGACGGAAGCCGAGACGGGGGCACTGTCTGCGGGCAGTATCCCGGCAAGGATACATCCTCCTGAATTATTTCGTATATTTGTAGATTGTATGTCGAAAGGAGAGAATGATTTTTCGCGGTTGGAGCTGCGCCTGCCTGCGTGCAGGAGCAACTATCGCTATTTCCGCGGCCGGCTCAGGCCGGCCACGAAGTTGCTGGTGCTGGTCAAGGCCAATGCCTACGGCCACGGCGCCGTGGAGTTCGCGTCCATGATGCAGCAGGAAGGGGCCGACTACCTGGCGGTTGCGCTGCCCGTCGAAGGGATGGAGCTGCGCCGGGCCGGTATCTCGCTGCCGATCCTGGTGCTCACGGCCGGCACGGACTTCTTCCCGGAGATCATCGACAACCGCCTCGAGCCCGGCATCCCCAACCTCTACACCCTGTCGGCGCTCTGCGAGGAGCTGCGCGCCCGCGGACTGCACGGATTCCCGGTCCACATCAAGCTGGACACGGGCATGCACCGCCTGGGCTTCATGACCGGCGAACTGCCGGCCCTGATGGACTTCCTGCGGGAGCATGACGAGGTGCGTGTCCGGAGCATCTACTCCCACCTCGCCGCCGCGGAAGACCCGGCCGAGGACGCCTTCACCCTGGGGCAGATCGCGATGTTCGAGCGGAACGCACAGGCCCTTACCGACACGCTCGGCTACAAGCCGATGTGGCACATCCTCAATTCCGCGGGCATCGAACGCTTCCCGCAATACCAGCACGACATGGTCCGCCTCGGCATCGGGATCTACGGCATCAGCGCCCTGCCGGACGTGCAGCTGGATCCCGTGGCTTCGCTCAAGGTTAAGGTCCTGCAGGTCAAGACCCTGACCTCGCCCGAAGACACCATCGGCTACGGCCGCCACGGCCACGTGGCCCCGGCCGGGACCGTCATCGCCACCATCCCGGTGGGCTACGCCGACGGCCTGGACCGCCACTTCGGCTGCGGCGCCGCCTCGTTCAGCGTCCGCGGCCGCCGCGCCCCCACCATCGGCAACATCTGCATGGACATGTGCATGATCGACGTGACCGGCATCCCGGACGTGCAGGTGGGCGACACCGTGACCATCTTCGGCGAGGACCCGACGGTCGGCGAACTCGCCGGCATCCTCGGGACCATCCCCTACGAGATCCTGACCTCGGTGCCCCGGCGCATCGAGCGCATCATCCTCCGCAAATAACCGTTACGCGATATGAAAAGAACGCTCACCCTCCTTGCGCTTGCGCTGGCCGCCGTCAGCGCCGCGGCCCAGCCGAAGGGCAGCATCACCCCGGAGATGCTCACCGAGATCCGGACCGGATACGAAGGCAGCGCCGCCGACAAGGCGATCCGCAACGCCCTCAACACCACTTCCATCACGGTGCTGTCCGCCAATGCGGAGAACGCCGCGATGATCGACACGGACTTCACCGACCGGGTCAAGACCTGGGGCATCACCGACCAGAAGTCCTCGGGCCGCTGCTGGCTCTTCACGGGCCTGAACGTCCTGCGCGCCGCGGCTTCCGACAAGCACGGCCTCGGCAACTTCCAGTTCTCGCAGAACTACAACTTCTTCTACGACCAGCTCGAGAAGGCCAACCTCTTCCTGCAGGCCGTCATCGACACCCGCGACAAGAGTTTCGACGACCGCGAGGTGGACTGGCTCTTCAGCAACCCGATCAGCGACGGCGGCACGTTCACCGGTGTGGCGAACCTCGTGATGAAATACGGCGTGGTCCCCGCCAACGTGATGCCCGAGAGCCTCTCGGCCAACAGCACCTCCGCGATGGCCACCCAGCTCAAGACCCTGCTCCGCCGCTGCGGGCTCCAGCTGCGCGAGACGCCTGCCGGCGTGCGCGCCAAGGACCTGCCGGTCTGGCTGGAGAAGCAGAAGACCGCGATGCTCAAGGATGTCTACCACGTCCTCGCGCTGTGCCTGGGCGTGCCTCCGACCGAGTTCGAGTGGAAGGGTAAGACCTATACTCCGCAGTCCTTCTACCAGGAGCTGCTTGGCTACGACCTGGAGCACAATTATGTCATGCTGATGAACGACCCCTGCCGCGAGTACGGCAAGGTCTATGAGATCCAGTACGACCGCCACCTCTACGACGGCCAGAACTGGCTCTATGTCAACCTCCCCATCGAGCGCATCAAGGAGATGGCCATCGCGTCCATCAAGGCCAACAAGGCCATGTACTTCTCCTGCGACGTGGGCAAGTTCCTCGACCGCACGCGGGGCGTCGCCGACCTGCGCAACTTCGACTACGAGTCCCTGCTCGGCGTGGACCTGTCCATGGACAAGCGCCAGCGCGTGATGACCCACGCCAGCGGCTCCTCGCACGCGATGACCCTCATCGCCGTGGATCTCAAGGACGGCAAGCCGCGCAAATGGATGGTCGAGAACAGCTGGGGCGCCGCGTCCGGCTACCAGGGCAACATCATCATGACCGACGAGTGGTTCAACGAATACATGTTCCGCCTCGTGGTGGAGAAGCAGTTCGTGCCCGCCGACGTGATGAAGATGCTCGAGCAGAAGCCCATCATGCTTCCGGCCTGGGATCCGATGTTCCTCGGGGAGGAATAACGGATGATCCCCTTCCTGGACCAGGTCGCCCGGCACTACTATGCCGCCGGGGACGTTGAGGACTTGTGCTTCATCGTCCCGAACCGTCGTGCCGCCGCGTTCTTCCACCAGTATCTGGGGGCGTGCGCGGCGCGGGACGGGCGGCCCCTGCTCGCCCCCGCCGTCTATACGATGAACGACTTCTTCTATGCGGTCGCCGGGGCGCGCCAGACCGACCAGGTCCACCTCCTGCTGGCCTTGTACGACTGTTACAAGCCGCTCTACGAGGCGACGGGCGCCACGGCGGAGAGCCTGGACGACTTCATCTTCTGGGGCGGCGTGCTGCTGTCGGACTTCGGGGACGTGGACAAGTACCTGGTGGATCCGGAGCAGCTCTTCACGAACATCGCCGATTTCCGGGGACTCCAGGATGATTACGAATACCTCGAGGAAGGGCAGGTCGAGGCCATCCGGTCCTTCCTGTCGCATTTCAAGACGGGGGGCCGGTACAAGGAGGAGTTCCGCCGTATCTGGAACCTGCTCCTGCCGCTCTACCGCAACTTCGGCGCGCACCTGGAGGAGCGGGGGATGACCTACGAGGGCCGGGTGTACCGCGCCCTCGCCGAGCGTCTGAAGGAGACGCCGGCCGCGGACCTGCTGACCGGCCGCTTCGCGACGGTGCGCAAGTTTGTCTTCGTCGGGCTCAATGCCCTGAACGAGTGCGAGAAACGCCTGATGCGGCGCCTGCGCGACGCCCGCCTGGCGGAGTTCTGCTGGGACTACGGCAAGGGCTGGATCAGCGATCCGCACAACAAGTCTTCGCTCTTCCTTTCGCAGAACGTCCTTGAATTCCCGCAGGCCTTCGATCCGGATCCGGAGGGCCTGCCGGACCCGGAGATCCGCGTCCTGAGCGTCCCGTCCGCCGTCGGCCAGGCCAAGCAGATCCCGGCCCTGCTGGACGAGCTGGGTGCGGAGGGGATCGAGACGGCGGTCGTCCTGCCGGACGAGAACCTGCTGATCCCGGTGCTGAACTCCCTCCCGGAGCGGATCCGGGAGATCAACGTGACCATGGGCTACCCGATGTCCGGCAGCTCGCTGAGCGCCCTGATGGACGACGTGGCGGCCCTGCAGATGCACCTGCGCGAGAAGGAAGGGCAGTGGTTCTTCTACCACAAGCAGGTCTGGTCCATCTTCTCCAACAGCATTTTCAAGACCCTGGCGGGGGAGGAGGGCCAGGCGAAGGCCGCCGCCGTCCGGAAGGAGGCGCGCTACTACATCCCCCAGTCCGAACTGTCGGGCCTGCCCCTGTTCGACGCCGTCTTCCGGCCCGTGGCGAAAGCCCCCGGCATGGCCGATGCGGGGGCGGTCCGGGCCCTGGAAGATTACCAGCAGGACCTGCTGGGCCTGCTGGGGCGCTCCCTGCGCGGCGTCCCGGGGATGGCGCTGGAGCTGGATTTCGTGCGGGCGTATTACCTGGCCGTGGGACGGCTGCGCGAGTGCGACCTGCCCGTGCTGCCGGCCACCTATTTCCGCCTGCTGGACAAGCTGCTTGCCGCGGAGGCCGTGCCCTTCCGGGGCGAGCCGCTCCACGGCCTGCAGGTCATGGGCCCGCTGGAGACGCGGTCCCTGGATTTCGACAACCTGGTCGTGCTGAGCTGCAACGAGGGGATGTTCCCGCGCCGCAACGTGGCGGCGTCGTTCGTACCGGCCGAGCTGCGGCGCGGCTTCGGCCTCCCGACCTACGAGTACCAGGATGCCGTCTGGGCCTATTATTTCTACCGGATGATCCGCCGGGCGCGCCGCGTCTGGCTGCTCTTCGATGCCCGGACCGAGGGGGTCAAGGGCGGCGAGGAGAGCCGCTACATCAAGCAGCTGGAGCTGCATTTCGGCGTGCCGGTCGCCCGGTACGTGCTCCGCGCGGAGATCGGCGCCGCCGTCGAGGCGGAAGCCATCCCGAAGACGGAGGAGCACCTGCGCATCCTGCGCGGGAAGGACCTGTCCGCGACCGCCTTGAAGAACTATCTCAACTGCCCGGCGAAATTCTATTACGGCAGCGTCTGCGGCCTCAAGGAGGCGGAGGAGGTGTCCGAATCGCTGGAGGCCAACGACATCGGCAACGTCTTCCACCAGACGATGGAAGAACTTTATAAGGTTCCGGGTGACTTCGTCTCCGGGGAATACCTCCGGGACCTGCTGAAGGGCTCCCGGATCCAGGCCACGGTGCGGGACCGTATCCTCGAGGCGCTGAACACCTTCGAGGTGAGCGGCCGCAACCTGGTCTTCGAGGACTTGGTGTGCCGCTACGTCCGCAAGGCGGTCCAGCGCGACCTGGAGTTGCTCGGCGCCGCCGGCGCCAGCGGCTTCCGCATCCTGGGCCTGGAGCAGAAGCGGACGGCGCAGATCGGCGGTTTCCGCTTCGTCGGCTATATCGACCGCCTGGACAGCATCACCCCCGGCGAAGTCCGCGTGGTGGACTACAAGACCGGGCGCGTCACGGACGAGGACTTCCTGATCACCGGGGAGAACGCGGCGTCCGTGGTGGACAAGCTGTTCGGTCCGGACAACCGCAAGCGCCCCGAGATCGCCCTGCAGCTGTATCTGTACGACCGCTTCGTCGCGGGCGACGCCGCCCTGCAGGGCCAGGCGGTCGTCAACTCCATCTACCAGCCCTCGCGCCTGTTCGTCCGCGGGGTGGAGAACGTGGCCCTGGACGAGGGCTTCCTCTCCCTGATGGAGGAGCGGCTGGACGGCCTGCTGGCCGAGATCGCCGACCTGCAGGTGCCCTTCCGGCGCACCGAGGATACCAAGACCTGCGAATGGTGTGACTTCAAAAACATCTGCGGCCGATGAAGATCCTGAAAGCCAGCGCCGGCTCCGGGAAGACCTACCGGCTGTCCAAGACCTATATCGACCTGCTCCTGTCGGGCGGGGAGCCCTATCCGTACCGCCACATCCTGGCGGTCACCTTCACCAACAAGGCCACGGCCGAGATGAAGGCCCGGATCCTGCGCGACCTCGCCAAACTCGCTCAGACGGACCCGAAGGCGAAGGCCGTGCTCACGGACCTGCTCCACGACTACGGCGCCTTCTCCGTCAGCACCATCGACAAGTTCTTCCAGCAGGCCCTCAAGGCTTTCTCCCGGGAGATCGGCCAGTTCGCCGACTACCAGATCGAGCTGGACAAGGACGCCCTGATCGCTGAGACGATGGACCGGATCCTGGATTCGCTGACCGAGGACAGCCGGGAGCTCTTGGCCTGGATCCGCGCCAGCCTGTCCGATACCCTGGAGCAGGGGCGCCGCTACCGGATCGACGAGGGCCTGCTGGAGGTGGGCAAGCTGCTCAAGAACGACGAACACCGCGAATTGGCGGAGCGCTACGGCATCGTCGACCGCGACGCGTTCGACAAGCCCCGGCTCGAGCGGATCCGCCGCGAGTGCCGGGCCGTGATCAAGGATTTCACTGACCGGGCCGCGGCCCTGGGCTTCCCCGTGGAGCCCGGCAAGCCGCTCAGCCCGGTGGGGAAGAAGAAGCTGATCAAAGCAAGCGAGGGGCTGACCGACCTGTTCGGGGAGCCTTTCCGTATCTACAACACGGCCCTGATCCTGGATTCGCTGCTCTTCCAACTGGGGCTCGCGGACGAGTTCTACAAGGGGTTCGACGCCTTGCTCAAGGAGAAGAACCTGATGTGCCTGGACGAGTCGAACACGATCCTGCGTGATATCATCGCGGGCTCGGACGCCCCGTTCGTCTACGAGAAACTGGGCGTCCGCTACGAGCATTTCCTGCTGGACGAGTTCCAGGACACTTCCCACATCCAGTGGGAGAATTTCCTGCCGCTGCTCCGCGAGAGCGAGTCCGCCCGGGGCGGCAACCTCATCGTGGGCGACGTCAAGCAGAGCATCTACCGTTTCCGCGATTCCGACTGGGAACTGCTGGGCGGCGAGGTCGGGCGGGCCTTCCCGGATGCGGAGACCGAGACCCTGCAGGACAACTGGCGCAGCTCCCGGACCGTGGTCGGGTTCAACAACCGCTTCTTCGAGTACGCCGCGGGCCAGCTGGGCCTGGCGGACATCTATGCGGACGTGCACCAGACGGCCCGGAGGGAGGACGATCAGGACGGGTCCGTGTGCGTGACCTTCTGCGAGGACCAGCTCGCGGCCGTCCACGCCTCCGTGCTCGAAGCCCGGGCGGCGTCGGCGCAGTGGGGCGATATCGCCGTGCTCGTCCGGGGCCGGAAGGAGGGGGCGGCCATCGCCGCGTACCTGATCGGGCAGGGGATTCCGGTCATCTCCGACGACTCCCTGCTGCTCAAGTCCTCCCCGGTCGTGCGGCGGCTGGTGTCCCTGCTGAGCTGCTACGAGAACCCGGACGACCGGATCGGGCGGTTCCTGTCCGATTCGCTGGACCTCACGTTCCCGACCGAATACCATTCGCTGGTGGATTTCTGCGAGCAGCTGCTGCGCTCGCTGCGCGACAGGGAGCCCGCTTCGTTCGAGGGGCAGGTGCCCTACATCCAGGCTTTCATGGACGACCTGCAGGGCTGGGTCCAGACCAACGGCAATAACCTCCGTTATTACCTGAAGCACTGGGAGGAGAAGGAACTGTACATCAGTTCTCCCGAGAATGCCTCCTCCGTGCGCATCCTGACCATCCACAAGTCCAAGGGACTGGAGTTCCCGCATGTGATCTTCCCCTTCGCCGAGAAGGTCGACCTGTACAAGCACGGGGTGCACTGGAGCTACCTGGACACGGCGCGTACCCCGTTCAGCGCGGACCTGTCGGGCATCTACCCCGTCGACCTGGGCGGACTGGCCGAGACGAGCCTCTTCGAGGAGGCCGTGCAACGCGAACGCCGCCTGCAGCTGGTCGACAACCTGAATGTCTTCTACGTAGCGCTGACTCGGGCCGAGAAGAGCCTGCACATCATCGCCAGACAGCCTTCGAAGAAATGCCGGGAGGCCGTGGCCAAGGGCAAGCCGGAATTCGGCAACCTGTCCGAGGTGCTGTTCGCCTTCCTCGGCGGGAAGGACGACTACCGGGCCGGGAAGCCCTACGATTTCTCGCATCTGGAGCGCAAGGACGCCCCGGACGAGCGCGAGTTCCCCGCCGGCTATCCTTCCATCGCCCTGGACGGGCGGCTGACGCCTTCCCAGGACGCGGAGGACTTCTTCAGCGACGACGGCGCGGTGGGCGTGGCGGCTTCGGCGCGCCTGCGGGGCATCGTCCTGCACGATATCCTGTCGGAGGTCTCTGTGCCGGCGGACCTGGATGCCGCCGTGGACGCCGCCGTGCTGGACGGCCGGCTGGACCGCGACGGCGGCGAGTCGGCGCGCGCGCTGCTCCGGGAGCGGATCGGCGCGCACCCGGAGTGGTTCCCGGACGGGCTCCTCGAGGATATGCGGGTGCTCAACGAGCAGACGGTGTTCGATGCCGATGGCACGCAGCGCCGTCCCGACCGCGTCCTGCTGAAGGGGCGCCGCGCGGTGATCGTGGATTTCAAGTTCGGACACGAGGAGGAGGGCTACCGCTGGCAGCTTCGCCGCTATGCGCGGCTGTACCGCCAGCTGGGTTACGAGGTCGCCGGGGCCTACGTCTGGTATGTGCCGGAAGACAAGGTGGTCGCCGTATGATGTGTCGGCTCCGGCAGCCGGGTGGGCAGGGCCTCAGGCGAAAGCTCAGCCGCAGCAGGGGCCGCCTGACGGTCCCGGTTCCCGCAGGGCGGGAAGCGAGGATGGAAGCCGAGCCGAGGACCCTGCCCACCCGGCTGCCGGGGCCGGCCGAAAAACTGGCATTAAATTTTCAAGGGATAGGATTATGATGAAGAAACTGATACTCTGCCTTATGGCTTCTGTCCTGGCGCTGACGGCGTCCGCGCAGTCGGTGCAGGAGCAGGTCGCCGGGATCGCGGCGCACCTGGAGACCAACCGGATCTCCCTCCGTTACGACTGCACCTTCACGCAGGACGCACCCGTTAAGCTCACGGGTACCCTGCTGGTCCAGGGCACCCGCTACCAGGCCAAGGGCAACGGGATGGAGATCTACTGCGACGGCGAGACGCGCTGGACCGTGGACCCCGCCTCCAAGGAAGTCTACGTCGAGGAAGCCGGGGGCCTGGAGGAACTGATGGCCTGGGGCGACTCGCTGACCGACCTCAAGCTCTCGGATGTCCGGTACCTGCCGCTCTCCGAGGACGTGTCCGCCTTCCGCTTCGACACGGCCGCGCTCGATGACGACTGGGTCGTCACCGACCTGCGCTAGCCGCAGACTTGCGGAGAAGCAAAAGATTTCGCATATTTGTATCTATGAAGAACCCGTTAGTCATCCTGCTCGTGGCGTTGTGCCTGGGCGCGCCCCTCTCCCTGAAGGCCCAGTATGTCTACATCCCCGAAGATGTCCATTTCAAGGCGCCGAAGGTGCCTGAATTCATCGAGTTCGCCGGGCAGACCTGGCGCTTCGACCGTCCGGACCTCTATGAGCGGATGGACCGCGAGCTGATCACCTTCACCTACAGCCACACCAATTCCATCCTGATGCTCAAGCGCGCGAAGAAGATCTTCGCGCAGGTCGAGCCGGTCCTGCGCCAGCAGGGCGTGCCGGATGACCTCAAGTACCTGATGGCCATCGAGAGCAACCTCGACCCCAAGGCCCTCTCCGCAGCGGGTGCGGCCGGCCTCTGGCAGTTCATGCGCGCCACCGGCCAGTCCTACGGCCTGGAGGTGGCGACGGAAGTCGACGAGCGCTACAATATCGAGAAGGCGACCGTCGCCGCCTGCAAGTACCTGAAGGAAGCCTATGCCAAGTACGGCGACTGGATGACGGTGGCCGCCAGCTACAACGCCGGCCAGGGTGGCATCACCAAGCGCCTGTCCGACCAGCGCCAGAAGCGCGCGACGGACCTCTTCCTCCCCACGGAGACCTCCCGCTACATGTTCCGCATCCTCACGGCCAAGTACTTCTTCGAGCACCCCGAGGCATTCGGCTTCCACCTCGAAGAAGACGAAATCTACCCCTACCTGCCACCGCGCGAGACCGTCTCCGTCTCCGGTCCCATCCCGAACCTGACGGACTTCGCCGAAGAGCACGGCACCACCTACTTCCACCTCAAGGAAGCCAACCTCTGGCTCCGCTCCGACAAGCTCACCAACAAGGCCGGTAAGACCTACAAGATCATCATCCCCACGACGAAATTCTAGCGCCGTTCCCCGTCCGCCTGCCCGTTAGTCCGCCTGTTAATCCGCCCGGCTGCCCGTTAGTCCGCCTGCCCGCCTGCCTGCCTGCCCG
>JAFUWY010000048.1 GCA_017477245.1 Bacteroidales bacterium | reverse complement strand
GCCGCCCTGCTCGCCGCCGGCGGCATGGCCATCGGCATGGCCATGAGCGGCACCGTGCAGAATTTCGCCGGGGGCCTCATCCTGCTGGCCTTCAAGCCCTTCAAGGTCGGCGATTTCATCGACGCGCAGGGCATCTTCGGCCGCGTGTCGGAGATCAGCATCGTGCACACGAAGATCGTCACCACCGACAACCGCGAGATCACGATCCCCAACGGTGAGCTTGCCAACGGCAACATCGACAACTACAGCTCGCGTGACCCGCACAGGCTCAGCCTCAAGTTCAACGTCCCCTACGGCACGGACGTGGACCAGGTCCGCGAGATCCTCCTGGAGCTCGTCAAGGACCAGCCCAAGATCCTGAACGCTGACACGCCCGGCGCCAAGAACCCCAAGGTCTATGTGGGCGAGCTGCAGGACAGCTCGATCCAGATCAAGCTCCGCGTGTGGCTCCTCGCCAAGGACTACAAAAAGGTGCAGCACTGGCTCAACGAACGCATCTACAAGGAGCTTCCCAAGCACGGCATCCACTTCCCGTTCCCGCAGCTGGATGTTCATATGCGCAGCGATGCTTAGTGCGGGGAGATTCGCCGGTCAAGCCGGCGAATGACGGATGACGGCGACGTACCTTCGCGGTGCGCCGCCGTCTTGTCAGAAATGAAAAGAGTATGTAGGATTAGGTTGGATTGTCCGGGTTTTCGGGCCAGATAGAGAGAAGGGCCATGATCCCGGAGGCAGTCCCGTAGAGTTGCTGGTAGATGAAGCGGGTGATGAGGTGGGTCTCCGTCAGCACGCGGAGCCAGACCTTGCAGCGGACCATGTGGGCGACGGCTGCGTCTATGGCTGATGCGTCCTCCGGACTCTCGCTGGCGCGCCAGATGCAGGTGAGTACCTCCATCAGCTCCTGCTTGAGGGCCTGGAAATCGCTGCTGCCTCCGGTCTCCAGTACGTCATGCAGTTTGGAGACCCGGAGGAGCAGTCCCTGGGTCTCCCGGTAGACTTTCAGTTCTTCGTACCGCATCCTGCTATCAGTGTGCATCGAAATCACGGATCAGGCGGATCGGGTCGCCCAGGGCGTTGCGGCTGCCGGTGTTGCTGCCGACACCGGAGTTGCGGAAGTAGAAGGTCTGGTTGTAGCCGTCTTCTGACGCACCGAGCCAGGAAGTCACGCGCATGATGCAGCTCAGGCCGAACTCTGCCAGGAAAGGTCCGCGGTATTCGTTGCCGGCATCGATGTATCCCTGCATCGGGAAATACAGTTCGGCGGCAGGGTGGCTCCAGTCGAAGTCCTGCAGGTTGGTCTGCGTGATCTCCTCCTTTCGTTGGGGATCATCGGTATTCAGGTTGGTCAGGATCTTGTCCGTGCGGGTGGCCGGATAGCGGGAGATGACAACGTAGTTGAAGTAGAAGGTCTGGCCGCTGCTGGTGAACAGGACTTCCCGGCTCTGCCGCTGCTCGATCTTGATCCGGTAGGCCTTGTCGGTACCCTGGTGCTTGATGCCGTAGACCACCGGCAGGTAGGCGGGATTGTGCTGGATGGGCTTCAACCCGGCAGAAGCACCCGGCTCCGGGAGCCGGATGCGGCCGGCGACATACTGGAAGTCGTAGAGTCCGACGTATCGGTCGGCCGTGTACTCGTTGTAATACTCAGCACCGGTACCGGAGGTCCATTCGTGGCTCGTGTTGGCCTGGTAGAGATAGGCGGTATTGTCGACCCAGCCGGTGACGTTCATCTCGGGGAGGATGGTGTAGATCTCCTTGTGGCTGGCGAGTTTCCAGCCCTTCGGGGCCGGCTGGTTGGCGGGATTGCTCTCGTCGCTGCCCCAATAGTCCCGGTAGGCCGTCACGTTGGGCATCTCGTCGGTGGCAAAGCGTTTCCAGGACCAGGCAATGTGCCCGTCGTCCTCCGGTCCGACGGCGAATGCGTATCCGCCCGGGTCGCCGGGGTTGATGGCCGGATACAGGGTCTTGTCCGTCTGCGCGGCGGGGTTGACATCCAGGCGGCGGTAGCCGGTCCGCCAGGTGTATTCGTGCTGGCCATTCTCGTCGTAGGTGAAGAAAAGCGGGTGATTATTATTGTTCGTATGGATGTTGAAGTTCCCTTCGAGATAGGAGTTCCTTTCGCTGTCTATCTTGTGGGCGTTGTGCCGGTCGAAAACACTCTTGGCGGGTATTTGGTTCGAGCCATAAAGGATATCATAGTTCGACGCGCTGACCGCGGTCACGTTGTTGAGGTCCCGCGTGTCCCAGCGCCAGAAAGTGGAC
The DNA here is from genome assembly GCA_017477245.1 of Bacteroidales bacterium. Lineage (GTDB taxonomy): Bacteria > Bacteroidota > Bacteroidia > Bacteroidales > UBA932 > Cryptobacteroides. Next base: position 6,292 of record JAFUWY010000048.1, on the reverse strand, counting down.
AGGCTGCCGTCATAGGTCCAGGTGCCGTCGTTACTCTTGGTCGCATCCGGCATGAACACATTGAGGTTATCCTTGAATCTTTCCCAGACGCTCCGGTCGAAGATGAACGGGATGTTGCGGCCGAACTGGTAGTAGTAGCCCATGGTGCTGAGGAAGTTGTTCTCGCAGTCGTAGTCGGTCGCGCCGAGGTTGCGGTCCATCCAGACCACGCCGCCGAAGGTGACCGGCTGGCCGAGTACGGCGGCCTGGCCGGAGATGTCGACGCTCTGCCACTCGTAGACCTGCGGAGACACGGCCACGATGCGCACGTCGTCCCGCAGGACCGACACCGCCAGGGTGTATTTGTGGTTGCGCTCGAAGACCAGGGCGCCGGCATCGGCGCCGGTCTGGGCGTCATAGTCGCGCAGGGGCACCTCGATGGTGGCGACGCCGTCCAGGACCGTCCCGTTGGACGTGGTCATCTTGACAAACTGCCCGCCCTGGTAGACCTCCAGGTCCTTGAGCGAGATGCTGAGCACGACCTGCTCGCCCGCAGAGGGCACGACGAGCAGGTCCTGCTCGCCGATGTATCCGGCCGCCTCGCTGATGGCGCGGCCGGCCTCGTCATGGAAGATGTTGCGGCTACGGCCGGCATTGCTGCCGTCCGTCCAGGTCCAGGCGCCCGTGACGACGTCCATCTGCGCCGTCTCGGCGACGTTCTTCAGGGTGATGTCGGTCACCTTGACATTGCGGAGCTGCCTGGCGGCATCCGGGTCTCCACTCTCGTCCTGCTTGGAGATCAGGACGTTGACGGCGGAGAGCGCATGCTCGAAGGGCAGCAGGACCGTGCCGCCCGCCGAGTTGCGATGCTTGGCGTCGTCGCTGTTGCTGTGCATCAGGTCCGGCAGGCGGTCGTCCGTCTCCGAGATCCCGACGCGGGGCGCCTCGTCGTCGGACGGCGTCGCCAGGAGTTCCGGCGCCGTGTCCGTGCCGTAGGTCAGGCCGAAGAAGTCCAGGGTCTCACCGGTGCGGAACAAGGCGGTCGGTGCATACTCGATGGTGTGGCTGGCGGATTCCGTGCCGGTCTGGGGCTGGGTCGCAAACCCCTTGCGGGTCTGCCAGCGGTAATCTTCGGAATCCACGGCCAGCAGGGTGTATTTCGTGCCCGGGGCGAAATCGAGCAGGTCGAGGTCCGCTTTCGTGTAGACCTGCTTGCGGAAGGAGGAGAAGGTGATGGCGTCCCCGGTCGCCGCGGGCTCCTCGAAGGCTTCCTTGCGGCAGGAGACGGCGCAGCCCAGCGCGGCGGCCGCCAGGAGGGTATATGGGATAATCTTGCTGTTCATCATTTCACGGTGATGCTGTAGTTGTAGATGGTGTTCATGTTGAGGTTGTAGTCTCCGGCCTCCGCTTCGTTGCCCAGCTCGAGGGTGGCGGTCTGTCCGCCGGCCTTGGTGAAGGTGAGCGAGGTCCGCTTGCCGCCGGCGCTGCTGCAGAAATTGGGCGCCGTATAGAAATACAAGGTCGCACTCTCCCCGTCGGGGATGCTGACGGTGTTGGCCGGGATGTCGATGTAGTCCGCGGAGACGTCCAGCGGGGTGTTGTCCACCTGCGGGAAGATGTAGGCCTTGGCCGCGGCGTCGCGGAGCGCGACCTGCGTCAGGGCCGCGCCGCTCTCGTTGGTCACATGGATGTTCATGCGGACGATCATGCGGCCGAGCGTGGCCTGGAGCCGGGTCGCTCCGTCCACATGCCCGGTCCAGTAGCCGCACATCGACGTGTGCCGGAGCGTGCCGGCCTCGGCCCGGGAGAGCCGCTCCGTCATGTCGAACTTGAGGGTCTTGTAGGTCTCGATGTTGTCCGCGATCCGGACCACCGATCCGCTCTCCCAGGCCGGGATGTAGGAATAATCGTGCCCGGCGGGCGTGACGTTGGCCACGAAGGCCACGGTGCTCTGGCCCTGGGCGGCCACCAGGGTGACGGTCTCGGTGACGGTCATATCGCCCACAGTCACGTCCGTGCGGCAGTGGCCGGAGCTGACGGCGATGCCGTCGGCGTTGAACTGCACGTAGAAGAAATCGAAGATCCAGTTCTCGACTTCGGGATAGAGGCCTTCGGCCGCCTTGGTCCGTCCGTCCTGGATGCCGTCGATGCCCAGGGTGACTTCTGCCAGGACCTTGTCCGCCTGCGGGGCGGGCGCCTGCTTGCTGCACGCCGCCACGAGCAGGACGGCCGCCGCTGCGGCGAAAGAGTGTATAATGAGTTTTTTCATGCTCCTGTGCGCGTTAATTGAATGAAACTTCGCCTGTCCAGCCCTGGTTGGACCAGCTCATCACGTGGATGTCGCCGTCCAGGTCGACCGACAGGTCCAGGTCGTAGGAGTGGCCGTGGAAGAACTTCATGCCGTTCAGGGAGAGGACATACTGGGTGGGGATGCCGTTGACCGCCATGTTGATCAGGATGTAGCTGACCGTGCTGTAGGCATTGGTCGGGAGCACGCCGACGTCACCGGTGATGGCCCCCGTGGCCGGGTCGGTCGTGAACTCCCGGATGCTGACGCGGGCGTATTTGTCGCCCCGCTTCATGACCAGGGTGTCGCGGATGTCCATCGAACTCCACTTGAATTCCAGGTGTCCCTCGCCGTCCATCTCGGGGTTCTGCAGGCCGCTGATCTCGATGCCCTGGGGCAGCATCTCCATCGTGGAGACGTTCGCCCCGGGGTGGATCGTGACCTTGAACCGGGCCATCTGGGCGATGACAGGGTTCAGCAGGATGTTCTGCACCGGCTCCTGGTGGGACTGGATGCGGAGGACCTTGCTGGCGGTCTGGGTGTAGCGCTCGTCGTTGGCGTAGACATACATGCCGTTGTCCATCTGCATGGCAAGGTTGGACTTCTTGATGCGGTTGGCCGGCGATACCATGCGGAACTGGTAGTAGCCGTCCTCGAGGTAGAGCGGCTCGGCATAGACGATGGGCTGCACGACGTCGAGATAGGTCACCCCGTCCTCCGTGACCTCGACCGAGGAGACGGGATAGAGGGCGTGGAATCCGGCCGCATCCTGCACGACATAGGCATGCAGGTCTATCGGCCCCCAGCTGAAGTTGGCGGGGTCCGCCGTACTGCCGGAGCCGTTGTAGGTGCCCTGGCGGTAGGTCAGCCAGACGGTGCTGCCGACGGGCAGGGAGACCTTGGCGGGCTCGCCGGTGAATCCGTTGTAATAGTAGTTCGTGTAGGCGGGATCGCCGGTCCGGCTGAGGTCGACGGCCTTGGTGGCGGGCGCCGCGAAGGCGCCGTATACGCCCGGATCGATGAGGATCTGCGTCCGGGCGCCGGGCTGCACGGGGCTCTTGGCGCACCCTGCGGCGAGCAGGGCCAGCGCCAGGCAGGCAGCCGGGATGACTTGGGTGGTGGTATGCATGGTCAGGTTCATTTACAGGGTAGGATGGACGGGGACGGAGACATAGCCGCCGTCTTCCCACGGCAGCAGCTTGCCGGTGAGATGGATATCGTAGAGGTCGAGGATCAGGTCGATCAGGTAGGATTCGTTGGCCCCGAGGGAGGAAAAGCTGTTGATGCCCTCCGGGAACTGGATCCTCACGGGGACCTCGACCAGACGGAGCTCCTCCACCGGATGCGTGTCGAAGTCGCTCATGTTGTCGGCGACCCGGTATTGCACGATGAAATCCAGGTGGTCGCCGGGCGGCAGGATCAGCGTGTAGCCCAGATCCAGGTAATAGTCCTTGCTCACCTGGTAAAAGAAGGATCCGTTGGCCCGGTCGTTGTCGGCCAGGTGGACGCCATCATCGGACCAGTAGTTGCCGAACACGAAGGACTCCGCGCCGCCGGCCGCCGGCACATAGGCCCCGGCGGCCGCGTCCCAGTCCACCCGGGAGGGAGTCAGCTCAGCCGGGAACTTGACGGTGACGTATTTGACGTACTTGGACATGGAATTCGACAGGCGCGCGCTGAAGATCAGTTTCGTCAAGGCATGCCGGAAGGTCAGCTTCTGGGCCGCGGAGAACGGTGCGGCGCTGTTGGCCGTCTGCGTCCCGGCCGCCAGGACGTCCAGCACGCCGTATTCGTCATCCGTGTTGCCGTCGCCCGGCACGATGTCGAACGAGGCGTAACTGCCGGCTACCGTGGGCGTCAGGACGCCCGCGGCCGGAGCGGGGATCAACCCGGCGACATGGACGTCGGTCTGGTTGTTCGGGTAATAGACCCGGGTATTGTACGGGGTCTGCTCATACTGATCGATCGGGAGTTCGGGGATACGGGTGAAAAAGTGCGGCTCTCCGACGGTGCTGTCGTCGAAATGGCCGTCCGTCCAGAACACGAGGAGCGGCTTGAGCTCCCGGGTGGTCCCGGACTTGGTCTGCGCCGCCGTGTGGTCGGCCACACCGGACCAGAGGCGGATGGTGTCGCCGGCTCCGGCTCCGGCGCCCGCGTCCTTGCTGCAGGCCGCGGACACGGCGCAGAGGACGGTACATATCAGGATTTTGGGAAATGTCTTCATCAGGGATAGTCTTTGGTTGGTTACGGAACACGGATTTCGTTCTTGCCCATGTAGGTCCAGTCTTCGACCGTGCCGAGGGTATAGACTTCGATCAGCTGGGTGAACGCGGGGCCGATGTTGCATGTGATGCGGTGCTTCATGGCACCCGGGAAGGTGACCCACTCGCCGGCTGCATGGCCCGCCGGCGGCGTGGTGCCGTACTTCAGGGCCAGGGTATTGGTCCGCTCGATGTCGTCCGTGGCCCGCGTGACGGTGAAGCTGGCGCGCAGGTCCGCGAAGTCCTGCGGGAGGGCGAAGACCGTGAAGGTCAGCTCGGAGCCCCGGGCCAGGGTGATGCCTTCGCCGAAGGACAGGCTGACCTGCCTGGCGCCGCCGGAGGGGATGCCGTACGCAGCGGAGCTGCTCCGGCTGTCGGCGGCGGCCGTGATCGTGGCGGTGCAGGATCCGGCCATCACGGATGCTTCCGAGAAGAGCCGGAAGCCCTTGAGGACGACGGCCTCTTCGGGCGCCCCGACCGTGAAGCGGAAGGCCGTGTACATCGGCTGGAAGGCGAGCGTGAAGGGTGTGCGGCTCTCCACGCCGCTGATGCCGGCGTAGAGGTAGGCGTAGTTCATGTCCGGGGCGAGCTCCGGCGCCGTCCCGGACCAGGTCTGCGCCGAAGGGATCGAGAAGGTGGCGGTCCGGCTGGCAAGGTTGAAGGAGATGTCGCTGCCGATGATGGCGGGCGAGGGATAGACGCCGTAGAAGGCGTGCGTGCCTTCGCCCCAGATGAGGCCGTTGCGCATGGGATAGCCGTTGGGCAGGCCGCCGACGATGGTCTCGTTGTCCAGCGACAGGCCCTGGATATAGGCGCGGCTCTCCGTGCCCATGGTCTCGGGTTCGCCGACGACGATGTAGTCGGCGTAGTGCATGTTGGCGTTGTAGCGGTGCACGGCTACGTCGCTGTAGATGCGGAGGCGGTCGCCGACGACCCAGTCGATGCGCTCGACCTGGCGGTCGCCGACGGTCTGGACGCTCCCGCTGTAGACGGTCTTGGTGTGCGGGGCGGAGGCCGTCTGGATGGAGAAGGAGACGAGGTCGCCGGCCTCCGCGTCCCCGGACAGCCCCTTGCCGCAGCCCGTGAGGCACAGGACGGCGGCCGCTGCGATGATATGTAGGGTGTACTTGCTCATGGTCAGTCCTCCCAGGTGTGATTGAAATGGTTGTCGTCGGATGTGAAGTCATAGTCCCGGACTTCCTGGCCGGTGGTGACGACGGTGACGTCGTCTACGACGGACCCGGCCAGGATCTGCTCCCCGGCCTGGAGTTGCTGCTCCAGCAGGATCGCCGGAGGGATGAATGGTCGTTTGTGTATCAGCATATATTCATTGGATTTTTGTCTGTTGGGAGGGGACGGCAGGCTCCAGCCAGGCCCGCGGGACGCTGGCCTTGGCGAACCAGGAACCGAGGAGCTCGACGACGACGTAGGTGCGGCCGCGCAGCTCCAGCACGCGGCCTTCCACGCCGGCCAGGACCCCCTTGACCACACGAACCCGCTCGCCCAGAAAGAATGGGTATGGATCATCATTCTCTATGCTGCAAGAAAGATCCAATACCCGGCGAAAATCATCCATTTGTTTGTCAGGCACGACGAGGAGCGAGCGGGAGGTGGGGTCTATAAGGTAATGCACGGGCAGGGCCTCTTCGTTGGCGAGGCTGCAGGCCCGGTGTTTGGTGGTCCGGAGGAAGACCAGGCAGGGGATGAGCGCGCGCTCGTAGGCGCCGCGCCCGCGGGTGCGGCGGCGCGTCTGCGTGGGCACGAA
>JAFUWY010000047.1 GCA_017477245.1 Bacteroidales bacterium | reverse complement strand
GCGGCGGACCTCCGTGGGGACGAAGCGCTCGACGCCGAGGCGGTCGAGCCGCCCGGCCACGGACAGCTCCGCGCCGCAGCGCGTGCGCGCCGCGAACCAGCGCTCCTTCGGGGCGCCTTCCTGGACCGGTGTCTGTATTTTCCGCATATCCGCCATCAATGTTCGAAATTCCCGACAGTAGTCGGATTTCGCGTCACAAAATTGTGATAATTCGTATATTTACACCCAATACCAAGCAGAACTTATATCTCTTCGGTAGAGATATTTACGCTGCTTACCTTCTAAAACACAATACTTTTGCCCTGTTGAACATAGTATTTCAAGTTACAAAAATATGAAACGATAGTCTTTTTTGCAAGAAAAACTGCGAAAAAAGTCTAAAATTTTTTACCTCCCACGATACGCAGGAACGTCAGCGCAAGCAGTCTGGCATCGAACCACAGCGAGTGATTGCGCAGGTAGTAGAGGTCCAACTCCAGGCGGGTAAGCATTTTATCCAGCGTATCGGTATAACCGTTATATAAGGTGGCATAGCTCGTCACGCCCGGCCGGATCTGGAATAGATACTGATAGCGGGGATTGACGGCCATGATCTGGTCGATGTAGTAGCGCCGCTCGGGGCGGTAGCCGATGAAGGACATGTCGCCGCGGAAGACGTTCCAGAGCTGGGGCAGTTCGTCGAGATGGTGCTGGCGGAGGAACTTGCCCACCTTGGTCAGGCGCGGGTCGTCGTCGCCGGCGTACAGCGCCGGCGTGCCGGCCGCCTCGGCGTCGATGCGCATCGAGCGGAATTTCAGGATATGGAAAGGCTTGCCGCCGCGCCCGAGGCGCTCCTGGCGGTAGAGGGCGGGGCCGCCGTCCTCGAGGCGGACCGCCAGCGCGCTGAGCGCGGCCAGCGGCGAGAAGACGAGCATCAGCACGCCGGAGCCCGCGATGTCGATCGCGCGCTTGACGGCGTGGCCGGCCAGCGACATGGCGTCGTTGTCGACCGGCGTCTGCCCCGAGCCGGCCGTGTCGGTATCCTTGCCGCCGCGGCCTTTGGGGAACAGGATGCAGTCGAATCCGCCCAGGCGCCACTGCAGGGCGTCCAGGTCTTCGTTCGTGACTGCGTGATAGACGATGCGCTCGCCGATGACCATGCCCGTCTGGGCAGGATCCTCCGTGAGGTATCCCAGGATATTGTAGAGTCCGGAGGCTTCCGCTTCGTCGGCCAGGGCCACGGAGGCGTCGTCCGTGCCGGCCACCAGGGCGTTGCGCCGGCCCGTGGCGGCCTTGATCTCGCGCTCCTCGCGGCGCACGCTGCGCACGAGCATGCGCGGGAAGAACAGTGCGGCTGCCGTGAAGATGATATCGGCGAGGATAGCCACCAGAGCGAGCGCCAGCGAAGGGAGGCGGACCAGCCCGAAGACGAGCACGAGCGCCATGCCGGCCTCCTTGAAGAGGATGGCGTTGACCAGGCGGGAATATCCGCGCAGCGAGGCGTAGCGGGACACGACGTCGCCGCTGCGCGTCAGCAACAGTCCGGCGACCGACAGCACCACGGCGGCGGCCACCCAGACCAGCAGCAGGTGGATGAATCCGGGGATCGCCGCCGACACGCCGCGCATCGTCAGGATCGAGGCGACGGACCCGAGCATGGACAGCACGGTGTCCATGATGATCCGGCGGTGGATAGGTTTATTCGTAGGTTGGCCCTGCATAAGTAATACACTTAATATGCAAAAGTAAGCTTTTTCCCCGAAAGAACAAATCCGGAGGGACTTTTTTTACAACAGCCGAAGGATGTTCCGGTTGGCCGCGTCGATCTGCTGCTGGTCCAGCGAGGCGAGGTAGATCGAGGTCGTGCGCTCGTTGTCGTGGCCCAGTCCCGCGCTGATCACGGACAGGGGGACATGGCGGCTGTGCGCGATGCTCGCCCAGGAGTGGCGCGCCACGTACATCGTCAGGGGCGCCTGGAGCTTGAGCTTGTAGCCGATCAGGTGGAGGTTGCGGTTCGCGCGCGCGATCGCGTATTTATATTGGTTGTATGCCGTCAGGTCCGTCCGCGTGATGATGGGCAGCAGGTACTGCGTGGGGTTGGGCGCGTAGCGGTCCAGGATCTCCTGCATGCAGGGCTCCCAGCGGATCATCAGCTGCTGGCCGGTCTTGCGGCGGCTGTAGTTGAGCAGGCCGCCGCGCAAGTCCGACTTGCGCAGGAAGGCCATGTCCACGAAGGCCATCCCGCGGGTGTAGAAGCTGAACAGGAACATGTCGCGCGCCCAGGCTTCGTCGCCGCTGAGCGGAAGTGTCTTGAGCCTCCGGATCTCGGGCAGGCGCACGGCGCGCTTGACGGTCTTGTCCACGCCGGTATAGGCCTCGGCGAAGGGGTCCGGCTGCACGAGACGCCGGCCCAGCACCTTGTGCCAGGCCGAGCGCAGGCTGCGCAGATAGAAGGAACTGCTGTTGCGGGTCAGCCCCCGGTCCCGCATCCAGCTCTCGTAGGCGAGGACCGTCTGGCGGTCGAGGGCACCGACGGGGAGGTCCTCGCCCTCGCGGAAGCGCATGAAATTATTGAGTGCCGTCAGATAGATTTGTGCGGTCCTCACCTTCCCGGCGGCCTGCATCTGGCGGATCTGATCCCGGATAGCAACCGACAACGGGGTATTCATCCTACTCATGGCTTCCATCGTTTAAGTGCGAAAGCGGACGTGAAGATAAGCCTTTTCCTAAGAAGAAAAAAGAAATAATTGAGTGATTCGGGTACATAATCGAATGTCTGTTAATTAACACAATATCTCTACCGAAGAGAGATTTTCCGAACTGCAAAAATGCAAAAAACGGCTGAATAGCAGAGAACGACATGACAGATATCAACAGGCAGGAGCGATGGTTCGCTGCGCGCACGCGCTGCGGCGCGGAGCTGTCCGTGGCCGGGCGGCTCGACCGCCTCGGCGTCGAGTGCTTCGTGCCCACGCAGACGCGCCGCCGCACCCGCGGGCGCGGCGCCTACGAGCGCGCGCTCATCCCCTGCCTGGTCTTCCTCCGGACCACCAAACACCGGGCCTGCAGCCTCGCCAACGAAGAGGCCCTGCCCGTGCATTACCTTATAGACCCCACCTCCCGCTCGCTCCTCGTCGTGCCTGACAAACAAATGGATGATTTTCGCCGGGTATTGGATCTTTCTTGCAGCATAGAGAATGATGATCCATACCCATTCTTTCTGGGCGAGCGGGTTCGTGTGGTCAAGGGGGTCCTGGCCGGCGTGGAAGGCCGCGTGCTGGAGCTGCGCGGCCGCACCTACGTCGTCGTCGAGCTCCTCGGTTCCTGGTTCGCCAAGGCCAGCGTCCCGCGGGCCTGGCTGGAGCCTGCCGTCCCCTCCCAACAGACAAAAATCCAATGAATATATGCTGATACACAAACGACCATTCATCCCTCCGGCGATCCTGCTGGAGCAGCAACTCCAGGCCGGGGAGCAGATCCTGGCCGGGTCCGTCGTAGACGACGTCACCGTCGTCACCACCGGCCAGGAAGTCCGGGACTATGACTTCACATCCGACGACAACCATTTCAATCACACCTGGGAGGACTGACCATGAGCAAGTACACCCTACATATCATCGCAGCGGCCGCCGTCCTGTGCCTCACGGGCTGCGGCAAGGGGCTGTCCGGGGACGCGGAGGCCGGCGACCTCGTCTCCTTCTCCATCCAGACGGCCTCCGCCCCGCACACCAAGACCGTCTACAGCGGGAGCGTCCAGACCGTCGGCGACCGCCAGGTCGAGCGCATCGACTGGGTCGTCGGCGACCGCCTCCGCATCTACAGCGACGTAGCCGTGCACCGCTACAACGCCAACATGCACTACGCCGACTACATCGTCGTCGGCGAACCCGAGACCATGGGCACGGAGAGCCGCGCCTATATCCAGGGCCTGTCGCTGGACAACGAGACCATCGTCGGCGGCCTGCCCAACGGCTATCCCATGCGCAACGGCCTCATCTGGGGCGAAGGCACGCACGCCTTCTACGGCGTCTATCCCTCGCCCGCCATCATCGGCAGCGACATCTCCTTCAACCTTGCCAGCCGGACCGCCACCTTCTCGATCCCTTCGGCGCAGACCTGGTCCGGGACGGCGCCGGAGCTCGCCCCGGACATGAACTACGCCTACCTCTACGCCGGCATCAGCGGCGTGGAGAGCCGCACACCCTTCACGCTCGCCTTCCAGCCGATGTACACGGCCTTCCGCTTCACGGTCGGGGCGCCCGAAGAGGCCGTCGTCCTCAAGGGCTTCCGGCTCTTCTCGGAAGCATCCGTGATGGCCGGATCCTGCACCGCCACGATCACGGCCGCCGCCGACAGCCGGAGCAGCTCCGCTGCGTACGGCATCCCCTCCGGCGGCGCCAGGCAGGTCAGCCTGTCCTTCGGCGAAGGCATCACCCTGGCCCGGGGCTCCGAGCTGACCTTCACGGTCTTCGCCCTCCCGCAGGACTTCGCGGACCTGCGCGCCAGCTTCACCGTCACGCGGGCCACGGACGACATCGAGCGGACCAATACCCTGGCCCTGAAGTACGGCACCACGCCGCCGGCGGGCCATGCAGCCGGCGAGTGGGTCACCTTCCCGGGTGCCATGAAGCACCGCATCACATGCAACATCGGCCCCGCGTTCACCCAGCTGATCGAAGTCTATACCCTCGGCACGGTCGAAGACTGGACCTACATGGGCAAGAACGAAATCCGTGTTCCGTAACCAACCAAAGACTATCCCTGATGAAGACATTTCCCAAAATCCTGATATGTACCGTCCTCTGCGCCGTGTCCGCGGCCTGCAGCAAGGACGCGGGCGCCGGAGCCGGAGCCGGCGACACCATCCGCCTCTGGTCCGGTGTGGCCGACCACACGGCGGCGCAGACCAAGTCCGGGACCACCCGGGAGCTCAAGCCGCTCCTCGTGTTCTGGACGGACGGCCATTTCGACGACAGCACCGTCGGAGAGCCGCACTTTTTCACCCGTATCCCCGAACTCCCGATCGATCAGTATGAGCAGACCCCGTACAATACCCGGGTCTATTACCCGAACAACCAGACCGACGTCCATGTCGCCGGGTTGATCCCCGCTCCGGCCGCGGGCGTCCTGACGCCCACGGTAGCCGGCAGTTACGCCTCGTTCGACATCGTGCCGGGCGACGGCAACACGGATGACGAATACGGCGTGCTGGACGTCCTGGCGGCCGGGACGCAGACGGCCAACAGCGCCGCACCGTTCTCCGCGGCCCAGAAGCTGACCTTCCGGCATGCCTTGACGAAACTGATCTTCAGCGCGCGCCTGTCGAATTCCATGTCCAAGTACGTCAAATACGTCACCGTCAAGTTCCCGGCTGAGCTGACTCCCTCCCGGGTGGACTGGGACGCGGCCGCCGGGGCCTATGTGCCGGCGGCCGGCGGCGCGGAGTCCTTCGTGTTCGGCAACTACTGGTCCGATGATGGCGTCCACCTGGCCGACAACGACCGGGCCAACGGATCCTTCTTTTACCAGGTGAGCAAGGACTATTACCTGGATCTGGGCTACACGCTGATCCTGCCGCCCGGCGACCACCTGGATTTCATCGTGCAATACCGGGTCGCCGACAACATGAGCGACTTCGACACGCATCCGGTGGAGGAGCTCCGTCTGGTCGAGGTCCCCGTGAGGATCCAGTTCCCGGAGGGCATCAACAGCTTTTCCTCCCTCGGGGCCAACGAATCCTACCTGATCGACCTGATCCTCGACCTCTACGATATCCATCTCACCGGCAAGCTGCTGCCGTGGGAAGACGGCGGCTATGTCTCCGTCCCCGTCCATCCTACCCTGTAAATGAACCTGACCATGCATACCACCACCCAAGTCATCCCGGCTGCCTGCCTGGCGCTGGCCCTGCTCGCCGCAGGGTGCGCCAAGAGCCCCGTGCAGCCCGGCGCCCGGACGCAGATCCTCATCGATCCGGGCGTATACGGCGCCTTCGCGGCGCCCGCCACCAAGGCCGTCGACCTCAGCCGGACCGGCGATCCCGCCTACACGAACTACTATTACAACGGATTCACCGGCGAGCCCGCCAAGGTCTCCCTGCCCGTCGGCAGCACCGTCTGGCTGACCTACCGCCAGGGCACCTACAACGGCTCCGGCAGTACGGCGGACCCCGCCAACTTCAGCTGGGGGCCGATAGACCTGCATGCCTATGTCGTGCAGGATGCGGCCGGATTCCACGCCCTCTATCCCGTCTCCTCGGTCGAGGTCACGGAGGACGGGGTGACCTATCTCGACGTCGTGCAGCCCATCGTCTATGCCGAGCCGCTCTACCTCGAGGACGGCTACTACCAGTTCCGCATGGTATCGCCGGCCAACCGCATCAAGAAGTCCAACCTTGCCATGCAGATGGACAACGGCATGTATGTCTACGCCAACGACGAGCGCTACACCCAGACCGCCAGCAAGGTCCTCCGCATCCAGTCCCACCAGGAGCCGGTGCAGAACATCCTGCTGAACCCTGTCATCGCCCAGATGGCCCGGTTCAAGGTCACGATCCACCCCGGGGCGAACGTCTCCACGATGGAGATGCTGCCCCAGGGCATCGAGATCAGCGGCCTGCAGAACCCCGAGATGGACGGCGAGGGACACCTGGAATTCAAGTGGAGTTCGATGGACATCCGCGACACCCTGGTCATGAAGCGGGGCGACAAATACGCCCGCGTCAGCATCCGGGAGTTCACGACCGACCCGGCCACGGGGGCCATCACCGGTGACGTCGGCGTGCTCCCGACCAATGCCTACAGCACGGTCAGCTACATCCTGATCAACATGGCGGTCAACGGCATCCCCACCCAGTATGTCCTCTCCCTGAACGGCATGAAGTTCTTCCACGGCCACTCCTACGACCTGGACCTGTCGGTCGACCTGGACGGCGACATCCACGTGATGAGCTGGTCCAACCAGGGCTGGACAGGCGAAGTTTCATTCAATTAACGCGCACAGGAGCATGAAAAAACTCATTATACACTCTTTCGCCGCAGCGGCGGCCGTCCTGCTCGTGGCGGCGTGCAGCAAGCAGGCGCCCGCCCCGCAGGCGGACAAGGTCCTGGCAGAAGTCACCCTGGGCATCGACGGCATCCAGGACGGACGGACCAAGGCGGCCGAAGGCCTCTATCCCGAAGTCGAGAACTGGATCTTCGATTTCTTCTACGTGCAGTTCAACGCCGACGGCATCGCCGTCAGCTCCGGCCACTGCCGCACGGACGTGACTGTGGGCGATATGACCGTCACCGAGACCGTCACCCTGGTGGCCGCCCAGGGCCAGAGCACCGTGGCCTTCGTGGCCAACGTCACGCCCGCCGGGCACGATTATTCCTACATCCCGGCCTGGGAGAGCGGATCGGTGGTCCGGATCGCGGACAACATCGAGACCTACAAGACCCTCAAGTTCGACATGACGGAGCGGCTCTCCCGGGCCGAGGCCGGCACGCTCCGGCACACGTCGATGTGCGGCTACTGGACCGGGCATGTGGACGGAGCGACCCGGCTCCAGGCCACGCTCGGCCGCATGATCGTCCGCATGAACATCCATGTGACCAACGAGAGCGGCGCGGCCCTGACGCAGGTCGCGCTCCGCGACGCCGCGGCCAAGGCCTACATCTTCCCGCAGGTGGACAACACCCCGCTGGACGTCTCCGCGGACTACATCGACATCCCGGCCAACACCGTCAGCATCCCCGACGGGGAGAGTGCGACCTTGTATTTCTATACGGCGCCCAATTTCTGCAGCAGCGCCGGCGGCAAGCGGACCTCGCTCACCTTCACCAAGGCCGGCGGACAGACCGCCACCCTCGAGCTGGGCAACGAAGCGGAGGCCGGAGACTACAACCTCAACATGAACACCATCTACAACTACAGCATCACCGTGAAATGATGAACAGCAAGATTATCCCATATACCCTCCTGGCGGCCGCCGCGCTGGGCTGCGCCGTCTCCTGCCGCAAGGAAGCCTTCGAGGAGCCCGCGGCGACCGGGGACGCCATCACCTTCTCCTCCTTCCGCAAGCAGGTCTACACGAAAGCGGACCTCGACCTGCTCGATTTCGCCCCGGGCACGAAATACACCCTGCTGGCCGTGGATTCCGAAGATTACCGCTGGCAGACCCGCAAGGGGTTTGCGACCCAGCCCCAGACCGGCACGGAATCCGCCAGCCACACCATCGAGTATGCACCGACCGCCTTGTTCCGCACCGGTGAGACCCTGGACTTCTTCGGCCTGACCTACGGCACGGACACGGCGCCGGAACTCCTGGCGACGCCGTCCGACGACGAGGCGCCCCGCGTCGGGATCTCGGAGACGGACGACCGCCTGCCGGACCTGATGCACAGCAACAGCGACGACGCCAAGCATCGCAACTCGGCGGGCGGCACGGTCCTGCTGCCCTTCGAGCATGCGCTCTCCGCCGTCAACGTCCTGATCTCCAAGCAGGACGAGAGTGGAGACCCGGATGCCGCCAGGCAGCTCCGCAATGTCAAGGTGACCGACATCACCCTGAAGAACGTCGCCGAGACGGCGCAGATGGACGTCGTCACGGGCGCCTGGACCTGGACGGACGGCAGCAATGCCGGCCGTAGCCGCAACATCTTCCATGACGAGGCCGGCCGCGCCATCAGCGAGGCGGCCGGATACATCGGCGAGCAGGACCTGCTCGTCGTGCCCTCTGCGGGCGAGCAGGTCGTGCTCAGCATCTCGCTCAAGGACCTGGAGGTCTACCAGGGCGGGCAGTTTGTCAAGATGACCACGTCCAACGGGACGGTCCTGGACGGCGTCGCCACCATCGAGGTGCCCCTGCGCGACTATGACGCCCAGACCGGCGCCGATGCCGGCGCCCTGGTCTTCGAGCGCAACCACAAATACACCCTGGCGGTGTCGGTCCTGCGGGACGACGTGCGCATCGTGGCCGTGTCTCCGCAGGTCTACGAGTGGCAGAGCGTCGACATCTCCGGCCAGGCCGCCGTACTCGGCCAGCCGGTCACCTTCGGCGGCGTGGTCTGGATGGACCGCAACCTCGGCGCGACCGACTACGACTGCGAGAACAACTTCCTCAGCACCATGGGCTACTACTACCAGTTCGGCCGCAACATCCCGTTCATCTTCGACCGGAGCGTCTGGGAAAGATTCAAGGATAACCTCAATGTGTTCATGCCGGATGCGACCAAGAGTAACGACGGCACCTGGACCTATGACGGCAGCCTGTCCACTTTCTGGCGCTGGGACACGCGGGACCTCAACAACGTGACCGCGGTCAGCGCGTCGAACTATGATATCCTTTATGGCTCGAACCAAATACCCGCCAAGAGTGTTTTCGACCGGCACAACGCCCACAAGATAGACAGCGAAAGGAACTCCTATCTCGAAGGGAACTTCAACATCCATACGAACAATAATAATCACCCGCTTTTCTTCACCTACGACGAGAATGGCCAGCACGAATACACCTGGCGGACCGGCTACCGCCGCCTGGATGTCAACCCCGCCGCGCAGACGGACAAGACCCTGTATCCGGCCATCAACCCCGGCGACCCGGGCGGATACGCATTCGCCGTCGGACCGGAGGACGACGGGCACATTGCCTGGTCCTGGAAACGCTTTGCCACCGACGAGATGCCCAACGTGACGGCCTACCGGGACTATTGGGGCAGCGACGAGAGCAATCCCGCCAACCAGCCGGCCCCGAAGGGCTGGAAACTCGCCAGCCACAAGGAGATCTACACCATCCTCCCCGAGATGAACGTCACCGGCTGGGTCGACAATACCGCCTATCTCTACCAGGCCAACACGAGCCACGAATGGACCTCCGGTACCGGTGCTGAGTATTACAACGAGTACACGGCCGACCGATACGTCGGACTCTACGACTTCCAGTATGTCGCCGGCCGCATCCGGCTCCCGGAGCCGGGTGCTTCTGCCGGGTTGAAGCCCATCCAGCACAATCCCGCCTACCTGCCGGTGGTCTACGGCATCAAGCACCAGGGTACCGACAAGGCCTACCGGATCAAGATCGAGCAGCGGCAGAGCCGGGAAGTCCTGTTCACCAGCAGCGGCCAGACCTTCTACTTCAACTACGTTGTCATCTCCCGCTATCCGGCCACCCGCACGGACAAGATCCTGACCAACCTGAATACCGATGATCCCCAACGAAAGGAGGAGATCACGCAGACCAACCTGCAGGACTTCGACTGGAGCCACCCTGCCGCCGAACTGTATTTCCCGATGCAGGGATACATCGATGCCGGCAACGAATACCGCGGACCTTTCCTGGCAGAGTTCGGCCTGAGCTGCATCATGCGCGTGACTTCCTGGCTCGGTGCGTCAGAAGACGGCTACAACCAGACCTTCTACTTCCGCAACTCCGGTGTCGGCAGCAACACCGGCAGCCGCAACGCCCTGGGCGACCCGATCCGCCTGATCCGTGATTTCGATGCACACTGATAGCAGGATGCGGTACGAAGAACTGAAAGTCTACCGGGAGACCCAGGGACTGCTCCTCCGGGTCTCCAAACTGCATGACGTACTGGAGACCGGAGGCAGCAGCGATTTCCAGGCCCTCAAGCAGGAGCTGATGGAGGTACTCACCTGCATCTGGCGCGCCAGCGAGAGTCCGGAGGACGCATCAGCCATAGACGCAGCCGTCGCCCACATGGTCCGCTGCAAGGTCTGGCTCCGCGTGCTGACGGAGACCCACCTCATCACCCGCTTCATCTACCAGCAACTCTACGGGACTGCCTCCGGGATCATGGCCCTTCTCTCTATCTGGCCCGAAAACCCGGACAATCCAACCTAATCCTACATACTCTTTTCATTTCTGACAAGACGGCGGCGCACCGCGAAGGTACGTCGCCGTCATCCGTCATTCGCCGGCTTGACCGGCGAATCTCCCCGCACTAAGCATCGCTGCGCATATGAACATCCAGCTGCGGGAACGGGAAGTGGATGCCGTGCTTGGGAAGCTCCTTGTAGATGCGTTCGTTGAGCCAGTGCTGCACCTTTTTGTAGTCCTTGGCGAGGAGCCACACGCGGAGCTTGATCTGGATCGAGCTGGCCTGCAGCTCGCCCACATATACCTTGGGGTTCTTGGCGCCGGGCGTGTCAGCGTTCAGGATCTTGGGCTGT
>JAFUWY010000006.1 GCA_017477245.1 Bacteroidales bacterium | reverse complement strand
CCGCAGTGAACCGCCGCGCCGGGTTAAGCGCGGCGGTGAGTCGCCCTCTCGCCAGGAGTGTGATGGTTAAGGGATTGAATATCAGTGTTTACGCCTCATGCTTTTTGCGATTTGTGGCGACATGATAGAGCATGATATGCCATGCGGGCGACTCACCTTCTTATCATACCTCATAGACCAACCATATACCCAACCATACACCCAAACATACATCCAACCAACCATACACCCCTGACACCTTAAAAACCCTTACAAGGGGGCGTGATGAGCAAACAGTTGATATTAAATGTTTTATGAAATCCCTAGTACCTCCCGGAGGGACTAGAGATTTTCGTTTTTATTGATAATCAAATGGTTACTCATCACGCTTTTGGGGAAGGAAGCAGATGGGATTTTGAAATGGGATGCCAGAGGGCGAATCACAGCCGCGCAATATGCGGCGCGGCTGTTCCCTGCGGGGAGACGTTAGTAATTTACTCCAAAGTAGTGTGTTTCGATGGTGCACCACCGCCGCGCATAACCAAGCGCGGCGGTTAGCGTGGCTCGCCGGGAGTTTTGGGAACTCCCGGCGGCCCCGCTTGCCCGGGGTGATCTGGGCATAACAATGTTTGCCAACAGAGAGTGCGCCCCATGGATCCAGGATTCCACAAAAACGGCTCTGCAACGCGGTCTGGTTGGAATCCTCCTGCCAAATCCGTGGGCTGCCACGCAGTCATAGTGGCACTGGGAGGGCATGCCTTGTGTTTCGGATCTAGAGTGCAAGGGGTATTGGGTATAGGGGGAAAACGAAAAAGAGGGTGACTAATCAGTCTCTTGACTTTTTAGTCACCCTCTTGTCGGGATGATCTGACTCGAACAGACGACCCCTACGTCCCGAACGTAGTGCGCTAGCCAACTGCGCTACATCCCGATTTCTCGTTGCTTTACGGCGTCCGCTGCGCTCAACTTCCTCCCTCGGTCAGTCACAATCTTCAGATTGCTCCTTCCCTCAGTCGTCGTTTCACTTGCGGCCATCCGCAAATCAACTTCGAAATAATTTCAGACTTGTCAAAACCGGCTCAGTGCCGGAATCGGATTGCAAATATACGTCAAAAACTGCTTTTAAGCAAGTTTGTTGATGTAAACCGCGATGCCGCTCTTGAGGTTGGAGGCCTTGTTCTTGTGGATGAGGCCGATCTTCGCGAGCTTGTCGATCATCGCATAGACCTTCGGGGCGTTGGCCTGGGCCGTGGCCTTGTCGGTCGTATTGCGGATGTCGCGGATAGCGTTGCGGGTGGTTCTTGCATAATAACGATTATGCATTCTGTGCCTTTCGCTCTGGCGATCGGCTTTCTTAGCGGATGCTGTATTTGCCATTGTTCTTATTTTTAATATTTGGTAGTGGGTAGGAGAATCGAACTCCTATTGCAAGAATGAAAATCTTGAGTACTAGCCGTTATACGAACCCACCAAACTCATCCCGTGGCGTTATCCGCCAAATTGGGACTGCAAAGATAGAAATATTTTTGGATATGACAAACTAATTTTCACCATTTTCTTTCCATTCCCAGGAGTATAGCAGGGACTCTACCTGGCGGAGATACTGGCGCTTGTCGAAACGCGGGGCGTACACGAATGCTTCCGTTACGAAGATCTCGCTGCCGTCGGGGCTGTAGAAGGAGTGGGACACGAACGGACCGCCCATGTAGTCGTTCTGGACCTCCCACATGCCGCGGGTCTGGACGATGTCGCGTCCGCGGTACTTGAGGTACTCCACGGTGGTCGGGAAGAACTCGCTGGTGGTCATGTACATGCCTTCGAGCGACCCCGGTACGTTGTTCATCATCACTTCGTTACGGTGGTAGATGATCTTCTCCGGCGTGAACGGGTCGGCCTCGGCCGGGTAACGGTAGATCAGGACGTCCTGGTAGACGCCGTCCTTGTCGTCCGCGATCCAGACGAAGTCTTCGGAAGCCTTGCGGATCTTGTAGCCGGTGGGGAAGTGCGGCGACCCGCCGAACAGTTCGGAGACCTTGGCGTAGATGGACGACTCCTCATAGCGCATCGTGTTGCGGATCACGCGGTCGCGCTCCGCCTGCTCGATGGAGCTGACGATCATCGGGCCCTTTTCCTTCAGCAGGGCGGACGCCTGCGCGGGATCCGGCGCGCTGACCTGGATGACGCACTGCGGCTGCGCCCAGAGGTCGTGCTTGTAGATGATGCCGGCGGAGTCCACCTGGGGCCCCACCACGAAGAGCATGATGTTGCGGTGGGCCTTGAACAGGTCCGCAAAAGCGGTCGGGACCACGTTGACCAGCGAATACAGGGGCTCCTTCTGGGCCAGCCACGGGCAGTCGCGGGCGAGCAGGTCGCGCACGTCGTTGCCGAGCGTGTCCTCCCAGTAGGGCTTGTCCATCACGACGATGATCTCGCCGGCCTTGCCGCTGACGCTGGGCAGCAGGCTCCGGGTCTCTTGGCAGCCCGTCAGCAGCAGGAAGGCTCCGAGGGCGGCCAGAAGCAGGGTGAATCCGTGTCTTTTCATATCTTGTAGTCTTTAATGGATCAGTCTTGCGATATCGTTGCCGAAGGCGAGGAACATCAGGCCGAAGATGAGGATCATCCCGACCATCTGCGCCGCGACGAGGAACTTCTCGCCGGGCTTGCGGCCGGACACGATCTCATAGAGCGTGAACAGGATGTGCCCGCCGTCCAGTCCGGGAATCGGCAGCAGGTTCATCACCGCCAGCATGATGGAGAGCAGCGCGAGGATGTTGAGGAAGCGGTACCAGTCCCAGGTCTCCGGGAAGACCTGGCCGATGGCGATGAAACTGCCCACGGACTTGTAGGCGCCCGTGGACGGCTGCGCCAGCAGGCGCAGGTCGCTGAGGTAGCCCCCGATCGTCTCCCCGGCCGTCCGCCAGCCGGCGGGAATGGCCTCCAGCAGGTTGTAGCGGCGGGTCTGGATGTTGGGGGCCTTCATGTATACGCCGATGCGCCCGAGGCTGTCGACGCGGACGGGCAGGCCGAGCGTGTCGGAGCCGCGCACTACTTCCGTGGCTATTTCCTGCGAGCTCAGCCGGGCGAGCAGTTCGCGCGAATCCTGGACGTATTCCACGCCGTGGCCGTCCAGGGACACGATGCGGTCGCCCTTGTGCAGGCCGGCATCGGCGTTGAGCCCGCCGGACATCACGGAATCCACGACGAAGGGGATGGCGAGGTCGAACATCAGCGGATCGTTCAGCACGTCCCCGATGCGGGCCTGGTCGATGTAGATGTCGAGGGTGTCGGCGCCGCGCAGGACCGTGGCCTTCTGCACGTCCCGGCGGGCCAGGTCGGCCTGCAGCATGCCGAAGTTCTCGGGCACGTAGTCGTCGAGCCGCAGGATCTGGTCGCCGTTGCGGAAGCCCATCTCGTAGGCGAGGTCGTCCACGTAGATGCGGCTGCCTTCGTTGCCGATGTAGGACTGGCCCCAGATGGCCATGATGGCGATGTAGGCCAGGATGGCGAAGATGAAATTGTTGATCACGCCGCCTGCCATCACCAGCAGGCGCTGCCAGGCCGGGTGCGTGCGGAACTCCCAGGGCTGGGGTTCCTGCTTCATCTGCTCGAGGTCCATCGACTCGTCGATCATCCCGGCGATCTTGCAGTAGCCGCCGAACGGCAGCCAGCCGATGCCGAACTCCGTCCCGCCCCAGTGCCAACGGGCGAGCGCCTTCCCGCCCACGTCGAAGAAGAGGTAGAACTTCTCCACGCGGATCCTGAACAGGCGGGCCCACAGGTAATGCCCGAACTCATGGATGATGATGAGCACGGACAGGGCCAGGATGACCTGGAGAATCTTAATGAATATAACCATCGGCAATGGCAGCGGTTTCGCGGTTCGTCTCGAAGATGTCTTCGAGCGAAGGGTCAGCTACAAAATTCACGCCCGCGAGTGCCCGTTCGCCGATTTTGGCGATATCGTAGAAGGAAATCAGGTCCTTGAGGTAGGCGGCCACCGCCACTTCGTTGGCGGCGTTGAGCGCGCAGGGCGCGTTGCCGCCGCGGCGGATGGCCTCGTAGGCCAGCGCCAGGCAGGGGAACCGCTCGGTGTCGGGTGCCTCGAAGGTCAGCGAACCCAGGGCGGCGAAGTCGAGTTTCTTGTTGCCGACCGTCACCCGCTGCGGGAAGGAAAGCGCGAAGCCGATGGGCTCCCGCATGTCCGGGCACCCGAGCTGGGCGATGACGGCGCCGTCCGTGAATTCGACCATCGAATGGATCACGGACTCCGGGTGGACGACCACCTGGATCTGGTCCGGCTCCAGGTCGAAGAGCCACTTGGCCTCGATCACCTCGAAACCCTTGTTCATCATCGTGGCGGAATCGATCGTGACCTTGGCGCCCATGTCCCAGTTGGGATGCCTGAGGGCCTGGGCTGCCGTGGCCCCGGCGATGCGCAGGCGCTCCCAGGTGCGGAAAGGCCCGCCGGAAGCGGTCAGGTGGACCTTCTCCACGGGATTGTCGCCGGCGGCCAGCAGGCACTGGAAGATGGCGGAGTGCTCGGAGTCGACGGGGAGGATGACCCCGCCGTGCTCGCGCGCGGTGCGGGTCACGATGGCCCCGGCCGCCACGAGCGTCTCCTTGTTGGCGAGCGCCACGGCCTTGCCGGCGCGCAGGGCGGCGAGGGTCGGCCGCAGGCCGCTGAAGCCGACCATCGCACCGACGACGATGTCCACGGATTCCATCCCGACCAGGTCGCACAGGCTGTCCACCCCGGCCCAGACCTTCGTCCCGCGGGGCTGCAGGGCGTCCGCGACCTCCTGGTAGCGGGCCTCGTCGCAGATGACCACGTGGGCGGCGTCGAATTCGAGGGCCTGGCGGACCAGCAGGTCTGCGCTGCGCCGGGCGGAGATCAGTTCGACTTCGAACAGGTCGGGATGCTGGCGGATGACGTCCAGCGTCTGGGTCCCGATGGATCCCGTGGATCCGAGGATGGCGATTCTTCTTTTCCTTTTCACTTAGAAACTGATATAGCGGGTAGGGTCGATGCTCTGGCCGTCGAGCCAGAGTTCGAAGTGGAGGTGGTTGGCGTCTTCCTTGCCGGACGTGCCGCCGACGAGGGCCACCGGCGTGCCGGCCTTGACGGTCTCGCCGGGGGAGCGCAGGACCTTCTGGTTGTTGGTATAGATGCTGAGCAGGTCGCCCCGGTGGTGCAGGATGATGACGTAGCCTTCCTGGGCGTCCCAGCCGCTGAATACGACCGTGCCGTCCAGGACGGCGCTGACCACGCTGCCGGTCGGGGCGGAGATGTCGATGCCCGGGTGGAGCACCCGGTCGTAGGCGGCGGCCACGACCCCCTTGAGGGGCGTGAAGAAATGCATGCCCTCGGCGGGCAGGTCGCGCTCGTGGCGGCTGCTGACGCCGAACTGGTCCTCCTTCTGGACGGTCTCGCGCAGGACCGAGTCGCGGCGGGCCAGTTCCGCGGCGCTCTTGTCGGAAAGGTAGCGGGTGGTACCGATCCGCACGAGGCTGTCGTAATCGGCCTTCTGCTCGCCGGTCAGCACGCGGCTGAGGTGGTCGGCGTAGAGGCCCCAGCGGAGCATGGCATTCTCCAGGGAGTCGACCTTGATGGCGTTGGCGACGGCCTCCCGCCGGGAATGGGCGTCGGGATAGCCCGGGATGGTATTGCGCAGGGGCGTGAAGGAAAACAGGCAGTACGCTACGATCAGGAGCGCAAGCACGGCCGTGGCGATGCCGTATGCGAGCTGCACCTTGTCGAACTGGACCGAACGCAGGGGTTCGCTGCTCTCATTGTCGAACAGAGCCAGCCTGAAGGTCCGTTTGGGGGCGTCCGGATTTTGTCTTCCCATACTTTTGACTTAAATTTGCAGTGATGAACAGAACGATCGGCATAGATTACGGACGCGCCCGGGTCGGCGTCGCGGTCAGCGACCCGCTGGGCATCTTCGCATCTCCCCTCGAGACCGTTCCATCTGCAAAGATAATAGAATATCTCCAAAAATACGCCGCTTCCGAGACGGTAGAGCGTTTCGTCGTGGGATGGCCGCTCAACCTCAACGGTGCGCCGGCGGAGGCCGCGGCCGACGTGGAGGTGTTCCTCAAGCGCCTGCGCAAGGCTTTCCCCGGCGTGGAGGTCGAGCTCGAGGACGAGCGCTTCACCTCCGTGCTGGCGCACCGGGCGATGATCGACGGCGGCATGAAGAAGAGCGACCGCCGCAACAAAGCCTCGGTCGACAAGATCAGCGCGGCCATCATCCTGCAAAGCTATCTGGACAAGAAGAAATGATAAGACCGATTTACCTGTATGGTTCGGAGGTGCTGCGTAAGGTCGCAGCCCCGGCCGACCTGGCCGACAAGGCCGGTCTCGAGACCCTGGTGAAGGACCTCTGGGACACCCTCGACAATTCCGAAGGCTGCGGCCTGGCCGCCCCCCAGATCGGGGAGAGCCTCCGCGTAGCCGTGGTCAACGGCGACATCATGGCGGACATCTACCCCTATCTGCAGGGCTTCCGCCGGACCTTCATCAACCCCGTGGTCACGGCCAGCAGCACGCAGATGTGCGAGTACAACGAGGGCTGCCTCAGCGTGCCCGGCATCTACGCCGACGTCCGCCGGCCCGAGACCATCACGGTGGAGTATTACGACGAGCACCTCGACAAGAAGACGGAGACCTTCGACAAGTTCGCCGCCCGGATGATCCAGCACGAGTTCTCCCACCTCGACGGCGTGCTCTTCACGGACCTCGTGGCGCCCATCCGCCGCAAGATGCTCGCGAAAAAACTCGCCAGCATCTCCCATGGCAAGGTGGGGGCTGCCTACAAGACCAAGCTGAAGTAGCATGTTGTTCGAAGGCATCGTGAACGCCCGGGACCTGGGCGGGCTCCGGGTCGGAGGCAAGACCGTCCGGTCCGGCCTCCTGCTGCGTACCGCCCATCTCCATGACGCCACCGATGCCGACGTGGCCCGGCTCCGCGACGAGTATCACCTGCGCCGGATCTTCGATTTCCGGACCATGGACGAGGCCGCGGCCCAGCCGGACCGTCCCGTGCCCGGGTCGGGCTACCAGCTGCTCCCGACCCTGGACATCGAAGCCGAGCGGCAGTCCGGCGAAGCCGTCCCCGCCGAGACGTGGCTGGACCTGCCGTCCCATATCGTGCGGCTGGCCTTCTCCAAGGTCTTCCAGCAGAAGGCCCGCGAGCTGTATCCCTCGCTCGTGATGAGCGACTTCTCCCAGCTGCAGTACGCCGCCTTCCTCAACACGATCCTCGACACGCCCGACGGCGCCGTGCTCTGGCATTGCTCGCAGGGCAAGGACCGCACCGGGATCGGCGCGGCCGTCATCCTGGGCGCCCTCGGCGCGGACCGGGAGACGATCGTCGCCGACTTCGACCATTCCAACGACAGCTACCGGCCGTTGGTGGAGCGCTTCTGCGCCGAGGTCGAGGCGAAGGGCGGCAGGGAGGACGAGAAGGACGTCGTGCGCGCCTTCATGGGCGTCAGCACGCGCAATTTCAGCCGGACGCTCGACCTGATCGACGCGCAGTGGGGCTCGCTCGAGGCCTATATCATCGCGCAGCTGGGCGTGACGCCGGAAGACCTCGCCGTCCTGCGCGAGCGCTATCTTCGCTGAGATTTCGGAATAATTTTTGTATCTTTGAGGTCGCGCCCCTCTGTGAAGAATGGTGCGACAGTGTACTAATTGTTTAATAACCAACCTATTGTAAGATTTTCTCCGTATGGGAGCTTTCCACGCTTATGATATCCGCGGAGTCTATGGAAAGGACTTCGACAGGACCACGGCCTATAAGGTCGGCTATTTCCTCCCCGAACTGCTCGGTGCTACCGAGGTGCTGGTCGGACGCGACTGCCGCGTCTCCTCGCAGGAGATCCACGACGCGCTCGTGGAAGGGATCTGCGACGCCGGCGCCGATGTCGCCGACATCGGCCTGAGCAGCACGCCGATGGTCTACTTCGCCACGGCCAATTACGGCTTCAAGGCCTCCGTCCAGATCACGGCCAGCCACAATCCCGCCGAGTACAACGGCATGAAGGTCAGCCGCGAGAACGCCCTGCCCGTGGGCCTCGACACCGGTCTGGGCCGGATCAAGGCCTGGATCGACGAAGGCCGGCCCACGCCCGTCGCCGCCCGCCGCGGCAGCGTCCGGACGAAGGACATCCACCAGGATTACATCAACTTCATGCTGCGCTTCAAGGGCGATTACAGCGACCTCAAGATCGCCTTCGACCTCTCCAACGGCATGGCCAACCTCTTTGCGCACGAAGTGTTCGGCGAAGGGCCCGAATACCTCTTCGACACCATCGACGGGCGCTTCCCCAACCACGAACCCAACCCGCTGGTCGCCAAGAACGTGGAGCCGCTCAAGCAGCTGGTCCTGCGGACCGGTGCCGACGTGGGCGTGATCTACGACGGCGACGCCGACCGCGTGATGTTCGTGGACGAGAAGGGGCAGTTCGTGGCCCCGGACCTTGTCATCGCGATGATGGCGCTCTACTTCTGCGGCGAGCGCGGCGAGAAGAACCCGCGCGTGCTCCAGGAGATCCGCAGTTCCAAGGCCGTCGGTGAATTCCTCGCCGCTTATGGCGCGGAATTGCACACCTGGCGCGTCGGGCGCGCCTTCGCCGCCCCCAAGCTCCGCGAGATCGACGGCCTCTGGGGCGGAGAACTCGCAGGCCACTACTATTTCAAGGACTTCTTCTATTCCGACAGCGGACTGCTGTCCTCGCTGATCGTGCTGCGCATCGTCGCCGCCCTCAAGAAGCAGGGCCGCACGCTCAGCGCGCAGATCGCGGAGATCGCCGGGTACTGCAATTCCGGCGAGATCAACTTCCGCCTGGAGGACAAGCCGGCCGCGATGGACGCCGTGCGCGACTTCTTCGCCGCGCAGGAGACCCCGCTCAAGGTCATGGACTTCGACGGCTACCGCCTCGAGTTCGCCGACTGGTGGTTCAATATCCGCCCGTCCAACACCGAGCCCTACCTGCGCTTCATCTGCGAGGCCCGCACGGAAGGACTGCTCCGCGAGAAAGTATCCCAGACCTGCCAACTCCTTGAGACCCGTTTCGGGGCCGTCCGTTCCTGATGAGAAAACTGACCGTACTCCTCCTCCTGGCCCTCGGCCTGCCGCTGGCGGCCCAGCCTGAACTCAGTCACCCGCAAGAACTCCCCGACGCCGTCCCGATGGGCTTCGCCACCCGGACCGGCAGTTTCCAGGCCGGCCAGGGCGTCCCGATCGACACCCTCGACATCGACGACGGCCGCCTGCTGCTCGTCCTCAAGGACGACCATACCTGGTATTATATCAAGAATTACGATAAGCTGGCCTCCGACGCCGTCTTCTCCGAAGCGTGGAACTCCAGCGCCACGGATCCGTATCACGTCAAGCTGGAGGACCTCCCGCTGCGCAACACCATCTGCCTGGTGGACTCCGCCAGCGTGTTCGTGTCGCCCAACCAGACCAAGGTCTTCTCCAAGTTCGGCTACCGCCACGGCCGCCAGCACCAGGGCGTCGACCTGCCGCTCAAGACCGGCACGCCGGTCTATGCGGCTTTCGACGGCCGGGTGCGCGTGTCCGAGTACCACAGCGGCTACGGCAACCTCATCATCCTGCGCCACGAGAACGGCCTGGAGACCTTCTACGGGCACCTCTCCAAGCGCGAGGTCGACGTAGGGGACTGGGTCCACGCCGGCGACCAGATCGGCCTGGGCGGCTCCACCGGCCGCTCCACCGGTCCGCATCTGCATTTCGAGACCCGCTACAAGGGCTACGCCTTCGATCCCGAATGGATCGCCGACTACGAGACGGGCAAGCTCCGCTCCAACGTTTTCGTGTTGCGCCGCAGCTACCTCAGCCCCACCTCGCGCTACGTCCCCGAGTCCCTGGACGAGGAGGACGACGTCTACGCCGCCGACGAGAAGATCGTCGAGGAGGAGCAGCGCAAGGCGGCCGAACTCGCCGCCCGCCGCTACTACACCGTCCGCTCCGGCGATACCCTCTCGACCATCGCCGCCAAGCACGGCAAGTCGCTCCGCACCATCCAGCAGCTCAACCCGGGCGTGAACTCGAACCGCCTCCGGATCGGGCAGAAAATTCGCGTTAATTAACCGTTCGTCGAAGGAAATCGGGCGTTCGTCGAATTCTTTTCCCGGGTTCCGGACATGGCACGGGAATTGATTTTGAATCAGTTGTCAATTAATCAATTAAACAACCGTGTTATTGTTATGAAAAATGTGTTGAAATTACTCGTGGCGGGCATGATGCTCGTAGCGGGATCCTTTGTTTCGATGGCCCAGCCCGGCGGGCAGGGCGGCCGCGGTGGCCAGGGTGGCCGCCAGTTCGATCCGGCCCAGATGGCCCAGCGCCGTGCCGACCAGATGAAGGAAGCCGTCAAACTGACGGATGAGCAGTACGCCAAGGTGCTTGCCATGTACAAGGAGGAGTCCGAGGCCATGCAGAAGCAGATGCAGTCCGGCCAGCGTCAGCAGATGGACCGCGAAGCCATGCAGAAGCAGCGCGAGGAGCAGGAAGCCAAGCTCAAGGCCATCCTGACCGAGGAGCAGTACAAGACCTGGACCGAGGCCCAGCAGAACATGCGGCGCCGGGGTCCCGGCGGTCCCGGCGGCCAGGGCGGCGGACGTCCCCGCCAGTAAGCTGAAGAAGGAGGCGCTCCCTGCGGGGCGCCTCCTTCTTTTTCGTCATTCCGGGCTTGACCCGGAATCCCTTATTTGACTTCCCGGACGATCCGGAGGGTCTCGCCGGTGTCTTCGAGTTCGAAGATCTTGGGGTGCGTGTCGCCCCAGTAGGGGGCGTGCAGCGCAAGCATCGGCACGCCCTCGAAGGTCTTGAAGATCATGCCGTGGCCGGCGCCCGTGATGAGGGCCTCGTCCTGCTGGCGCCAGGGACCGGCGATCTTGCCGGAGTCGGAGATGGCGATGCCGCAGCTGTTGTTGGTGGTCCAGATCATGTAGAGCTTGCCGGTCTTGCCCATGTAGAGGAAGGGGCCGTCGGTGACATAGCCGCTGCCGTCGGGCGGGATGGGCTTGCCCCAGGTGCTGTTGACGTAGCTGGCGCGGAAGAGGTTCCTGGGTTCGCCGTCGATGTCCGAGAGGTCGTCCTTGAGGGGGACGAAGCCCACGGCGCCGTCCGTGACCTGCACCCACTCATGGCAGTAGACCATGTAGGGCTTGCCGTCCTCGACCCAGAGGGTGCCGTCGATGGTCATCATGTCCACGGGCATCGTGGAGTGCGGGGCGAAGGTGTGGAAGGGCCCGTCGGGGGAGTCGGACCAGAGGACCTGCGAGCCGCGGCGCACGCGGCCGTTGCGCTCCCAGTTGCGCCACTGCTCGCCGAATTTCTCGGAGGTGTCGAAGGTCTGGAAGAGATAGTATTTCCCCTTGTAGTAATGCAGCTCAGGCGCCCAGATGCTGTTGATCTTGATATCGCCCCAGACGTCGTCGGCAGCGGTGTAGATGATGTCCGGACCGGTCCAGTGGATGAGGTCCTTGCTCTTGTAGCTCATCACGCTGCGGCCGGCGGGGCCCACCATGATGTAGGTCTTGGACACGGGGTCCGCGAGCACGCAGTTGTCGCGCCAGCGGATCTGGTCGAGGGTGAAGGTGCCGCGGGGACGCTGCATGCGCTGGCGCGGCTGCTGT
Source organism: Bacteroidales bacterium (assembly GCA_017477245.1). Taxonomy (GTDB): domain Bacteria; phylum Bacteroidota; class Bacteroidia; order Bacteroidales; family UBA932; genus Cryptobacteroides. Next base: position 16,725 of record JAFUWY010000006.1, on the reverse strand, counting down.
CCTTGCTGGGGCTGGGCCGTCAGGACGGCGGGGACCAGCAGGAGCAGGGCCAGTCCGAGGGTCAGGATACGTTTCATATGCAGGTTGTTAATTGGTGGTCTTCTTGCCGGTCAGCTTGTCCGCCTTCTGGCGCATCTTCAGGGCACGCTTGGCGCTGTCCGGGTGGGAGGAGAACATCCGGGCGAGCGCGGAGGCCTGGCCGCCGGCGGAGAGCTTGTTGAGCTTCTCCAGGGCGCGGCACATGCTGTAGGGCTCGTGGCCGTTGTTGATGGCGAACTGGAAGCCGTATTCGTCGGCGTTGGACTCCTGCTTCTGGGAGAACTGGGCGTTGACGTAGGCCTCCGACAGGTCCCCGAGCACGGTGCCGGCCAGCTGGCCGACGCCGCCCGCCGCGAAGACCGCTTCGCGCGCGGCGGAGCTCAGGTAGGCCCGCTTCATGGCCTTCATGGAGTCCTTGTTGGCCACGTGGCCGAGCTCGTGGCCGATTACGGCGATCAGCTCGTCGTCGTCCATCAGGTCCATCAGTGCGGAATTGACGCGCACGGAGCCGTCGCCGTAGGCGCATGCGTTGACTTCGTCGGACTGGTAGACCTTGAAGTTGAGCGGCTTGCCGTCCACGGCGTTGACCCCGTACATGAGTTTCGCCAGCCGCTGCTGGTACTTGGCCGGGGCCAGCGGGGTCTTGGCGTCGGCATACGCGACGCTCTGCCGGCAGAGTTCGCTGATCTGCGCGTCCGTCAGCGAGGCGGCCGTGACAGCCTTGCCGCCGGCGTTGATCAGATGGGCATAGTCCCAGTTCATCTGGGACAGGACCTGGCAGCTGCAAGCCATGGCAACCGCGATGATCAGGAGGAGGATTCTTTTCATGATAGGACAAATATAGTCATTTCCCACCTCCTTCGCAAGTCCGGAATCCGCTCATCAGCTTTCGCTTGGCTGCGGCTCCCGCCGGTGGGCGAGCCGCTTGTGCAGCCGGTTCTCGGCGAAGACGGCCGCACAGGCCAGGAAATAATAGATGACCGTCTGGACCGTCAGCGCGCGGATCTCGGGAGCGATGGTCTGCAGGGTGCCGCCTGCCGTGTTGAGGTTGATGAAGGCGCGGCAGCCGAAGGTGGACGGGAAGATGTACGAGACGGCCCGCCATAAGCCCGGGATGGCCGTCTCGGGCCAGGAGAACCCGGTCAGGAACAGGCAGATGGGCGAGACGGACAGGAACAGGACGAACACGGTCTCGCGCCGCGTGATGAGCGTCCCCCAGGTGAAACTGAAGAAGATGCAGTCCACGACGAAGAAGCCCAGCAGGACCAGGATCTCCCACCACGCCGCATGCTGCGGCAGGCGGAACAGGTACGGGATGAGCAGGGTCACGATGGTGCCGATGACCAGGTAGATGGCGAGGTAGGCGGCGCCGCGGCCCAGCACGACGCGCCCCATGCCCAGCCCCTGCAGCCGGTCCGGCAGCGAGGCGAAGCTGTGGTTGCGCTCCCGCAGGGTGCCGGCCAGCATCGACGAGCCGTAGAACATCGTCTGCTGGATGACCAGCATCAGGGCGGCCGAGATGAAGAAGATCGTGTAGGAGAACGGCCGGTTGTAGGGGATGTTCTCTTCCGTGACCAGCGGCTGGACGAGGGTGGATGCGCTCTGCCCGTCGAAACCCGCCTCCGCGTAATGCTCCAGCTGGATCTGATGGACCTCGTCCAGCATCACCAGGCTCGAGGCCGTGCGCAGGTTCTTGTAGTACAGGAAGGAGGACATGTCGGCGTAGGTCGAGATGTGTCCCTGCTCCATGCGCGCCAGGCAGCTGTCGAAATCCCGCGGGATGTACAGGATGCCGTGGACCTTGCGCTCGCGCAGCAGCTGCTCCGCTTCCGCCATCGACACGCACTTGCAGTAGACCTCGCATTCGCGGGTCGCGTCGAATTCCTGTACGAAACGCCGGCTGCAGGCCCCGTCCGACAGGTCCACGACGGCGACGGGGATCTCGTCCACGGAACCGTTGTAGTAGATCAGGTTGTAGAGCACCGGGTAGAGGAGGCCGCCCACGAAGAAGACGACCATCGCCCCGGCGTCCGAGAAGATGAGCCGGAGCTCGTGTATGAAGATGCCGTACCAGTCGCGGAGCCACTGTCCGGCATAGCTTATCTTAGTCTTTTTCATAACGTTGGTTGACATAGGCGTCCTCGAGCCGGCGGAAGACCGGCAGCGGCAGGCCGAGGAAGAGCAGCAGGTGGACCACCTCCTGCCACCAGCCGGCGAACCCGCTTCCGAAGATGGCCTCCTGGACGTAGAACAGGTAGTAGTGGCGCAGGGGGAAGATGGCGGAGAATCCCCGGAGCCCCGGCAGCATGGCTTCGACCGGCAGGGTGAACCCCGCGAGCGAGAAGCCGAGCACGCTGTAGATGGCCCCTACGCTGACGGCCAGCCGCAGGTTGGGGAAGAGTCCGATGATGAACAGCCCAGCCGCCTGGGCGGCCGCGACGAGCAACAGGATGTCCAGGCACATCCACCACACCGAACCCTTGATCGGATAGTGGAGCCAATGGTAGAGGAACAGCTCCAGCGAGATGCCCAGGACCGTGAAGATCAGCGTGTAGACCGCCATTTTGCCGGTTATCGCCTTGACCAGGGACCCGCCGGCGGTCTTCATCAGGTGCCGCGAGGTGCCGTATTTGAGTTCGGAGCCGACCGCATAGACCGTGATGAGGATGACGATCATCTCCAGGACGCCCGGCAGCAGCACGCTGTTGAGGTAGACGCCGTAACTGGTGGTCGTGTTGCCGATCTGGTGGGCATCCAGCACGATGGGCTGGATGCGGGAGAGGATCTCGCCTTCGCTGACGCCCCTGGCGCGCAGGAACTGCCGCTGGACGGCGCCGTTCGTGAGGTTGAGCATCGTCAGGATGCTGGAGTAGGAGAGGGCGCCTCCGACGAAATACAGCGAATTGACGTAGTAGGCGATATGCGGCTGCCGACTGGCCTGGATGTCGTCGTTGAAGCCTTCCGGAATGACGATGAAGGCGGTCAGGCGGCCCGTCTGCATGTCGCGGCGCGCGCGGTGGAGGTCGTCGTAGTAGACGACCTGGCTCAGCTGCGTGGCGTCGAGCTGCTGGCAGAAGGACCGGGAGGTGGAGCTGCGGTCGCAGTCCACGATCCCGACCGGCAGGTCGTGCGGCAGCCCGTCCTGCATGAAGGTCACGTAGAATACCGTGTTGAAGATCATCACCCCCACCGACGCCAGGATGTAGACCGGGCGCTGGCGGAAGATGCGGACCTCGCGGCGGATGACTTTCCAGATCTCTCTCATTTCTGCCGGTACATCAGGATGGCGCTCATGCCCGGGCGGAGCCCGTCCACTTCGTGGTCGGGCCGGGCCCGGACCTCGAAGGTGCGCGTGTCGAACTCACCGGTCTCGCGGGTGGCCTTCCAGGTGGCGTAGGACTCGCGGGCCGCGATGTAATAGACGGTCGCCCCGATCTCCCGCCCGTCCAGGGCCGGGATGGACAGGGTGATATGGTCGCCGTTCTGCATGCTGTGCAACCGGTCTTCGCGGATGTTGAAGGTGAACCACATGTCGGACAGGTCCTGGACCGTCATGATCGGGGACCCCTGGCCCACGAGTTCGCCGACCTTGGGGTAGCGGTTGGAGACGATCCCGTCGGCCGGGGAGGTCAGCTTGATCTCCTCCTTGTAGGCGTTGACGAGCTGGACGGCCGCGTCGGCGCGCTCCACGAGCGCCACGGCGGCGTCCTTGTCTTCCTGGCGGGCGCCGTTGACGGCCATGGAGTACTGCGAATGGGCCGCCTTGGTGGTCGCCACGGCGGCGCGGTACTGCGCCTCCACCTCGTCGTATTTCTGGTCGGAGACGACCTTCTGGTCGTGCAGGGTGCGGATGCGTTCGAAGGACTTGCGCATCACCTCCTCGCCGACGATGGCCTTTTGCCAGAGTTCATATGCGCCGGCGATCTGTTCGCGGCGGGCGCCGTTCATCGCCTTGTCTTTCTGGGCCACGGCGGCGGCCTTGGCGGCCTGCGCCTCGAGGATCTTGGAGCGGATCTCCGGCGAGTCGATCAGCACGAGGGTGTCGCCTTTGTGGACCTGTTGGCCTTCGTCGGCGTAGAAGGCCTCGATGCGCCCCGGCACCTTGCCGGACACGCGGTATTCGGTGGCCTCGGCCTCGCCCTGGATGACGACGGGGCGGGGGCGGGAGACGATGTAGCCGATGACGGAGACGGACAGGAGGATGGCGATCAGGGCCGCGAGTCCGATGAGCAGGTTATAACTTCTTTTGATCATGGTAGTGTCTGTTTATTTCTGGTTGTAGATGTGGGCGTCGCCGGCTTCGGCGCGGCGCAGGTGCGTAGCGGCGAGCTGCAGTTCGGTGCCGGCGTCGATGACTTCGGAGTGGGCCTGGAGCCAGGCCGTCTGGGCGGCGAGCACGGTGTCGGTCGTCACGACGCCGGCCTCGAAGCCGACGGTCGCGGCGCGCAGGTTCTCCTCGGCGGCGGCGAGGTTGGCGGTGGCGGCGCCGAGCTTCTCGCGGGACTCGCCGAGCAGCTTGCGCTGCTGGGTGACCTGCAGGTTGATCAGCTCCCGGGCGTCGTCGAGGCGGCTTTCGTAGAGGGTGGCTTCCGCCTTGGCCTTGCGGTATTTGTTGGTGGCTTCCATCCCGTGGAAGAGCGGGACCGTCACCAGTACGCCGGCGTTGAAGGTGCCGCCGTTCCAGCTGTTGCTGAAGCCGTTGTAGACATTGGGATTGGTGATGAGGTAGTTGGCGGTCAGGATGACCTTGGGGAGCATGTCCGCGCGGGCGACCTTGGCCTTGCGGTCGTAGATCTCGGAGGCAAGCTGCAGGCTGCGGGTCTCCGGACGGTCGGCGCAGATGCTGTCGAAGTCCTTGTAGGCTGGATCCAGCGGCTGCGGGATCAGGTCCGTGCCTTCGTCGGCGAGGGTGACCTGGCTGTCGAGCGGGAGCCCGACACGCTTGCAGAGCAGCATCTTGGCGAGCGTCAGGCCGTTGCCGGCCTTGGTCCGGAGCAGGTCCGCCTCATTGGCCTTGACCTTGATCTGCAGGGCGTCCGCCTCGGTCATGACCCCGGCTTCGACGGACTTCCGCACGTCGGATTCCAGGGTGTGCAGCAGGTCGGCGTATGCCTCGGCGAGCTTTTTCTTGCCCGCGATCGAGACGATCTGCCAGTAAGCCTCGTCCACATCCACGAGGATGTCGGCGTAGGCCTGGTCGTAGCGGGCCTCCTCCAGCTCTTCGGCGAGCGCGGCCATCTGGTTGGAATAGATGATCTTGCCGCCGACGAAGAGCGGCTGCTGGAGCGAGATGACCCCGGCGTAGAGGTTCTTGTTGTCCAGGTGCAGGGCCTCGTCCAGCTCCTTGCCGATGGCGTTGACCGGCTCCGCGATCTGCGGGGCCTTGAGACTGTTGAGGTCCGCCTCGCTGAGCATCCCGAAGACGGTCTTCCACATCGGGCTCAACATGTATTCGAGGGCCAGCAGGGGATTGTCCCGGATGGTCTGTTCAAGTTGTGCGCGGGCTGCCTGGGCGGATTCGCCCAGCTGCGCCGCCGTCTCGGACCAGGCCTGGTCCAGGATGCCCTGGGCGCGGTCGCCCAGGCCCTGCAGGGCGGCGGACTGGCTGTCGCTGACCAGGGAGATGTTGCGGCTGTTGTATTGGTAGGTGCCCGTGGCGGAGAGGTTGGGGAAGTAGTTCGCCAGGGCGATCTTCTTGTCGTATCCGGCCATCTCGATGGCGGTCCGGGCTTGTTCGAGGTCGCGGCTGGAGCGGACGGCCATCTGGCGGCAGTCGTCGAGCGTCAGGGTCTGCTGGGCGCCTGCTTCCGGGGACATGAGGATCAGGGCGGTCCCCAGGATGAGGAAAATCTTTTTCATACTCTTTTTTGTTCTAACCGGACCCCCAGCCTTCAAATAATCTACCAAATTGGCCCATTTATTGTAGTGAAATGGACGTTATTGATTACGTTTTGGCTGATTATGCGCCAAAAATGTAATTAATTTCCTATTATTGTAGAAACTAAATCCGACCCTATGGCAGCAGAATACCGCGAATTGAGTATCCGGGAGTTGTGCTCCCTTTTCCCGAAGACCGTCGTCTGTGACGATTTGTCAGAAGACCTGTTCGTCGCCGAGCTGGACTACCGCACGGAGATGGATGTCATCAAGTATCCCTGCCGCTTCGACGGGTTCCTGGCGTTCCTGTGCTACCAGGGGCGCTTCAACGTGGACATCAACCTGCATACGTATTCCGTGGAGGAGGGCTCGCTGCTGATCTATATCCCCGGCAACATCGTGCGGGTGTCCAAGATCGACCCCGGGGTGAAGGAGACGGTGCGCTTCGCGGTCGTCGCCGTCTCGCGGGACCTGATGTCGAGCACCCGGGTGGACTTCAACCGCCTGTACGAAGAGAGCCTCCATGCCATGGAGAATCCGTGCGTGAAGCTGGAGGCGCCGGAGCGGGACTTGTTCCGGAAGTACCTCGACCTGATCTCCGACATTTCGGTCCGGTCGCTGCCCAATATCCGGGAGGCGGTGGTGTCGCTGATCTCCTCGACCTTCTACCTGGCGGGCTCGCTGTGGATGGACCGCGTCAGTGCCGCGCAGCGGATGGGTACGTCCAAATCCACGCATGCGCGCGCCGTGCTCGAGGACTTCATCGCCCTGGTGCGCGAGCACCATACGCGCGAGCGCGGGCTCGCCTTCTATGCGGAGCGTCTCTACCTGACGCCGAAATACCTCTCCAAACTCATCAAGGGCCTGAGCGGGCGCTCGGCCCACGAGTGGATCGACTCGTTCGTGATCCTGGAGGCGAAGAACCTGCTGAAATACTCCGACCTCACGATCAAGCAGATCGTCTACCAGCTCAACTTCCCCAACCAGACCACCTTCTACCGCTTCTTCAAGACCCAGACCGGCATGACTCCCTCCGAGTACCGTCGCAGCTAGCAGCGGCAACGACAGTGGCGGCGATGTACGTCCATACATCGCCGCCACGGAAAGAACAAGGCAGAACCGCTAACGCGGGCCGGGGCCTCCGGGGCCTCCGGGGCCGCCGAAGCCGCCGCTCATCATCCGCTCCATCAACTCCTGTTCATGCTTGGTCCAGGCATCGAACTGCTCCTTGGAGAGGATGGCCTTGAGCTTCTTCTGCTGCTCTTCGCGCTGCTTCTGCATCTCGTCCATCTGGGGCATCTGCCCGGAACTGAACGCTTTCTGCATCGCTTCCATCTCGGCCTTGAACAGGTCCACCACCTTGGTGTACTGCTCGTCAGTGAGTTTGACCGCCTGCTTCATGTCGTCAGCGCGGAACTTGGCGATCTGGGCAGGGTCCATCGGGGCACCGAATCCGCCGCCCGGCTGGGCATTGGACACGAATGCGCCGGCCAGGGCGAGAGCGCCGGCAACGAGGAATCTGAGGATTGTACTCTTCATGGCAATTTAGATTTAGTGAAGGTAAAAATGGGTTCTGTGGTGCGGGTGAAGGGGCTCGAACCCTTACGCCTTGCGGCACGGGATCCTAAGTCCCGCTTGGCTACCAATTACAACACACCCGCAATCGTACCTGCAAATGTAATAAAAATTACGGATCAATCTGCGAATCCTTCAATCCCAGGAAATAGAGGATGCCGTCCAGGCCGATCGAGGAGAGGTTCTGCTTGGCGTTCGCCTGCACCTTGGGCTTGGCGTGGTAGGCGATGCCCAGACCCGCCAGCGAGAGCATCGGCAGGTCGTTGGCCCCGTCGCCGACGGCCACGGACTGCGCCAGGTTGATGTTCTCGACCTGGCAGAGGAGCCGCAGCAGCTCGGCCTTGCGCCGGCCGTCCACCACGTCGCCGATATAGCGTCCCGTCAGCTTGCCGTCCACGATCTCCAGCTGGTTGGCGTAGACGTAGTCGAAGCCGAACTTCTGCTGCAGGTGCTTGCCGAAATAGGTGAAGCCGCCAGACAGGATCGCGGTCTTGTAGCCGACCATCTTGAGGATCTTCATCATCCGCTCCAGACCCTCGTTGTAGGGAAGGTTGCGGGCGATGTCCTCCATCACGCTCTCGTCCAGCCCCTTGAGCAGGGCCACGCGCCGGGTGAAACTCTCCGTGAAATCGATCTCGCCGCGCATCGCCTGCGCCGTGATCTCCCGCACCTGGTCCCCGACGCCCGCCCGGGCGGCGAGTTCGTCGATGCACTCGGTATGCACGAGGGTGGAGTCCATGTCGAAGCAGATCAGGCGTCGCGAGCGCCGGTAGATGTCGTCTTTCTGGAACGAGATGTCCAGCCCGTCCTTCGGCAGGCTCATCAGCGCATCCTGCATGGCGGCCCGGCCGTCGTGGCCGAGCGAGCCGCGCACGGAGATCTCGATGCAGGCCTTGGTGGTGGTGTCGTCGGCGATCTCCAGCGGCGGGCGGCCCGTCAGGCGCCGGATGGCGTCGATGTTGAGCCCGAACTTGAAGATGACCCCCGTCACGTCGGCGATCTGCCGGGCGGTGACGTGGCGCCCCAGCAGGGTGACGATGTAGCGGTGCTTGCCCTGCCGGGACACCCAGGCGTCGTAGGCTTCCCGCCCGATTGGGGTGAATCGGATCTGGACCCCGAGTTCCGAGGCCTTGAAGAGCAGCTCCTTCATGATGAATCCGGACTGCTCCGGGGTCGTCTTGAACAGGATGCCCAGGGTCAGGGATTTGTGGATGTTCTCCTGGCCGATGTCCAGGATGTCCGCCCCGTACTGGGCGAGGATCGAGGTGAGCGCCGAGGTCAGGCCGGGCTTGTCCTCGCCCGAGATGTTGACTTGGATGATCTCTATCATGGCTTTACTGTTTCTTGTTCATCTGTTGCATCTTGCGCAGGATCCGCTTGTCGTAGGCCTGCTCGGTGTATTCCTGGATCAGCTGCTCGGTGTCCTTCGCCGCCGCTTCCAGGGCGGCATTGACCTCGGCCTCGAGCAGGGCGTCGAGGTCCTCCATCTCGGCGGCGAGTTCCAGGTCGTCCACCTGGAGCTGCTCCTCCAGGCTCAGCGGCTCGTCGTCAACAGTCACCACGGACTGCATGTCGTTGAACGCCTGCACGCGGCGCACCCCGGAGTCGAAGACGTCGCGGATGCCCCGCGCGATGTTGATCTGGACGGAGTCCAGCTGCTGCGTGTACGCGGGGACGCGCCCCTCGCGGTAGCGGGCCCGGCCCAGCTGGAACTTCCAGTTGTCCAGCGACCCGAAGAGGTTGATGCCGAAGCGCAGCAGGAAGGGGGAGCGCAGGATGGAGATGTGGTAGTACATGCTCCGGTCGAATCCCTGCAGGCCCTGCAGGGCCAGGCGGTAGCGGTCCACACCGAGCTCGAACGGGAAGACCTCGAGCTTGCTGTCGTGGACGACCGCGTCCACGGACAGGTCGTCGATGTGGCCGATGTTCTTGTTGCGGAAGAGCAGCAGGCGCGTGATGCGCCGCAGGTCGCCGGCATCCTTGACCTCGAGGTCGTGGCCGGAGATGCGCAGCAGTCCGTCCAGCGACGGGATGACCACGTTCATGTTCGTGTCCAGCTGCGTGGTGGCCGACAGGTCGCAGTCCAGCCTTCCCTCGAACGACTTGAGCACCGGCATCAGCGAATCCACCCGCGGCAGCAGCTGGATGATGTCGTGGGCCTTCATGTCCGCGAGCCGGACGTTCACGCCGGCGGCGATGTCCTGCTTGCTCCGGGTTGAGTAGTAGGCGTCCATGGCGATGCGCCCGATGTCGGAGATGACGTGGGTGCCGAGCAGCTGGGCCGTCTGGTCCTGCATGCGCGCGACGGCGAGCACAGGGCCGACCTGGAGCTCCGCATAGTCCACGGTATCGGCCTGCACGCCCACCGTGGCCTTGATGTTGCCGGGCACGACGACCAACTGCATCTTCTCCTTGTCGATGCGGGCGTCCTCCAGCGTGTCGGTGACGAAGCTCTCGTCCCGCTCGTCGGCGACCGCCACCTCGCCGATGTCCCGGGACCCCTCCTGCAGGGCGGCGACCAGTTCGTTGATGTTGAGCCGGTTCGACTCCGCATTGAGCTGGGCCTCGAGGACGCCGTGGCGGAAGAGGGCCTCGCGGATGCCCTGCACGTAGCCGGCGGCCTTGAGGTCGGACGTGCCGCACACCACCCCGACGGAGTCGATGTCCAGCTCGCTGTCGTCGAACTCGGCGCTGAGCATGGTCAGGCGCGTGCGCAGCGGCAGGCGCGGCGAGGCGAGGAAGCCGCCCTCGGCCACGATGCTGCCGGACGGCGCCCATTCGTTCCACAGCCGCGAGTAGGTGGAGTCCAGGACGATCGTGATGTCGCTGTCCGCGAAATCGCTCCGGCGCCGGACCGGTCCGCGCCGGCCGGACTCGCGGCCGACACGCTTCTGGGCGGAAGCCCAGATGCTGGAATTGTTCAGTCCCATGCGCGTGGAGCCGATCTTGGCGAAGATCTCCTCGTTGTCGGTGGAGGCGAAGATCTGCGGCACGAGCTGGCCCTCCACGGGGACCTTGATGACCTGGGCGCCGTTGCGCATGCCGCGCACGCGCGCCTGCAGCGTGACGCCGCGGTGGAAGTAGAGGCTGTCGAAGTCGGCGTTGAGCCGGATGCCCGCCTGGTTGGATCCCACCAGGACGTTGGGATTGTACAGCAGGGCGTCGATGGAGTCCCTGGGGATGGTCAGGTGCAGGCTGTCGCCGGTCAGCGTCCCGGTGACGTCGGCCTTCTGGAACTCGTAGCGGTTGAGCTCGCGCTGCGAGACGTTGGCCTTGAGGTCCAGGTGGACGTCGCCCTCGGCCTGGTCGATCCCGATCGAGGCCGGGACGAAATTCTTCAGTGCGCCCAGGGAGGCGTCGGCCCGGGCCTGCAGGACATAGCGCGGATTGCGCCCGAGCAGGTCGTGCACCGTGCCGTCCACGCGGGCGTAGAGCCCGGGGATGCGGGCCTTGAGGGTGCGGATCCGGGCGTCCAGCCGCTTGGAAGGCGTCATCTCGGCGTCGAGGTCCAGCGCCAGGTTGCCGCCGAGGTCCATCCTGCGGTAGAAGGCGTTGGTGGACGGCAGCCGCACCCGGGCGGTCAGGCGGGGGATGGAATGCTCCGAGTAGCTGCCATCCGCCTTGAGGTCGATGCTGAGCCGGGCATCCGTGCGGATGTCCCGGGAGATGGGGACGAACCGGTCGAGGTACGAGCGCTGCAGCGAGTCGACGGGGCAGTCCGTGACATGCGCCTCCGCATCCACGTCGATGCGGCCTTGCTGCAGCACGGCCTTGCCTTCCGCGCGCAGCGGGACATGTGCGAGGCGGACGTCCAGGCCGGGGATGTCCAGCGCCGTGCGGCCGGGCTGCAGGTCGTAGCCGACGCGGCCTTCGGCGCGCAGCGGCACGGCCATCTCGCCGTAGGCGCCCGTGCGCAGCAGGGCGTCGGCGGCAAGCGACAGGCCGAAGCCGCGCTCCGCGACCTGGTCCAGCCGGAGGTGGTGCAGCCGGGCCGACACCGTGTCGCCCGGGATGTGGCCGTCCACCTGCAGGGAGTCCAGCACCAGCCGGACATTGCGGTGGCGGATCTCCTCCGAGGCGAGCTTGGCTTCGCCCTGCAGGGACAGCCGGTCGAAGCCGGCGGAGGCATAGACGCCATCCCGCTGGGCGGTATAGACCATGCGCGGACTGCCGTCGATGCGGAGCTCCTTGAGGTGGATCCAGGGCAGGTCGAAGCCGGTCTTCGCCGTGTCCTGCTGCTCCGGCAGGCGGATGATGTCCCAGTTGGCGGCCTCGCCGTAGTCGTGGGCGAAGGCTGCGAAACGCTCCAGCGCCAGCCGCTCGACGCGGATCTCGCGGTCGCGGATGAGCCGGACGGCGTCGGCCGACAGGCTCAGCCTGCCGAACTTCGCGAGGGTATCTTTCAAGACGCCGCGGCCCGCGTCGAGCAGCGGGCTCGGCGCGGGCACGGTGTCATAGGCGGCAAACTTGCCGTGCGGATAGGTGAGGGCGACATCCTCCAGGGTGATCCCCACGCGGGGGAGGTCCCGGTAGAGGTGGATGCGGATCCGGGCGTACTCCAGGTCGCCGTCGATGTACTCCGCTGCATACTTGTCCACGAGGTTCGTGACCACCTTGGAGTTGAGCAGGAGCGGCAGGGCGGCGAGTACGAGGAGGACGAGGCCGAGCAGGGCGGCCACGACGATCCCGGAGATCCGCAGCGCCTTTTTCATGGCAGTTACAGTCCGAGCTGCTTGAAGAAGTCGTTGCCCTTGTCATCCACGAGGATGAAGGCGGGGAAGTCCTCGACGCGGATCTTCCAGATGGCCTCCATGCCGAGCTCCGGGTACTCCACGCACTCGATGCTGCGGATGCTGCTCTGGGACAGGACGGCGGCCACGCCGCCGATGGTCCCGAGGTAGAAGCCGCCGTGCTTGCGGCAGGCGTCGGTGACCTGCTGGGTGCGATTGCCCTTTGCAATCATCACCAGCGAAGCGCCATGGTCCTGGAATTCATCGACATAGGGATCCATGCGGTTGGCGGTGGTGGGACCCATGCTGCCGCAGGGATATCCTTCCGGGGTCTTGGCCGGGCCGGCGTAGAGGATGGGATGGTCCTTGAAATAGTCGGGCATGCCTTCGCCTGCATCCAGACGGGCTTTCAGCTTGGCGTGGGCGATGTCGCGGGCCACGATGATGGTCCCGTTCAGGTTCACGCGGGTGCCGACGCCGTATTTGGTCAGCTCGGCACGGACCGCATCAATCCCCTTGTCGAGGTCGATCTCGATGCCCTTGGCCCCTTCTCCGGGCCTGCGGTACTGCTCGGGGATGAGCTCGGACGGATTGCTGTCCATCTTCTCGATCCATACGCCGTCCGCATTGATCTTGCTCTTGATGTTGCGGTCTGCGCTGCAGCTCACGCCCATGCCGATGGGGCAGCTGGCCCCGTGCCGGGGGAGACGCACGACACGGATGTCGTGGGCCAGATACTTGCCGCCGAACTGGGCGCCCAGGCCGATCTTCTGCGCCTCCCCCAGGAGCTTCTGCTCGAGGTCGATGTCCCGGAAGGCGCGGCCGGTCACGTCGCCGGTCGTGGGCAGGCCGTCGTAGTATTTGATGCTGGCGAGCTTGACGGTGAGCAGGTTCTTCTCCGCGCTGGTGCCGCCGATGACAAAGGCGATGTGGTACGGCGGGCAGGCCGCCGTGCCCAGGCTTTTCATCTTCTCCACCAGGAACGGAAGGAGGGTGCCTTCGTTTTGGATCGTGGCCTTGGTCATGGGGTAGAAGTAGGTTTTGTTGGCGCTGCCGCCGCCCTTCGCTACCATGACGAAACGGTATTCGTCCCCTTCTACAGCCTCCAGGTCGATCTGTGCAGGCAGATTGCAGCGGGTATTCACCTCATCGTACATGTTGAGGGGTGCGTTCTGGCTGTAGCGCAGGTTCTCCTGCGTGTAGGTTTCGAACACGCCGCGGCTGAGGGCTTCTTCGTCTTCGAAACCCGTCCAGACCTGCTGTCCCTTCTCGCCGTGGATGATGGCGGTGCCGGTGTCCTGGCAGAAGGGCAGGACACCCTTGACGGAAGTCTCTGCGTTGCGCAGGAACTGCAGCGCCACATACCTGTCATTGTCGCTGGCCTCGGGGTCGTCGAGGATGGCGGCCACCTGGGCGTTGTGGGCGCGGCGCAGCATGAACTGGCAGTCGTGGAAAGACTGCCTGGCGACCAGCGTCAGCGCCTCGGGACTGACCTTCAGGATGCGGTGTCCTTCAAATTCTCCTGTACTTACCAGCTTCTCGGAGCCGGGGATCTTGTAGTACTCAGTCTGGTCTTCGCCCAGCTGGAACATCGGTGCGTACTTGAACTCTGTCATATCAGTTTGTTAGTTGTGCATCAGGAATTCTTTCATGAAGGGGTTGAGGTCGCCGTCCAGCACGCCCTGCGTGTCGGCGGTCTCGAGGCCGGTGCGCAGGTCCTTGACCATCTTGTAGGGGTGCAGGACGTAGGAGCGGATCTGCGAGCCCCATTCGATCTTCTTCTTCTGGCCCTCGAGCTCGGCCTGCTTCTCCTGGCGCTTCTTGAGCTCGATGTCATAGAGGCGGGACTTGAGGATGAGCAAGGCGCGCTGGCGGTTGTCCTGCTGGCTGCGGGTCTCGGTGTTCTCGACGGTGATGCCGGTGGGGAGGTGCCGCACGCGCACGCCGGTCTCGACCTTGTTGACGTTCTGGCCGCCGTGGCCGCCGGAGCGGAAGGTGTCCCACTCGATGTCGGAGGGGTTGATCTCGATGTTGATGCTGTCGTCGACGAGCGGGTAGACGAACACGGAGCTGAACGTGGTCTGGCGCTTGCCCTGGGCGTTGAAGGGGGAGATGCGCACGAGCCGGTGCACGCCGGATTCGGCCTTGAGATAGCCGTAGGCATAGTCTCCTTCGTACTGGATGGTGCAGGACTTGATGCCGGTCTCGTCGCCTTCGATCTCCTCGGTGACGGTCATCTTGTAGCCGTTGCGCTCGCCCCAGCGCATGTACATGCGCATCAGCATGGCGCTCCAGTCGTTGGCTTCCGTGCCGCCGGCGCCGGAGTTGATCGTGAGGACGGCGCCGAGGTTGTCGCCCTCCGCGCCGAGCATGTTCTTGAGTTCGAGGTCCTCGACCAGGCTGCAGGCCTGCTTGTAGGCGGCGTCGATGTCGCTGCCCTCGGGGTCGAGCTCCTGGAGGACCTCCAGGTCCTCGACCGCCGACCGGGTGCGGTCGTAGGCGGCCACCCAGGCCTTGATGCCGCTCAGCCCCTTGAGGAAGGCCTCGGCTTTCTTGGGATCGTCCCAGAAATCGGGCGCCTGGCTCTGTTGTTCCTTCTCCTTCACTTCCGCCTGCTTCTTATCGATGGCAAGGACCTGGCGGAGCGTCTCTGCGCGCTCCTGCAAATCTTTGATTTGTTCCTGGGTAATCATAGTTTACAAAGATAAACAATCTTGCGCAAAACCGCAACGCCCTCAACCGAGGGTGGCGGCGAGGGCGTGCAGGGTGGCGGGGTCTCCGGAGGAGAGCAGTTCGAGGGTGCCGGGCTCCGGCCCGGTGTCTTCCAGCCCGTGTTCGCGGAGGACCTTGAGCACCTGCCGGGCCACGGCGGGCGCCGGGTCGATCACGCGGACGCCGGGGCCGGCGATGCGCTCGATCACGGGACGCAGGAAGGGGTAGTGCGTGCAGCCGAGCACGATGGTGTCGGCCCCGGCGTCCAGCAGCGGCTGCAGGCTCGCGCGCACGACGCGCCCGGTCTCCGGGCCGTCGAGCTCGAGCCGCTCCACCAGCTGGACGAACCCTTCGCCGACGTGCTCCTCGATCCGCACGTCGTGCTGGTAGATCCCCTTGGTGTTGAGATACTTGGAGGCCTTGAGGGTGCCGGCCGTGGCCAGCACGCCGATCACGCCGCTCTTCGTCCCGAGGGCGGCGGGCTTGACGGCCGGCTCCATCCCCACGAAGGGGATGTCGAACTCGGCGCGCAGCGTCGCGATGGCGGCGCCGGTGGCCGTGTTGCAGGCCACGACGACCACCTGCGCGCCCTTGTCGAGCAGCAGGCGCGTGATGGTCCGCGCCCGGTCCTGGATGTACGCCGCGCTCTTCTCCCCGTAGGGGCAGTGCGCGTTGTCGGCGTAGTAGATGAAATGACCGGAAGGGAGGACCTTCCGTATCTCTTTCAATACCGAAAGTCCTCCCGAACCTGAATCGAATATGCCTATGACGGCCACGGTGTGTCTCAGAGGGTGTTGTACTGGTTGTACTTCTCGGCGAGCTCGCCGGTCAGCTGGCCCA
Organism: Bacteroidales bacterium; assembly: GCA_017477245.1. Taxonomy (GTDB): domain Bacteria; phylum Bacteroidota; class Bacteroidia; order Bacteroidales; family UBA932; genus Cryptobacteroides. The sequence continues at coordinate 952 of JAFUWY010000006.1, read as the reverse complement.
GCACTTCGAAGTACGGGGAGCCGTCGATGATGGTCATCTGGTAGACCGTGTCGTCGACCTTGTAGTACTCCTTGCCATCGCCGAGGGTGATCGTCTCGTAGTCGTCAGGAAGCTCCTGCACGAGGGCGCCTGCCGGCGGGACGATGGTGACGTACTTGCCGCTCTTGTCCTTGGTGAAGAACACGCCGTCTTCGTAGTAGTACTCTACGCTGGCGTCGGCGTAGCCCTGCACGAGGCCAAGCTTGTTGGCATTCTCGTAGGCCCTGGCTGCGCGCTCGCTGTTGAGCGCGATCTGGGCGTTCTGGCTGGCGATCGTAGCGTTGTTGGCCGCGATCGTGGCGTTCTGGCTGGCGATGGTCTGGGCGTTCTCATTGATCGTACGGTACGTGTTGTACACGTCGTAGTAGTAGGCGAAGCGGCAGACCGAGTAGGCCAGGTTGTCCAGCACCGGGTCGAAGTAGACGCCGAACGGAGGACGGCAGATGTAGTAGTGGCCGGCGTAGTGGCGGTAGTAGATGCCGTCGAGGACGTAGTAGGGGACGCCCCAGTAGACCTCGCGGACGTAGCGGGCCGGCAGGTAGGACACGCGGTAGCCGAAGTAGTGGTGGCCGCCGTCCCAGAAGCGGACTGCACGGTTGAACGGCATCGGGTCGCGCTGGCGAGGCGGGATCCGCTCGATGTTGCGGCCCGGGCCCGGTGCCATCCGGACCTCGCGCGGAGCGCTGCTGCCGGAGTAGTTGCGCGGGGCGTTCGTGCGGCTGCGGACCGTACCGGGGGCGCTGCGGTCGGCGCTCATGCCGGCCTGCGGCTGGTTGCGGTTGACGCTTCCGCCGGGCTGGTTGCCCTGTTGCGAACGCGCTACGGTGCCGGAAGCCGTGCTGGAGCTGCGGGTGTTGGAGCCGCCGCGGACCGGCTGGCCGGTGCTCGGGCGGGCCTGCGTGCCGCTCACGCT
>JAFUWY010000029.1 GCA_017477245.1 Bacteroidales bacterium | reverse complement strand
GGCCGCGGCGATGGCGGCGTTGATGGGCCCCTCGGCCCGTTCGCAGCCGCCCGGCAGGGCGCCGTAGTCCAGGATATTATAGGTAGCAGGCGTGCCCGCGCGCAGCGGGAGGGTGCAGAGTGCCAGGAGAAGGGCCAGGAGCCCGGGGAGCAGTCTTCGGATCATGGTCGGAGGATAACGGTTCTGCACAAAGATAATGAAAAAATGCGCGTCCCCGACGGGACGCGCATTTATCTGGATGGTGTAAGGTTTGTTTGTCGGAACGCAGTGACTGAGGGGGTCTGGGGGAAACGTCCCCCAGTCATAGGGAACCGACGAGCAATAAGAATTATTGCTCGTCCTGTAAGCGAAGATGCTGCACGTAGATGGCTTTCTGCTTCGCGACGCGACGCAGCTCGGACGGCTTCTGGAAGTTCTTGCGGGCGCGCATCTCGCGGACGGCACCGGTCTTCTCGAATTTACGCTTGAATTTCTTCAACGCGCGCTCGATGTTTTCGCCTTCTTTTACGGGTACGATGATCATTGCTTTACACCTCCTTTTTCTTTTTGCGGACGCAAAGGTAGCAAATTATTTTAACAATCCAACAAATTCGCGCATCCCTTCGGTCGCTACCTGCTTGATATGGTGCACGCGGCTGTCGAAGATCTGCACGTCCGCGGGGTCGATCAGGTAGATGGGCGACTCGGGCCGGGCATACCGGTAGAGCCCGGCGGCGGGGTAGACCTGCAGGGAGGTGCCGACGATCAGGACGATGTCCGCCGCGGCGACCAGCTCCACGGCCCGTTCGATCTTCGGGACGGCTTCGCCGAAGAAGACGATGTGCGGGCGGTACTGGGCGCCGTTGGGCGCCTTGTCGCCCAGGTGCACCTCGTCGTAGCCGATGTCGATGACGTATTTCTCGGAGAACCCGTCGTAGTCGTTGCAGGTGTTCTCGGGGCGGACCTTGGTGGCCTCGCCGTGCAGGTGCACGACGTGGGTGGAGCCGGCGCGCTCGTGGAGGTTGTCCACGTTCTGCGTGATCACGTCGACGGTGTAGCGCTCCTCGAGCTGCGCGATGAGCCGGTGCGCCTCGTTGGGGCGGGTGTCGCGCAGCTTCGCGCGCTGCATGTTGTAGAAGTCCAGCACGAGCCCGGGGTTGCGGGCCCACCCTTCCGCGGAAGCGACCACCATCGGGTCGTAGTTGTCCCAGAGACCGCCGTTGTCGCGGTAGGTCCCCAGGCCGCTCTCGGCGCTCACGCCGGCGCCGGTCAGCACTGCGATGCGTTGTTTCATTCGCCTGTCATTTTAAAGTAGTACTTGCGGACCCAGTATTCGAAGAGCGGGTCGAGGATCACGGGATTGTCCTCCCCGTCGAAGGTGACGATCTCCTTCTTGCAGAGCGCGTCCTTGAGCCGCCGCACGTTGGCGGAGGAGTTGAGGCCGTACTCCTTGATGACCTCCGCGCTGCTGAAGCGCTTGTGGCCGTCGAGGATGGCGCGCAGCAGGCTCACCTGGAAGGTGGTCAGGTCGTTCATCGTGGCGACGAAGCGCGGCTCGTGGACGGCGAGCAGGCTGCCGAGCGCCTCGGTGAGGGTCGGCTCGAGGATGTAGCCGCGCGTCAGGGAGTCGCAGATGGCGCTGAAGTGGCTGATATACCAGATGTTGTCCTGGAAGAGCCGGCAGACGCCCTGCAGCAGCTCCTTGTCGATGACCTTGCCGGAGGTGAGGAATCCGCGGTTGACGTAGTCGACAATCTCGCGCGTCTCGATGGGGCCGATGCGGACCCGCTCGACGCGGCGCCAGAACCAGCGCTTGATGCCGAAGATCTCGTGCATGGCGTTGACCTGCGAGCCCGTGAAGACGTAGCAGGCCCCGGCGGCGAGCTCCGGCGGCAGGGTCTTGAAGACCGTCTCCAGGGACCGGCAGGCCTGGTCGCCGTCCTCGGTGAGCATCACGTTGGAGAACTCGTCCAGCACGACGACGCGGCGCACGCCGGCCTGCACGCCGATGCGGTAGGGGAGCAGGAAGGCGGCCCGCAGGTCCTCCCCGTCCAGTTCCCAGGATGCGGAGACGACCTCGCCGCAGGCGTTGAACCGGGCCGGGTCGAAGACCAGGTGGGTCCCGGCGAGCATCTCCCCGGCGATGCGGGCGTACTCGTCCGGCCCGCTGCCGGCGGACCGCAGCGCGGCGCCGGCGAGGCGGAGCGTCAGGTCCTGCAGCGAGCGGACGTCGAGCAGCGACAGCTCGACGGGCGCGAAACGCTGCCCGGTGCCTTTCAGGTTGAGGAACCCCTGGCGGATGAGGGACTTGCGGCCCGTCTTGGGCGGCTCGTAGATGACGACGTTCTCGCCCTGGGCCACCAGGTTGGCGAAGACCTGCGTCTCGGTGCGCCGGCCGATGAACTGCTTGCCGGTCACAGGTTTGTTGTAAGGGAACAGACTGTCCATGACGCAAAGTTAGTAACAATAATGTTAGGATGCAAAAAGGCGGAAAATGAAAGAATAATTTGGCGGAGTGGGGAATTTTGCGTAAATTCGCAGCCCAAAATACAATTGATGACCGCTAAGCCATTGATAAAGAGCTGCCTGAAGGGCAGACGCTTACGGCCGAAACTTTTAACAAGTTTTACACGATGTACGCAATCGTAGACATTGCAGGCCAGCAGTTTAAGGTAGAGGCTGGCAACGAGATCTTTGTGCAGCGGCTCGCCGATGCCAAGGGTGCTGATGTAGAGTTCGGCAAGGTCCTTCTCGTCGCAGATGATGCCGCCGTGAAGGTCGGAACTCCCTATGTGGAGGGCGCCGTGGTCAAGGCCACCGTCCTCGAAGATGATGTCAAGGCAGACAAGGTGCTGGTCTTCAAGAAGATCCGCCGCAAGGGCTTCCAGAAGCTCAATGGTCACCGCCAGAAGCTTACCAAGATCAAGATCAACGAAATCGCTTAAGAGTTATGGCACACAAGAAAGGTCAATCCAGTTCCAAGAACGGTCGTGAGTCGCAGAGCAAGCGCCTGGGTCTCAAGAAATTCGGCGGCGAAGTCGTGAAAGCCGGCAATATCATCGTCCGCCAGCGCGGCACTGTCCACAACCCGGACCGCAACGTCGGTATGGGCAAGGACCACACGCTGTACGCCCTCGTCGACGGTACGGTGAAGTTCACCCGCAAGCGGGAGAACAAATCCTACGTGTCGGTGGTCCCGTTTGAGAACTAGTCTCGAAGGGACACTTAGTTGAATCCAAGGACCCAGCACTTCGAGACAGGTGTATGGGTCCTTTCAGTTTACAGAGAAGGAATATGTTGACACTCAAGATGCTTCGCGATGACCCGAAGGCGGTCGTCGAGAAATTGAAAATCAAGAATTTCGACGCGCAGCCGATTGTGGACAAGGTGCTCGGGCTCGACGCGCGCCGCCGCAGCCTCCAGACGGAGAGCGATGCGCTGCTCGCGCAGCAGAAGCAGAAGGCGGCCGAGATCGGCAGCCTGATGAAGCAGGGGCTCCGTGACGCCGCCGAGGCCGCCAAGGCCGAGGTCGCGGCGCTCAAGGCCCGCTCCGGCGAACTCCTCGCCCAGATGGACGAGGTCGCCGCCGAACTGGAACGCCAGCTGGTGCTCATGCCCAACACCCCGTGCAGCCTCGTCAAGCCCGGCAAGGGCGCCGAGGACAACGAGGTGGTCAAGATGGGCGGCCCCGAGGTGAAGCTGCCCGAGGGGGCGCTGCCCCACTGGGAGCTGGCCCGCAAGTACGACATCATCGACTTCGACCTGGGCGTCAAGATCACGGGCGCCGGTTTCCCGGTCTACAAGGGCAAGGGTGCCAAGCTGCAGCGCGCGCTGATCAACTTCTTCCTCGACTGCAACACCGCGGCCGGCTACAAGGAGGTCGAGCCTCCGGTGATGGTCAACGCCGCTTCCGGTTTCGGCACGGGCCAGCTCCCCGACAAGGAGGGCCAGATGTACCATGCCAACCTGGACGACTTCTACATGGTCCCGACGGCCGAAGTGCCCGTGACCAACATTTTCCGCGACGTGATCCTCGCCCCGGGCGAGATCCCGCAGCGCCTGACGGCCTACACGCCGTGCTTCCGCCGCGAGGCCGGCTCCTACGGCAAGGACGTCCGCGGCCTGAACCGCCTGCACCAGTTCGACAAGGTCGAGATCGTACGCGTGGAGAAGCCCGAGGATTCCTACAAGGCCCTGGACGACATGGTCGCCCACGTGGAGTCCCTGGTCAACAAACTCGGCCTGAAGTACCGGATCCTGCGCCTCTGCGGCGGGGACCTGTCCTTCACTTCCGCCATCACCTATGACTTCGAGCTCTGGTCCGCCGCCCAGGGCCGCTGGCTGGAGATCTCGTCCGTGTCCAACTTCGAGACCTACCAGGCCAACCGCCTGCACCTGCGCTACCGCGACGAGGCCGGCAAGACCCAGCTCGCGCACACGCTCAACGGCAGCTCGCTCGCCCTCCCGCGCGTCGTGGCCGCCCTCCTCGAAGACAACCAGACCCCGGACGGCATCATCATCCCCGAGGTGCTCCGTCCGTACACCGGATTCGACAGAATTGACTAAGAAAGAGAAAGTTATACTCGGCATCGACCCCGGAACCAATATTTTAGGCTTCGGGGTCGTCCGTGTCGACGCTGCGGGAAAGCCGTCGTTCGTGGACATGGGGGTGGTGGACCTTCGCAAGGTCGAGTCGCCCTATGACAAACTCGAGGTCATCCACGAGAAGGTGGGCGCCCTGTGCGACCTCCACCGCCCGGACGACATGGCGCTCGAGTCGCCCTTCTACGGCCGGAACGCGCAAGTCATTTTCAAGTTGGGCCGTGCCCAGGGCGCCGCGATGGTCGCCGGGCTCAACCGGGGCGTGCATATCTTCGAATATGCGCCCCGCCGGGCGAAGATGGCCATCTGCGGCAACGGAGCTGCTTCGAAAGAGCAGGTCAGCCTGATGGTCCAGCGAACTCTTGGCATTAAAATTGCTAATAAATACCTCGACGCAACGGACGCCCTTGCCCTCGCGATGTGCCACTTTTACCAATTGAGCAGCCCGCTTGCAGACGTGCAGGCCTCGAGCAGCTGGGAGAAGTTCATAGCGTCAAATCCGGAGCGCATAAAGAAATAACCGTATGAAGTTATCAAAACTCCTCCTGCTCACCGCAGGGCTGTTTCTGGGGTTTAGCTTGTTTGCCCAGAACACGATCAAGGGAGTGCTCGTCGACGAGACGACAGGAGAACCGTTGGGGTTCGCCACCGTCTCCCTGACCCGAGACGGCCAGACCAAGCCGACGAAGTACGTCCTCAGCAACGACAAGGGTGCCTTCACCCTTGAGTCCGTCCGCAACGGCTCCTACACCATTGCCGCTGAACTGATGGGCTACGTGGCCTACAAAGCTCCGGTCAAGATGGAATCCAAGGCCATCGATCTCAGCCAGATCAAGATGAAGGTCGACCAGGAGGTCCTGGAGGCTGCCGAGGTGTCTGCCATCGGCAACCCGATCGTCATCAAGAAGGATACGGTCGAGTACAACATGGCCGCGTTCAAGCCTTCCGACACCGACAACCTCATCGACGTTCTCAAGAAAATGCCGGGCATCGAGGTGGCGGACGATGGTTCGATCACGGCCAACGGCGAGACCATCAAGAAGATCACGATCGAGGGCAAGACCTTCTTTCTCAACGATCCCAGCGTGGCCACGCAGAACCTGCCGGCCAAGGTCATCAATAAGCTGAAGGTCATCCGCAAGAAGTCCGAGCAGGCCGAATTCACCGGCATCGACGATGGCGAGGAGGAGACGGTCATCGACCTCAACGTCCATCCCAACATGATGCAGGGCTTGATGGGCCGCGCCACAGCCGGCGTGGGCCATGATGTCCCGGCGGCTGAAGGTGACCTCAACGACTGGCGCTATGTCGGCAACCTCTTCCTCGGACGCTTCAACCAGAAGACCCAGCTCAGCCTCATCCTCAACGGCAGCAATACCAACGGCGGCCGTGGCGGCGGACGTGGCATGGGTGGCGGCGGTTTCGGCGGAGGCGGCGGCATGGGCGGCGGTGGCGGCATCTCCACCAATTACGGCGGCGGTCTCAACGCTGCTACGGAAGCCTTCGACGGCCGGATGCAGGTCGGTGGCAACTACAACTACAACCACCGCAGCAACGAGTCGCTGTCAGACCGTAATTCGACCAACTATCTTGCTTCCGGCTACAACCAGATCGAGGAAAGCCACTCCCAGAACCTCTCGGGCAATAACAGCCACAGTTTCGGCCTGCGTCTGGAGCACAAGTTCTCCGACAACGCCTCGATCATCTTCGAGCCGCAGGTGAGTTTCGGCAACAGTTCCTCCTCGTCGAACAGCAACAATGAGAAGTGGCGCGATGACGATGGCGTCCTGACCGCGCTCACCCGTGCCAAGGCCAGCAACTCCAGCGTCGGCAAGAACTCGAGCGCGTCCGGGTACCTGCTCTACCGCCAGCGTCTCGGCATCCCCGGGCGTACCCTCACGGCGAACGTCCGCTACAGCATGAACCAGAACTCCTCCGAAGGGCTCAACAACAACACGACCGAGTTCCTGACCGAGGACCGGACGTCGGTGCTCAACCTGCGCAACGTCAGCGGTTCCAACAGCTACCAGACTTCCGCCCGGATGACCTATACCGAGCCGCTGGGCAACTATTTCTACCTGGAGGCCAACTACAACTTCTCCTGGAGCAAGTCCAAGTCCAACAAGACTGCTTATGACTTGCTGAACGACGGGGCGGTCGACTACGACAATACCAATGGGACCGAGCGGGTGAACCGCCGGCACGACATCGGCGGCAACATCCTCTTCCAGAACGAGAAGTTCCATATGCAGGCCGGCTTCTCTGCCATGCCGAACTATACCTACACGAAATCTGACGTGTACCTTGACGGCATCCTGAATCCGCAGGTCTACGAGGACAACCGTTTCAACTTCTCCCCGCAGGCCATGATGACCTGGAATCCGAACGACCGCTGGAACATCCGTTTCAATTATCGCGGTACCTCCTCGCAGCCGGAGACCTCCGACCTCATGCCAGTGCCGGACTATACCAACCCGCTGCGAGTCCGCTTCGGCAACCCGACCCTGACGCCGTACTTCAGCCACAACATGAACTCCAACTTCCGCTACAGCAACCGGGAGAAGTTCATCTCCGCCAATTTCGGCTTCAACGGCGGTTTCACGCAGAACCCGATCTCCACCCTGTCGATCAACGGCAGCAACGGCGGAAGCTACACGATGCCTTTCAATAGCCCGACGATCGGCAATGCCGGCACCAACTATTACTTCAACATCCCGATCGGCCGCTCCGCCTTCTCCATCAGCAACCAGGGCCGGATCAACTGGCGCCAGTCCTTCTCCTACGAAGGTGTGGACGTGGACATGAGCAAGTATACCGACGAGGGATTCTATGAGTTTATGGACTGGTTCATCGAGCGCTTCAACGACCCGGCTTACCACAAGGCCCACATCGTCGGCATCACGACCAACAATGTCTCCATGACCGAGATGCTCCGCCTGACCTATCGCGGCTCTGCCGTGAATATCAACCTGAGCGGCAATACCAACATGAGCCGGACTTTCTACAACCGCGACGGCGATGCTGCAACCAGACGTGAACTGGCCAATACCATGACATGGCGCAACAGCGTCAACGCCGACTTCACTTGGACCTGGAGCGCGGCCGGCATGGAACTCCAGGCTGACGCCAGCTACATGTGGTACAACGGGTATGCGACCAATCCGGAGCCGATGACCCTGGTCAACGCGACGGTCAATAAACGCCTTGGCCCCGTGACCCTGTCCCTGTCCGTGACCGACCTGCTGGCCCAGTCCCGCGCCCTCAGCGTGACAGAGAGCGGTGCTATGCGGTCCGAGACATTGAGCAACACGCTTGGCCGTTACATCCTGCTCTCCTTCAACTACAACTTCGGCACCATGGGTGGCCGGAGAGGCGGTGCCCGCATGGGTGGCAACCGTGGAGGAGGCATGGGCGGCGGCATGATGGGTGGCGGCGGATTCCGCGGCGGCATGGGCGGCGGCATGGGCGGCCCGATGTAACAGACAGTTTCAGCGCAAAATCGACAGCGGCCTGCAAAAGCGGGCCGCTGTCATTTTTATTTATTATCTTTGTACGATTATGCTGATATCGATCCTCAAAGCCCTGCTGGTCGGCGTCATCGCAGCCGTGCCCATCGGCCCCATCTTCGTGATGGTGGTGCAGCGTACGCTCTGCCACAGCCGCCGCGCCGGCGTGATGGTCGGCCTGGGCGCCGCCGCCGGCGACATGGTGTATGGCGGCGTGGGGCTGCTCACGCTCGAGCTCATCAAGGGCTTCGTGCTGGGCCACCAGGCGCTCTTCATGATCGCGGGCGGTCTCATCATCGGGGCGATCGGCGTCAGCATGCTTACCCGCGAGGTCTCGCTGAGCCTGCCGGAAGAGAAGCGCCAGGTCTCGGACTGGGCCTGCGCCACGCAGGCGTTCGCGAGCACGCTCTCGAACCCGGCGGCGCTGGCCACGATGCTGGCCCTGCTGACCGCCTTCAACCTGGGCATGGGTGCGGGCGAGGCACCGCTGCCCCTGCTCACCCTCGGCGTCGGCGCCGGCGAGGCGCTGTACTGGGGGCTCGTGACCTGGCTGCTGGCCCGGTTCCTGCACATCGGGGAGCGGACCCTGCGGACCGTCAGCCGCGTGGCGGGCGCCTTGGTGTGCGTCTTCGCCGTCGTGCTGGTCGTGCGGGGCATTTTGATGATAATAGGAAGTTAACAAATGGATACCAAGTCGATTCTCAACAACTGGATTGTCAAGAACCTCCTGCTGGCCGTGGCCTTCGTGGCCGGCGTGGTGCTGCTCGCGAGCGTGCTGCTCTCGCTCATCACCCAGCACGGGCGGGAGATCACGGTGCCGGACTTCACCAACATGACCTTCCAGGAGGCGCGCAAGGCCGCCTCCGCCGCGGGCGTGAAGGTCCTGGTCAAGGACTCCGTGTACGTCAAGCGCCTCAAGCCCGGGGCGGTCTATCTCCAGACCCCCAAGGCCGGCGAGCGCGTCAAGCGCGGCCGCCGCATCCGCTTGACGACCAATACCACCGTGCCCAAGGAGGTCGTGATGCCGGCCCTGGTCGGCTATTCGATGCGCCAGGCCAAGGCCGAACTCGTCCGCAACGGACTGGTGCTCGGCCGCCTGATCTATGTCCGTGACATCGCCACCAACAACGTGCTGCGCCAGCAGCGCGGCGGCGTGGACATCAAGGCCGGCACCAAGCTGGCCAGCGGCACGACCATCAACCTCGTGGTCGGCCTCAGCCCCAGCGACAACATGACCTACACCCCGAAACTCGTCGGCAAGCAATACCTCCATGCGGTGGACCTCATCCAGGAGAGCTCGCTCAACGTCGGCAAGCTCCATTTCGACGAGACCGTCAAGACCTACGCCGACTCCGTCAGCGCGGTGGTCTACCAGCAGCGTCCGGCCGGCTCCCAGCAGGTGCGGATGGGCGGCGAGGTGAGCCTGTCGCTGACCACCGACCCTTCCAAGGTCCCTTCCGCAACCGGCAAGAAATGATGCCCGACGCCCCGCAGGAGATGTTCGAGCACTTCCGGCTCGAAGTGGATCCCGGACAGGCCCCCGTCCGGATCGACAAATACATGTCCTCCCACCTGGAGGATACCTCCCGCAACCGCATTCAGCAAGCCTTCAAGGAAGGTTACGTGCGGGTAGGGGAGACGCCCGTCAAGGCCAATTACATCGTCCGACCGGGCGACGTGATCCGCTTCGTGATGCCCTACCGCCGCCGCGGCCTGGAGATCATCCCGCAGGAGATCCCGCTCAACATCGTTTACGAGGACGATGACGTGCTGGTGCTCAACAAGCCCGCGGGGATGGTGGTCCATCCCGGCCACGGCCACTACGAGGGCACGCTGGTCAATGCCCTGGCGCACCACCTGGGCATCCGCGTGGACAGCGAGGCGATGGACGAGCGGATGGGCATCCTGGTGCACCGCATCGACAAGGATACCAGCGGCCTGCTCGCCGTCGCGAAGAACGACGAGGCGCAGCTCCGCCTCGCCAGGCAGTTCTTCGACCACAGCATCGAGCGCCGCTACAACGCCGTCGTGTGGGGCGACCTCCGCGAGGACGAAGGGACGGTCGAGGGATACATCGGCCGCGACCCGGGCGACCGCCTGCGCTTCAAGGTGGTCGCGGACGAGGACCACGGCAAGCGCGCCGTCACGCACTGGCGCGTGCTGGAGCGCTTCGGCTTCGTGACCCTGGTGGAGTGCCGGCTCGAGACCGGACGCACGCACCAGATCCGCGTGCACATGTCCTCGCTGGGCCATCCGATCTTCAACGACGAGCGCTACGGCGGCAGCGAGATCCGTAAGGGGACCATCTATGCCAAGTACCGGCAGTTCATCCGCAACTGCTTCGAGATCTGCCCGCGGCAGGCGCTCCATGCCCGGACGCTGGGCTTCACGCATCCCCGCACGGGGGACTGGCTGCAATTCGATTCCGAACTCCCGGAGGACATGACCGCACTCCTGGACAAGTGGCGCAAATACTGCGGTCAGATGCCCGAAGAGTGATGAAGAAACCCCAGACCCTGCTATGGCTGCTCACCGCCCTGTCGGCGGTGCTGCTGAGCCTGCCCTGGCTGGTGCCGCATACCGGCGCCCTGGCGCTGGTGGCGTTCGTGCCGCTGCTGGTCGCCGACGAACTGGCCGCGCAGTACAAGGTCCGCGCGCCGTGGATGTATCCGGCCGCCGCCTTCGTGGCGTGGAACGCCGCCACGACCTTCTGGGTGTGCAACGCCACGGTCGGCGGCGGGCTTTTCGCCATCCTGGCGAATGCCGCGCAGATGCTGCTGGTCTGGCTGCTGTTCCGCCTGGCGCGGAAGAAGATGCAGGGCGTGCTGCCGTATATCTTCCTGGCCGCGATGTGGATCGCCTGGGAGCGGCGCTACTTCGACGTGGATATCTCCTGGCCCTGGCTGACGCTTGGCGGCGCCTTCGCGCAGAGCACGCGCACGGTCCAGTGGTACGAATTCACCGGCACGCTCGGCGGCTCGCTCTGGATCTGGCTGTCGAACCTGGGCATCTACGGCCTGCTGGCCGCCGTCTCGGGCGGCGCCTGGCAGCGCTGGAACGACCTGGCGCGTGGCTGCGCGGCCGTGGGGATCGTGCTGGTCATCGCCGGTCCCGTCGTGCTCTCCAAGGTCCTGTACGACAACTACGAGGTCCGCTCCGAGGGCACGGTGGACGTGGTGATCGGCCAGCCCAACTTCGACCCTTACGAGAAATTCGAGTCCCTGACCCAGGCGCAGCAGACCTCGGTCCTGCTGGAGGAGTTTGACCGGGCGCTCGCCGCCCGTCCGGACGGCCCCGTGCTGCTGCTCGCGCCCGAGACCTTCACGGGAGACGTCTTCCTGGACCGGGCGGAGGAGTCGCCGACCCTGCAGCGCGTGCGCGGCTTCCTCGCGGAGCACCCCGGCGCAGAGATGCTGCTGGGCGCCACCACCTATGATTTATACGACACCCGTTCGGCTCCGGACATCCTGGCGCGGCCCTTCGGCGGCGGCTGGATCGTATCGCACAACAGCGCCGTGATGACGGCGGCGTCCGGCCCCGTCGAGGTCTACCACAAGAGCAAGCTGGTGGTCGGTACGGAGCTCACCCCGTATCCGAAGGTGTTCGTCCCGCTGGACGATTGGCTCTCGAAGAAGATGGGCGTGTCGGGCCTGATGGGCCGCTGCGCCGGTCAGGACGAGGTGTCGCTGCTCCATTTCGGCGCGGACCGGCTGCCGCTCGGCTGCGCAGTCTGCTACGAGTCGGTCTACGGCGAGTATTGCGCGGACTATGTCCGGAAGGGGGCGCAGGCGATGACCATCATCACCAACGATGCCTGGTGGGGCGACACCCCGGGCTACCGCCAGCACCTCAGCTACGCCCGCCTGCGGGCGATCGAGCTGCGGCGCGACATCGCCCGCTGCGGCAATACGGGGATCTCGTGCTTCATCGACCAGCGGGGAGAAGTGCTGGACGAGACGACGTGGTGGACGCGCGGGACGCTGTCGGGGCTGGTGCACCTCAGCACGGCGCAGACGGCATTCGTGCGTCACGGCGACATCGTCGGGCGCGTATGTACGCTGGTCTTCCTGCTGCTGGCAGCGATGCTGCTGGTGCGTCTCTTTGTCCCGGGCAGGCGGGGCTAGAACAGTTTCGGATGACTCTCCTCGAGTCCGGTGAGGACCCGCTCCATCACGGCCTGACGGATCAGGGCGGAGCGGGAAGATACCTTGAACCGCTTGCAATAAGCGTCGATGGCCGCAAGCTCCTGTGCGTTGAATAGCACGGACTTGCGGTGGATGCGCCGGAGCGAGGCCCGCTGCTTGTCGAGGTAGGCGGGATCCACGTTGGTGAATTTCTTGCTACTCTTCTTTCTCTTGGCCATAGAGCATATTGATATATCGTATGATTTCCTGCAGGTTCTCCATTTCCAGCCGGCGGCCGAGGATCTCGCCGTCCTTCCAGACCACGAATACCTTGGGGGTGGAGAAGACACCGTAGTCCAGCAGCAGGGTGGAGTCGGACTTCGGGTCCCAGAGATGGGTGATCCGGACGTTCTTGTTGGGCGTGCCGATGGCCTTGCGGAAGGCCCGGAAGTCCTTGCGGTCGGTGTCCACGTTGATGGCGTAGAAGTCCATCGGGAATTCCACTTCGGCGAGGACGGCGGGCAGGGCGTGGGTCTCCAGCCGGCATTTGGCGCAGTGCGGCGAGTAGAAGAAGAGCACGGCGGGACGGTCCCCGGGCACCGGCACGGTCCGGCGGCCGCCGCAGGGCGTGCGGAGCGTGACCTGCGGCGCCTGCATGCCGATCAGGGTCTTGCGGTTCTCCAGGGCGAAGCGCTCCGCCTCGAACAGCTCGAACTCGCTGCGCGTCCGGACCTTGCCGGAAGCGATCCACGCATCGTAGACGTGCAGGGCCACGGCTTCCTCGCCCATCACGCGGCTGTAGCGGTAGTGGTCGAAGACGGAGAGCGCCACGTGCTGGCGCATCAGGGAGTCGGTGCAGCTGCCGATCAGGGCGTCGAATTCGCTGTTCTTGACCGATACTTCCTCCCGCTCCAGCGCGCCGTAGAACTGCGTGAGCAGGCTGTCGAGCGGCGCATAGCGGCCGGTCGTGTCCGGCTGGGCGGCGGCGGACAGGCAGAGCCCCAGGGCGAGAAAGATCGGAAGCAGGCGGCGCATGGGCTACAAGGCTTCGGGAAGGACGACCCCTTCCGGGAGGAACTGGCTGGTGTCGCCGCGGTGGCGCAGCAGGTCCCGCACGGCGGAGGAAGAGATGTGGGCGAATTCCTGGGCCGTCGGGATGATGACGGTCTCGATCTCCGGGGCGAGGCGCCGGTTGGCGTCGGCGATGGCCTTCTCGTTGTCGAAGTCCATCATGTTGCGGATGCCACGCACGATGTGGCGGATGCCCAGCTGGCGGCAGATGTCGATGGTCAGGCAGTCGTAGGAGACCACGCGGACGCGGTCGCCCAAGTGGGCCGTGGCCTGCCGGATGATATCCAGCTTCTGCTCGTTGGAGAAGAAGCCGCGCTTGTCCTGGTTGATGCCGACGGCCACGACGACCGTGTCGAACATCGTCAGCGCACGGCCGAGGATATTGAGATGGCCCGCGGTGAACGGGTCGAAAGAGCCTGGAAACAATGCGGTTGTGTTCATGATAAACAAATATAGGCAAAAAATGCGTATATTTGGATGATGACAGTAAAAATCGAACCTTCCTGGCGTGAAGCCCTCCAATCCGAATTCGACCAACCCTATTTCGCCGCGTTGGCGCAGACCCTGCATGCCGAGAAGGCTGCCGGCGTGCAGATCTTCCCGCCCGGCGGCCAGATCTTCCGGGCCTTCGACCTCTGTCCGCTCGACCGGACCCAGGTCGTGATCCTGGGGCAGGATCCCTACCACGGCTACGGCCAGGCCATGGGCCTGTGCTTCAGCGTGCCGCAGGGTGTCCCGGCGCCGCCGTCGCTGCGCAACATCTTCCGCGAGATCGAGACCGACCTGGGCGTGCGGATGTCGGGCAGCCCGGACCTGACGCCGTGGGCGCGTCAGGGCGTGCTGCTGCTCAACGCCGTGCTGACGGTCCGTTCGGGCCAGGCCGCCTCGCACAGCGGCATCGGCTGGCAGACCTTCACGGACGCCGTGATCCGCACGGTCTCCGACCGGCGGGAAGGCGTCGTGTTCCTGCTCTGGGGCAACTACGCGCGCAGCAAGGCGCCGCTCGTCGACGCCTCGCGGCACCTCGTGCTGGAAGCAGCACACCCCTCGCCGCTGGCAAGGGGTGCTTTCTTCGGCTGCCGCCATTTCTCCCGCTGCAACGATTATCTCGCCGCCCACGGGCACGCTCCCATCGACTGGAAACTCTAGAAGATGAAGGAGATGACGTCCTGGATGGTCTTGACGTAGTGGAACTCCAGGCCCTTGATGTAGATCTCCTTGATGTCCTCGATGTCCTTGCGGTTGTCCTCGGAGATGACGATCGTGTGCACGCCGGCGCGCTTCGCGGCGAGGATCTTCTCCTTGATGCCGCCGACCGGCAGTACGCGGCCGCGCAGGGTCATCTCGCCGGTCATGGCGATGCCGTGGCGGAGCGCCTGTCCGCGCAGGGCGGAGACCATCGAGCTCACCATCGTGATGCCGGCCGACGGACCGTCCTTGGGCGTGGCGCCTTCCGGGACATGGACATGGATGTCCTTGGCGGCGAACTGCTCGGAGGTCAGGTTCGCCATCTCGGGATGGGCCTTGATGTACTGGTAGGCGATCGTCGCCGACTCCTTCATGACGTCGCCGAGGTTGCCGGTCATGCTCATCACGCCCTTGCCCGCGGAGACGGAACTCTCGACGAAGAGGATCTCGCCGCCCATCTGGGTCCAGGCGAGGCCCGTGACCACGCCGGGGGCTTCGTTGCCCTTCTGCAGGTCGTGGAAGTTGGTCGGCAGGCCGAGGTACTCCTTGAGGTGCTCCTTCTTGATGGTGGCGGGGTATTCCTCGCCCATCGCGATCTTCTTGGCAGTGACGCGTGCCAATTTGGCAATCTGCTTCTCGAGGCCGCGCACGCCCGACTCGTGGGTGTACTCGTCGATGATGGCGGCGAGGGCCGCCTTGTCGATCTTCAGCGCGTTCTTGGCGATACCGTGCTCCTCGAGCTGCTTGGGCACGAGGAACTTCCGGGCGATCTCCATCTTCTCCTCGGCGAGGTAGCCGGTCACGTTGATCAGCTCCATGCGGTCCAGCAGGGCCGGCTGGATGGGGGCCGTGCTGTTGGCCGTGGTGATGAACAGGACGTTGCTGAGGTCGTAGTCCAGGTCGAGGTAGTTGTCGTGGAAGGTGGAGTTCTGCTCGGGGTCGAGCGCCTCCAGCAGGGCGGACGACGGGTCGCCCTTGAAGTCGGCGGCGAGCTTGTCCACCTCGTCGAGCACGATCACCGGATTGGAGGTGCCGGCCCGGGCGATGCCGTTGAGGATCCGGCCCGGGAGGGCGCCCACGTAGGTCTTGCGGTGGCCGCGCAGCTCCGCCTCGTCGTGCATGCCGCCGAGGGCGATGCGCACGTACTTGCGCCCGAGGGCGCGGGCGATGGACTTGCCCAGCGAGGTCTTGCCGACGCCCGGAGGGCCGTAGAGGCAGAGGATCGGGGACTTCATGTTGCCCTTGAGCTTCAGGACGGCGAGGTACTCGATGATGCGGTCCTTGACCGTGTCGAGTCCGTAGTGGTCGTGGTCGAGCACTTTCTGGGCGTTCTTGAGGTCGAGGTTGTCCTCGCTCATCTCGCCCCAGGGGAGGTCCAGCATGAAGTTGATGTAGTTGTACTGGACGCTGTAGTCCGGCGAGGAGGGGTTGTATTTCTCGAGCTTCGCGAGCTCCTTGTTGAAGGCTTCGGCGATCTCCTTGGGCCACTTCTTCTGGGCGGCGCGCTCGCGGAGCTTGTCGAACTCCTCGGAGTCGTCCATGCCGAGCTCCTCCTGGATGGTGCGGAGTTGGTTGTTGAGGTAGTATTCGCGCTGCTGCTGGTCGATCTCGCTCTTGACCTTCTGGTTGATCTCCTGCTTGATCTTCATCAGCTCGATCTGCACGTCCAGGATGGACAGGAGCTTGAGCGCACGCACCTTGACGTCGTCGAACTCGAGCAGCTGGATCTTGGATTCGAAGTTCTCGACCTCGATCGTGGTGGCGATGAAGTTGACCAGGAAGCGGAAATCGTCGATCGCCTTGAGGGCGCCGATGGTCTCGCGCGTGCCGAGGTTGCTGGCGCGCAGGATATGGATCGCCTTGTCCTTGAGCGATTCGGCGATGGCCTTGATGTCCGTGCTCTTGTTGTCCTCCTGCAGGATGTCCGGCAGGTAGTGCACGCGTGCGGTGATATAGGGTTCGTAGCCCAGCACGGCGTCGAGCGACAGGCGCTTGAACGCCTGCAGGATGGCCGTGATCGTGCCGTCCGGCATCTCCAGGGTCTTGAGGACCTTGCAGACGGAACCGTAGCGGCTGAGGTCTTCCTCCTGCGGCTCCTCGACCATGACGTCGTTCTGCGGCACGGCGCCGATGAAGAAACCTTCCTTCTCGGCGTCCTGGATCAGGCGCACGGACTTCTCCCGGCCGATCGTGATCGGGAAGACCGCGCCCGGGAAGAGGACCGCGTTGCGGAGCGCCAGGATGGGCAGGATGTCGGGGAGTTCGGACTCGTCGAACTTCAGCAGGCCTTCGCCCTGCATGACGGGGATGATGCTGACTTCAGCGCCAGCGGGGAGGGTGTATTCTTTATTCTGTCTCATATTCTTGCCAAAATGTCAGTAAAAGGGGCCCGGCGGCCCGGGTGCGAATATAGTCAATCTCCGTGCCACGTCCAAAAACTGCAAATATCATTTTGAATAATAAAAAAATAAGCCTATTTTTGCACTCCAAATCTGCTGACTATAACAATACTAAATATATAAATAAAATGACTAAAGCAGAAATCGTGAACGAAGTGGCCAAGGCCACCGGTATCGAGAAGGTGGCCGTCCAGACCGTGGTCGAGGCCGCCATGGAAAGCATCAAGGCTTCCCTGATCAAAGGTAATCCTGTGTATCTGCGTGGATTCGGCAGCTTCATCATCAAGCACCGCGCCCAGAAGGCTGCCCGCAACATCCCCAAGCAGACGACGATGACCATTCCGGCTCATGACATCCCGGCATTCAAGCCTTCCAAGACTTTCGTTGCGGCTGTAAAGACCAAATAATCAAACTATTATAGTATGCCTAACGGAAAGAAGCATAAGAGACATAAGATGTCCACGCATAAGCGCAAGAAGCGCTTGCGTCAGAACAGACACAAGAAGAAGTAAGTCGAGGAAAGCCTGACGGGAGATCCGGCGGGCTTTTTCTTGATATTGATGACAATGGAAACCGCGAAAACAGAAAAAGACCTGGTGGTGGACGTATCGTCCTCCGAGGTCCGGATCGCTCTGCTGGAGAACCACCGGCTGATCGAGCTGAACCGGGAATCGAACCAGGGTCAGAGCTTCTCGGTGGGAGACGTCTTCCTCGGCAAGGTCAAGAAGATCCTTCCCGCCCTGAACGCCGCTTTCGTGGATATCGGTGACAGCAAGGAGGCGTTCATCCACTACCTGGACCTGGGGCTCTATTTCAACGCGTTCGACACGTTCGTGCGCGAGAGCAACCCCAACCGGGACCTCGCCAAGCTCTACGCCGGGATGAAACTCGGCCCGGTCCTCGCCAAGGAGGGACGGATCGAGGATCACCTCAAGCCCGGACAGATGGTGGTGTGCCAGATCACGAAGGAGCCGATATCGACGAAAGGATCCCGGTTGACTGCGGAGATTTCATTGGCAGGACGCAACATTGTACTGCTCCCCTTCGCCGAGAAGGTGAGCGTTTCCCAGAAGATCTCCTCCAAGGAGGAGAAAAAAAGACTTGAGACCCTCGTCCGAAGCATCCTCCCCAAGAATTACGGCGCCATCATCCGGACCGCCGCGGAGGGCAAGACGGCTGCCGTCCTGGTGGCCGAGCTGCGCCTCCTGATCGAGAAATGGGAGGGCTCCTGGAAGAAGGTGGCAGCATCCAAGGGGGTGAAACTCCTCTTTACCGAGTACTCCAAGACCACGACCGTACTGCGTGACCTGCTCAATGACTCGTTCTCCAACATCCATGTCAACGACAGGAAAGTGTACGAGGAGACGCGCAAGTACATCTCCCTGATCTCTCCCGAGCAGGAGAAGATCGTCAAGCTCTACGAAGGCCGGGAGCCGATCTTCGACCATTTCGAAGTGACCCGCCAGATCAAGAGCTCGTTCGGCAAGGTGGTACCGATGAAGCAGGGTGCGTATCTCGTCATCGAGACCACCGAGGCGCTCAACGTGATCGATGTCAACAGCGGCATCCGGGCCAAGACCACCGACCAGGAGGAGAATACCTTCGAGGTCAACAAGCTCGCTGCCGAGGAGATCGCCCGCCAGCTGCGTCTGCGCGACATGGGCGGCATCGTCATCGTCGACTTCATCGACATGGCGAAGCCCGAGCACCGCAACGACCTGTACAAGTACATGCGGGACCTGATGGCCGCCGACAGGGCCAAGCACAACGTGCTGCCCCTGACGAAGTTCGGCCTGATGCAGCTCACCCGCCAGCGGATCCGCCCCGTGACGGAGATCAACACGACCGAGAAATGTCCCCTTTGCCACGGCACCGGCAGGATCACCTCCACCGTGGTCATCGACGAGGAGATCGAGCGCAAGATCGCCGATCTCGTAGAGAAGGGGCACAAGACCCTGACCGTCAAGGTGGGCCACATCCTGGGCGCCTACCTGACGCGCGGATGGAACTCCTTCCTCCGCAAGTGGAAACGAAAGTACAAATGCAGGCTGGACCTGGTCGAAGTGACCGAACACGGCATCCTGCAGTATGAAATCACGGATGAGAATGGGAAGGTGCTCGAGTAGGGCACCTTCCTTTTTTTTGAAAGTTGACCGGAATACGACGCATTTATGACTGATTTGGACGCCGGGCCGGCTGCACCCCATTTGAAAAACCGGGCAGAAAACATTACCTTTACATACCGGAAACTATCATTAATATTCACCAATACCCATGAAGCGTTTTACAGCCTTTTTCCTGAGCGCCGCAGCGCTCGTCCTGGCCGCCTGCAACACTGCTCCGCAGCAGCAGGCGCCGGCCGCCTCCAACCTTCCCCAGCCCCATCTCGAGAAGCGGGGCCCTGTCACCCAGCTGATCGTCAAGGGTGAGCCGTTCCTCGCCCTCGCGAGCGAGCTCCGCAACTCCTCCGCCTCCAGCCCGGCCTACATGGAGCCGCTCTGGAAGAACCTCAAGGAAGGAGGCATGAACACCGTCCTCGCCGTCGTGACCTGGGAGCAGGTCGAGCCCGTGCAGGGTCAGTTCGACTTCACCGTCGTCGACGAGATGATCAAGGCCGCCCGTGCCAACGACCTCAAGCTCGCCATCCTCTGGTTCGGCAGTTGGAAGAACGGCATGAGCTCCTACCACCCGGTCTGGGTCAAGAAGGACAATGCCAAGTATCCGCCCGCACTCACCAAGGAGGGCAAGAAGCTCCCGATCCTGAGCACCCTCGGCATGGCGACGGCCGAAGCCGACGGCAAGGCCTACGCCGCCATGATGAAGCATATCAAGGAGATCGATTCCGTGGACCAGACCGTCATCATGATCCAGATGGAGAACGAAGTGGGTCTCCACGGCTACACCCGTGACTACAGCCCGGCCGCCAACGCCGCTTTCGCCGGCCCCGTGCCCGCCGAGCTCATGAACTGGCTCGTCGCCCACAAGGATACCCTGCTTCCCGAGACCATGGACGCCTGGAAGAAGAGCGGCTGCAAGACCTCCGGCACCTGGGAGGAAGTCTTCGGCAAGGGCGACCGCACCGACGAGATCTTCATGGCCTGGAACTATGCTTCCTACATGAACAAGGTCTCCGCCGCCGGCAAGGCCGAGTACGACCTGCCGACCTTCGTCAACGCCTGGATCGTCCAGCCTGAGGACAAGCGCCCCGGCAACTATCCTTCCGGCGGCCCGCAGGCCCAGAACCATGACATCTGGCGTGCCGGCGCTCCGGCCATCGACATCCTCAGCCCGGATATCTACCTCGCCGACTTCCCGACCATCCTGCGGATGTATTCCCGCAGCGGCAACCCCGTCTTCATCCCCGAGTCCCATGCCGGACAGGGTGGTGCGGCCAACGCTGCCTTCGCCATCGGTGAGATGGGTGCCATCGGCTACAGCCCGTTCGGCCTCGAGAGCGGCGCCACGACTCCGCAGAACCAGACCTTCGCCCAGTTCTACAAGAAGGCCGGCTGCTTCTCCAAGGAGATCCTGAAGGCCCAGGCCGAGGGTCGTATCCACGGTACGTGGGTCAAGGCCCTCAATCCGACCCGCGTCAAGGACGAGGTCGTGATGGGTGACTACAAGGTCCAATTCGAGCTCGTGTCCAGCGGCCGCCGCAACGGCGGCGCCCCGCAACGTACCGGCGGTACCTATGCTCCGGATGCCCAGGGCTATGCCATCGTGATCCAGGACGATGCCGACAACTTCACCTTCCTCGGATCCAACATCCGCGTGGTCTTCCAGCCCAAGGAGGGCAAGGAGACCGTGGGTCTTGCGAAGGTCGTCCATGGCGATTTCGATGCCGATGGCAACTGGGTGCCGGGCCGTTGGCTCAACGGTGACGAGATCCAACTCCGCTACGACATCCTCCCCGCCATCGAGGAGAACTATTCCGGCCAGGGCCTCGACTTCGGCCGTCCGTCCCCGGAATTCATCAAGGTTCAGCTGTATAAGTACTAGCATGACCTGCCCCGGCAGACGGTTGCCTTCACGGAACCGCCGCTGCAAGCAGCGGCCCCTCCCACTGACTGCGTCAGCGGGCCCCTCCCTCTTACGGAGCCGAGGGTGGCTACGGGTTCCGTGAAGGCAACCGTCTGCCAGAAACGGGCAGGTCAGAATAAGACCAACGAATCACATATGCGTAAATTATTAGTTCTCGGGCTTTTGATGTTGCCTGTGCTGTGCATGGCGCAGCGGCCCCGGCAGGGGCAGCAGGCGCCGGCGGCGCAGCCGCAGCCCGCACAGCAGAAACTGGACCTGACCGTGCAGGTCACGGAGCCGGGTTTCCAGGTCTTCCAGTTCCCCAAGAACCAGATCCCGCGGATCGACGGCGACTTCTCCGACTGGGACATCGTCCCGGACAGCTATGTCGTGCCGATGGAGGAGATGTGGGACGACAGTGGCAAGCACCAGGGCATCGACAAGTCCACGCTCGACATCAAGGTCAAGGTGGGCTGGGTCGAGGGCCTGAACCGTCTCTATTTCTACTATGAGGCCTACGACAATTTCTGGGACTTCAACCAGCTCCAGCTGCGCAACGATACCTTCGAGATCGTGGTGGACGCCGACCTGTCGGGCGGCCCCCATACCGACGAGTTCCGGCTCAACAGCGAGGTGCTCAGCCGCTATGACGCCTTCTTCTCGCTGCAGAACGTCCATGCCCAGAACTACCACATCATGACCCCGCCGACGCCCGGCAAGGCCTGGACGATGGTCTGGGGTGTGCAGCAGTGGCTCAAGGAGCTCCCGTATGCCAATTATGCCTACGATTATGACTTCAAGCATGGCGAGTCCGGCAAGCTCCGGTTCGAGTTCTACATCACCCCGTTCGACTTCGCCAGCCCGGACGGCCCGGCCTATTCGACCGAGAGCCGCCTGTACGAGGGCAAGAAGATCGGCCTCTGCTGGGCGGTGATCGACTACGACGGCGGCCGCGGCAACGACGGCTTCTGGAACCTCTCCAAGCACCACCGCATGTTCGGCAACGCTTCCATGGAGCGCCTCTTCACGCTGATGCCCCTCGAGAAGCAGTTCCGCCGTCCGGTCGAGGCGGCCTGGGACCATTATGTCGTGCCTGACACCCGGCGCGTGGTCTTCACGGACAAGAGCTACGGCAACGTCACTTCGTGGAAGTGGGATTTCGGCGATGGTACGACATCGACGGAGCAGAACCCCGTCCACGAGTACAAGCAGGACGGTGCCCACTATGTCGTGACGCTCTACGTGTCCGGCCCGGAGGGCGAGGACCTGTGCTGCAAGATCTGGGACGTGTGCGTGCACGATCCCAAGAATCCGGCGGGCAATTATGACTGATTCCGAAATTTGCAGTTTACCGGAAGATTGATTAACTTGCAGGACTAATTTTTATCCATATGAAGAAGAAATTCAGATGTCTCGTTTGCGGTTACGTCTACGAAGGGGAGAACCCTCCCGCAGAGTGCCCGCAGTGCCGTGCCAAGGCCGATAAGTTTGTCGAAATCAAGGGCGAAGGCCTCGAGTGGGCCTGCGAGCACCGCTTGGGCGACGGTGTCGTCGAGGATGCCGAGATCATGGAGTTCCTGCGCAACGATTTCCGTGGCGAGTGCTCCGAGGTGGGCATGTACCTCGCGATGAGCCGCCAGGCCGAGCGCGAGGGCTACCCCGAGATCGCCGAGGCGTTCCGCCGTTATGCCTTCGAGGAGGCCGGCCACGCCGCGCGCTACGCCGAGCTCCTCGGCGAGGTGGTCTGGGACACCAAGACCAACCTCAAGAAGCGCATGGAGGCCGAGTGCGGCGCCTGCGAGGGCAAGCTGGCCATAGCCAAGCGCGCCAAGGCGCTGAACTACGATGCCATCCACGACATCGTCCACGAGATGGCCAAGGACGAAGCCCGTCACGGCGCCGGTTTCCAGGGACTGTACAAGCGGTTCTTCGAGAAGTAGTTCCGCGTCCGCGTCCTGCAGCGATGAGTGGACGGGAGACCTGTTCGGGCCTCCCGTCTATCTTTTTGCCTGTCAGCATGGGCGGGTTTGGCAGACTTTTCGTATATTCGCAGATACGGTAAACTTTTAATGACGACATCGAAATGAATATTTGGTTCCTGATGCTTGCCGTGATGGTGCTTTCGTTCATCATCCAGCAGATGCTTTCCAGCAGATTCACGAAATATTCCCGGGTTCCTTCCCCGCGCGGACTGACGGGCGCCGACGTGGCGCGCCTGATGCTGGCGCAGAACGGGATCACGGATGTTACGGTCCAGTCCGTGAGCGGCAAGCTGACGGACCATTACAATCCCCAGGACAAGACGGTCAACCTGAGCGAGGGGGTCTATGATTCCGCGTCGGTGGCGGCTTGCGCCGTGGCTGCGCACGAGACCGGGCATGCCATCCAGCATGCCCAGGGCTATGCGCCGTTGCGTCTGCGTTCCGCGCTGGTGCCGGTCGTGACCTTCGCCAACAACACGGTGCAGTGGGTGCTGCTGGCCGGCATCCTGATGCTGAACGTGTTCCCGCAGCTGCTGTGGGTCGGCATCGGCTTGTTCGCACTGACGACCTTCTTCAGCTTCGTGACCTTGCCGGTGGAGATCAATGCCAGCCAGCGGGCCGTGCAGTGGCTTGACGGGGCCGGCATCGTGGATGCGACCACACGTCCGATGGCGGTGGATGCCCTCAAGTGGGCGGCGTATACCTATGTCATCGCCGCGATCGGTTCGCTCGCGACCCTCTTCTATTACATTTCTCTTGGAAACAGTCGAAGATAACTACTGATATGTCGTCCGTCAGGCATAGCCCTTCCCCGACCGCCGCTGCTAGCAGCGGCCCCTCCCACAGCAAGCTGTGGGCCCCTCGAAGGGCAAGCCACCGGGGCCCCCGAAAATCTGCTGATTTTTGGGGTGGTTCTGCCGAGGGTGGCACAGGTCCGGGAAGGGCTATGCCTGACGGACGACGGTGAACCGTTATGGACAGTGTAAGGATCGATAAGTATTTGTGGGCGATCCGGGTGTTCAAGACCCGGAGCGACGCCACGGACGCCTGCAACGGCAACAAGGTGAAGCTGGGCGGCGTCAATGCCAAACCGTCCAAGGCCGTCAAGGCCGGGGACGTGCTGGAGGTCCGCAAGGGCTCGGCCTTGTTCTCCTATCGGGTGCTGAAGGTGACGGAGAGCCGGATGGGCGCGCAGCTCGTCCCGGAATTCGCCGAGGACCTCACGCCGGACAGCGAGCGCGCCAAGCTCCATGCGCCCCGGGAGACGGTCGTCCTGCAGCGGGACCGCGGGGCCGGACGGCCCACCAAGCGGGACCGCCGCCAGCTCGAGGAGCTGATGGACGCGATGGATTTCTGAGAAAATTCCTATATTTACAAGTTTTTCCGAAAAGACTTGTAATATGTGTGGAATTGTTGGATATGTCGGAGGCCGCCAGGCTTATCCGATCCTCATCAAGGGTCTGACCCGCCTCGAATACCGCGGATATGACAGCGCCGGCGTGGCGCTGATCAACGACAACCGCGAACTCGTCATCTACAAGACCAAGGGGAAGGTCCGGGACCTGGAGAAGGTCGCGGCCGACAAGGACGTGTCCGGCAACATCGGCATCGCCCACACCCGCTGGGCCACGCATGGCGAGCCCAGCGACATCAATTCCCACCCGCACTACTCCGAGAACCACAACCTCGCCCTGATCCACAACGGCATCATCGAGAACTACCAGTCCCTCAAGACCGAGCTCACCCGCCAGGGCTACCATTTCCAGAGCCAGACCGACACGGAAGTGGTCATCCAGCTGATCCAGTACATGATGGACTCCCGGGGCGTGAGCTGGGAGGAGGCCGTGCCGATGGCCCTGCGCCACGTCGTCGGCGCCTATGCGCTGGTGATCATGGACAAGAACGAACCCGACAAGATGATCGCGGCCCGCAAGGGCAGCCCGCTGATCATCGGGGTGGGGGAGAACGAGTACTTCGTCGGCTCCGACGCTTCCCCGATCATCGAATACACCAACAAGGTCGTCTACCTGGGCGAGGAGCAGATCGCCTTCATCCAGCGCGGCCAGGACCTGCGGATCACCGACCTGTCCAGCACGGAGTACTCGCCGGAGGTGCAGAAACTGGAGATGAGCCTCTCCGAGATCGAGAAGGGCGGCTTCCCGCATTTCATGCTCAAGGAGATCTTCGAGCAGCCGCGGACCCTGCGCGCCTCGATGAAGGGCCGTCTCCATCCGGAACTCGGCGAGGTCAAGCTCTCCGGCGTGATCGACAACCGCGAGCGTCTGCTCGGCGCCAAGCGCATCGTCATCTGCGCCTGCGGTACCTCCTGGCACGCCGGCCTGATCGGCAAATACCTGATCGAAGAGCTGACCCGCAAGCCGGTCGAAGTCGAATACGCTTCGGAATTCCGCTATCGCCGTCCGGTCATCGACGCCTCCGACGTCGTGATCGCCATCTCGCAGTCCGGCGAGACGGCCGACACGCTGGCGGCCGTCAACCTGGCCCGCGAGGCGGGCGCCTTCCTGTTCGGCATCTGCAACGTGGTGGGCTCTTCCATCGCCCGCGCCACCGACACGGGCTGCTATACCCACATCGGCCCGGAGATCGGCGTGGCCTCTACCAAGGCTTTCACGGCCCAGGTGACCACGCTCTTCCTGATTGCGATGAGCCTCGCCGAGCAGCTCGGCACCGTCACGGACGAGCGCCGCGCCGCCCTGGTGAAGGAGCTCCAGACCATCCCGGACAAGATCTCCCGGATCCTGGAGCATGACGCCGAGATCGAGGCGCTGGCCAAGGTCTTCACCTATGCCCACAACTTCCTGTACCTGGGACGCGGCTACAACTATCCGGTGGCCCTCGAGGGGGCGCTCAAGCTCAAGGAGATCTCCTACATCCACGCCGAAGGCTATCCGGCCGCCGAGATGAAGCACGGCCCGATCGCGCTCATCGACGAGGAGATGCCGGTGGTGGTGATCGCCCCGCGCCGGGGCAACTACGAGAAGATCCTCAGCAACATCCAGGAGGTCAAGGCGCGCAAGGGACGCATCATCAGCGTCATCACCGAGGGTGACAAGGACGTCAAGGCCCTGTCGGACTGGTACTTCGAGATTCCGGACACGGAGGAGTGCTTCGAGCCCATCCTGTCGATCATCCCGCTGCAGCTGCTGGCCTACCACATCGCCATCGCCAAGGGGCGCGACGTGGACCAGCCGCGCAACCTGGCGAAGTCGGTTACGGTTGAATAACAACCATCGATAACCACGAATCTTTATGGATAAGAAACGCATCATCCTGCCCCTTTTCGCGGCCATGCTGTGCACTTGCGCCGCTGCCCAATCCTTCGACCACCTCGCCCTCGGCGTGGGTACTGGCCTTGACGGCACCAGCTTCGAGCTGGCAGCGCCAATGGGCAAGCATGTCCAGCTCCGCATCGGTTATGGTACCGCCTTTGGCCTGGGCTATACCTTCGAGGGCAACAACAGCCTGGTCAGCGTCCCGCAGCACCCGGCCGATGAGAACAGCCCTTATGTCAACGTGCCCACGAAACTCAGTTTCGCCCGCAACGATGCCCGGGTCTTATTCAATATCTATCCCGGCAAGCGCGCGACGTTCCATTTTACCTTCGGTGCCTACCTTGGTGCCGGAAGCTTCTTCAAGGGCGTGATCAAGGACCTTCCGGCCGATTACGATACCATCGGTCTGGAGATGGGCGGTTATACGGTCAAGTCCATCAACAACGAGATCCGCGCTGAACTGCGGGCCTTCGGTCTCGGCTCCCAGGGTTTTGCCATCCTGCCGTATGCCGGCCTCGGATTCGGCCGACCTGCCCGCGAGGACAAGCGTGTCACCTTCTCCTTCGACCTGGGCGCCGCTTACCAGGGACTTCCGTCCCTGTGGGCGCGTAGTGTCAAAGCTGACGGCACAAGAGCCTATGTCGACGTGTCGAAGAACGACATCGTCGACATTTCGGAAGTCCGGGACGAGTATGGGAAATACCTGAATTTCTGGCCGGTTATCAACTTCCACCTGTATTTCAGGCTTTTCTAAGCCAGTGCCTGCTCCAGGTCCGCGATGATGTCGCGCGGATCCTCGAGACCGATGCTCAGCCGCATCAGGTCGGGGTCCACGCCGGCCTCGCGCAGCTGTGCGTCGCTGAGCTGCCGGTGCGTGTGCGACGCCGGGTGCAGGATGCAGGTGTAGCAGTCCGCGACATGGGTCTCGATCGTGACCAGCCGCAGGCTGTCCATGAAGCGGTTGGCGGCTGCGCGGTCCCCCTTGATGGCGAAGGCCATCACGCCGCAGGAGCCGTCCGGGAGGTATTTCTGCGCGAGCGCATGGTCAGGATCGTCCGGGAGGTCCGGGAAACGGATCCATTGGACGGCCGGATGGCCGTGCAGGAACTCCGCCACCTGGCGGGCGGCGCGGGAGACATGCGCCATCCGCACGCCCAGGGTCTGGAGGCCGAGGTTGAGGTAGAAGGCGTTCTGCGGGCTCTGGATGGCGCCCAGGTCGCGCATCAGCTGGCTCGTGGCCTTGGTGATATAGGCCAGTTTGCCGAATTTCTTCGTGTAGGTCAGACCGTGATAGGAAGGGTCGGGCGTGGTCAGCCCGGGGAATTTCTCCGCATGGGCCTCCCAGTCGAAGTTGCCGCTGTCCACGATGGCTCCGCCGACGGTGGTGCCGTGGCCGTCCATGTACTTGGTCGTGGAGTGGGTGACGATGTCGGCGCCGAACTCGAAGGGCCGGCAGTGGATCGGGGTCGGGAAGGTGTTGTCGACGATCAGGGGCACGCCGTGGGCGTGAGCGATGCGGGCGAGACGCTCAATGTTGAGCACGCGCACACCCGGGTTGGTCAGCGCCTCGCCGAAGACCAGCTTGGTGTTGGGCCGGAAAGCGGCCTCGATCTCCTCGTCGGAGGCGTTCTGGTCGATGAAGGTTACCTCGATCCCCATCTTGGGGAAGGTGACGCCGAAGAGGTTGTAGGTGCCGCCGTAGATCTCGGAGGTGGTGATCATGTGGGAGCCGGCCTCGCAGATGTTGAAGCAGGCGAAGAAGTTGGCGGCCTGCCCGGAAGAGGTCAGCATCGCGGCCACGCCGCCCTCGAGGGCGGCGATGCGCGCGGCGACGCGGTCGTTGGTCGGGTTCTGGAGCCGCGTGTAGAAGTAGCCGGACTCTTCGAGGTCGAAGAGACGGCCCATCTCGTCGCTGGTCGTATACTTGAAGGTCGTGCTCTGGATGATGGGCATCTGGCGGGGTTCGCCGTTGGCCGGGTCGTAGCCGGCCTGGACGCATAGGGTTCCGGGATGGAGTGTCTGTTTCATGGATGTGAGTCTAACCGTAGGTGGACAAAGATACTGTATTTTTTGCTATTTTTGTGCGTATGGACGAAGAGAAGAAACTGTATCCTTTCAAGTTCTGCACGCTGCAGGACGAGTACCCCTGGGGCAGCGAGACTTTCTCGCTGGCGGACCTGGGCTACCGCGATTCGCTGGTGCGCGAAGGCTGGCTGGCCGGCAACAGCATCGCCGAGGTGATGGACACGTATCTCGACCGCGTGGTCGGGGACGAGGTCTACAACTATTACGGCCGTCAGTTCCCCATCTGTGTCAAGCACTTGCGCGTGCACGGCCGGATGCCGCTCCGGGTGCACCCGGACGACGAGACGGCCGCCCAGCGCTATGATTTCCTGGGCAAGGAGAAGATCTGGTACGTGCTGCGCGCCGGCCGGGACGCCCGCCTGATGGTGGGCTTCCGCCAGGACACCGATGCCGCGGCCTTCTACGCCGGATGCCTGGACGGCTCCGTGGAGGCGCTGCTCAATGTCGTGGCGCCCCATGCCGGGCAGTGCCTGCACATCCCCGCCGGGACGCCGCATGCCGCCGCCGGCGACGTCGAGATCCTGGAGATCGCCGAGTCCTCCCCGATGGATTTCTGCCTGTGCGGCTGGGGGGAGGAGGTCCATCCGGACGAGTTCGACACGTCACTTACGCTGGTGGATGCGCTGGATTTCATCGACTACCGGCGGTTCGGGGCGCAGGCCAGGACTGATGCGAAGGAGGCCCGGAACGACGTCGGGGAAGTGCTGGCGGACCTGCCGCAGATGCGTGTGCAGCGGCTGCAGCTCCGCGCCGCGCTCGCCATCTCGCACGCCGACGGCGCTCCGTTCGTCCTCTACAGCTGCCTGCAGGGCGCTGCCGCGGTCCAGATCCCCCTGGCCGGCGGGCAGGCGCTAGACTTCGCGCTGCGCGCCGGCGAGACGATGCTCGTGCCCGCCGAGTGTGCCGAATACCGCCTGTTCCCTACGGAGCGGGATACCCTCCTGCTTGAGACGAGCGTGCACGGCACCGAGAAGGATCCCTACATCAATCCCGATGCAGAGCCCGTCCTGCCGGAAGACCTTTGACCGAATGATTGACTACAGCATATGAAAGGAGTCTATATTTTCCTCGCGGACGGCTTCGAGGATGTCGAGGCCCTCGCCACCAACGATGTCCTCCGCCGCGGCGGAGTCGACACGACCCTGGTCGCCCTGACGGACGACCCCTTCGTCGAATCCTCGCACGGTGTGACCCTCGGCGCCGACGCGTTCCTGCCCGAAATCGATACGGACCACGCCGGCACGACGGCCGCGGACGTGATGATCTTCCCGGGCGGCATGCCCGGCAGCAAGAACCTCGCCGCCTGCACGCCACTCATCGAACTGATGCGGGCGCACTACGCCGCCGGCGGTACGGTTGCCGCCATCTGCGCCGCGCCGGGGCTCGTCCTGAGCCAGCTGGACGGGCTCGAAGGGGTGGAATTCACCTGTTTCGAGGGATTCGAGGATGCCCTGCTCGCCAAGGGCGCGGTCTATCAGCCGCAGCCCGCGGTCCGCAGCGGACGGATCGTCACCGGCCGCTCCGCCGGCCATGCCGTCAGCTTCGGCCTGGAGATCCTGTGCGGCATCAAAGGTGATGAGACGGCCGCTCAGGTCCGTCACGCGATGTACCTGGATTAGGTGCTGAATGGCGGGGAGGCTCAGACGCCTTCCGCCGCTTGGCTCCGGGGAGCAGCCAACGAAGAGATCAAGATGCCGACGGCGGCCACGCCGGCGGCGGTCCAGAGCAGGTCGCCGGCCTGCAGGACGACAGGATATGCCTGGAGGCCGAAGCCTCCGGGCATTTTCACGATGCCGAGGTGCTGCTGCGCCAGGGCCAGGCCGACGCCGATGAGCAGTCCGGCGGCCAGGCCGGAAAGCGACACCAGCCAGCCTTCCCAGATGAAGATCCGGCGCACGAGGCGGTCCGTCGCCCCGAGCGCGCGCAGGGTCTGCATGTCGTCGCGCTTGGCAATGGCGAGCATCGAGAGCGAGCCGAGGATGTTGGTGGCGATGATGATGACGACGAAGAGCAGGATCAGGTAGATGGCCAGCTTCTCGTAGCGCATCATCTTGTAGAGGGCGGGGTTCTGCTGGACGCGGTCGCGCACCACGAAGTCCGGCCCGAGCTGCTCCTGCAGCGAGCGGAGCAGGCGGCGGTCGGTCGGGACGCCGAGCCGCAGCTCGATCCCGCTGACTTCGTCCTGCAGCCCCAGCAGGGTCCGCATCCGGTCGAGGGGGACCAGCAGCAACTGTTCGTCGTCCGTGGCGCTGATGCTCAGCAGGCAACCCGGGTGCAGTTTAATGCTGCCCAGGGCGGCCGCCGGACCGGCGAGCGGGATGCGCGCCCCCCGGCGGGGGAAATAGAGCGTCAGGGGCTCCACGAAGCGCGGGCGGATGCCGAGCTTGCGGGCGAGGCCCACGCCCACGGCCGCCTGGGCCACGTCGCCGTCATGCAGGGCGAACGACCCTTCCACGACGTGGGCGGCCAGGGGTGACTCCTGCTCGTAGACGGCGTCCACGCCCTTAGCGCGCGCCAACTCCTGGCGGCCGTCGTAGTGCAGGAAGACCTCTTCTTCCAGGACGCTGGAGATCCGGACGATGCGCGGGTCGTCCAGCAGGGCCTCGAAGGCCGGCCCCTCCGGGATGAAGTACTTGCCGTGCGCCGGCGTGACGAGCACGTCGGGGTCGAGGTCGGAGATGTTGTCGCGGATGATCCGGTCGAAGCCGTTGTAGATGGACAGGATGAGGATCAGCGCCGCGGTGCCGATGGCCATCCCGACGGCGCTGATCATGGATATCACGTGGATGACCCCCAGCGACTTCTTCGCAACCAGGTACCTGCGCGCGATATAAAGGTCCAGTCCCAACTACTTGCGGAGGAGTTCCTCGATGTGTTCGGCGTAGTCCAGGGTCGTGTCCAGGTAGAAATCCAGCTCGGGCACGATGCGCAGCTGCGAGGCCACCTTGCGGCCGAGTTCGCCGCGCAGGGCCCGCTTGTCGTCCTCCAGGATCCGCATCACCTGCGGGGCGCGGTCGGAGGGGAAGATGCTCACGAAGACCTTCGCGATGCTCAGGTCGGGGCTGATCCGGACTTCGCTGACCGTGACCATGCAGCCTCCGTAGACGGCCATGCCCTTGCTGCGGATGATCTCGGAGAGGTCGCGCTGGATCTCGCGCGCGACCTTCAGTTGCCGGGTGGATGCAGGCTTATCCATTGACCTTGATGATAAAGTAATCTTTCTTGCCCTTCTGGGCCAGGATGTACTTCCCGTCCACGATGTCGGCCTCCGACAGCTGGTAGTTGATGTCGGTGACCTTGTCCTTGTTGAGGCTGAATCCGTTCTGCTGGATCATCTTGCGGGCTTCGCCCTTGGAGGGGAAGATCTGCGTGCTGACGGCCAGGGCGTCCAGGATGCCCATCGGGAGCTCCGCACGGGCGATCTCGAAGGTCGGCACGCCGTCGAACACGGCGAGGAAGGTGCGCTCGTCGAGCTTGCGCAGGTCCTCGGACGTGGATTTGCCGAAGAGCATCTGCGAGGCGCGCACGGCGTTGTCGTATTCTTCCTGTCCGTGGACCATGATCGTGACCTCGCGGGCCAGCAGGCGCTGGAGTTCGCGGCGCTCGGGCGCCTCGCGGTGCGCCGCGATCGCGCCTTCGATGGTCTGCCGGTCGAGCATCGTGAAGATCTTGATGAAGCGCTCGGCGTCCTCGTCGCTCACGTTGAGCCAGAACTGGTAGAACTGGTAGGGGGAGGTGCGCTCCGGGTCCAGCCAGACGTTGCCCTTCTCGGTCTTGCCGAACTTGGTGCCGTCGGCCTTGCGGATCAGCGGGCAGGTCAGCGCGAAGGCTTCGCCGCCGTCCATGCGGCGGATGAGTTCCGTGCCCGTGGTAATGTTGCCCCACTGGTCGGAGCCACCGAGCTGCAGCACGCAGCCCTTGTGCTTCCACAGCCAGTAGAAGTCGTAGCCCTGCATGAGCTGGTAGCTGAACTCCGTGAAGGACATGCCCTCGCTGGATTCGCGGGAGAGGCGCTTCTTGACGGAGTCCTTGGCCATCATGTAGTTGACGGTGATGTGCTTGCCGATGTCGCGGATGAAGTTGATGAAGGAGTAGTCCTTCATCCAGTCGTAGTTGTTGACGAGTTCGGCCTTGTTGGGGGCGTCGGAATCGAAGTCGAGGAAGCGGCTGAGCTGGGCCTTGATGCCGGCGACGTTGCGGGCGAGGGTCTCCTCGTCCAGCAGGTTGCGCTCCTGGCTCTTCATCGAGGGGTCGCCGATCATGCCGGTGGCGCCGCCGATGAGGGCGAAGGGCTTGTGGCCGCAGTTCTGGAAGTGCTTGAGGATCATCACGCTGACAAGGTGACCGATGTGCAGGGAGTCCGCCGTCGGGTCGATCCCGACGTAGGCGGCCTTCGGGCCTTCCATCAATTTCTCTTCAGTCCCGGGCATGATATCCTGGATCATGCCCCTCCATTTTAACTCTTCTACAAAATTCTTCATCGAATGCTAACTAATAAGTCTGCAAATTTAGTGATTATTTAGTAATTTTGCACGCCTTGCAAAGACCGGGCGGCATGCACCCCCGCAAAACCGTGACCACGGGCGGCCACGGTTTTCCGGGGGAGCCTGCTACCGGACGATTGGAGGGCGCGCAAGAGAACAAGAGAACAAGAGAACAAGAGAACAAGAGAACAAGAGAACAAGTATTTAATAGATAAAGTATTATGAGAAAGAAAATCGTTGCAGGCAACTGGAAGATGAACACCACCAGGCCTGATGGTATCGAACTGGCGAAGGCCGTGGCCGCCCGCGCCGCGGAAGTCCCCGAAGGCGTGGGCCTGATCATCGCCCCGCCCTTCACCCACCTGTGCTGCTGCGGCAAGCAGCTCGAAGGCACCAAGGTCGAGCTCTCCGCCCAGAACTGCGCCGACCACGCCAAGGGCGCCTACACCGGCGAGGTTTCCGTCGACATGCTCAAGGCCGTCGGCTGCCAGTGGACCATCCTGGGCCACTCCGAGCGCCGCCAGTACTACGGCGAGACCGACGAGAAGCTCGTCGAGAAGGTCAAGCTCGCCCTCGAGGCCGGGCTCGGCGTGATCCTCTGCGTCGGCGAGAACCTCGACGAGCGCGAGGCCGGCAAGCACTTCGACGTCTGCACCGCCCAGATCAAGAACGTCCTCTACAACTTCACCGCCGAGGACATGAAGAAGATCGTCATCGCCTACGAGCCCGTCTGGGCCATCGGCACCGGCAAGACCGCGACCGCGGAGCAGGCCGAGGAGATCCACGCCCACATCCGCAAGGTCCTCTCCGACAAGTTCGGCGAGGCCGTGGCCGAGGACGTCACGATCCTGTACGGCGGCTCCTGCAAGCCGTCCAACGCCAAGGAACTCTTCGCCCAGAAGGACATCGACGGCGGCCTGATCGGCGGCGCCGCCCTCAAGGCCGACGACTTCATCCAGATCGCCCTGTCATTCTAGGATCCGCATGCACAGGCCGATCTTGCCTGTGCGGCTCCATAACCAGAATTGATCACCCTCGATGCGTATGACTTCGAGGGTGAGATTTTTTCGTGTCAGCACGTCCCGCTCCGTGGTCCAGACCAGGTCCGCCGTCACATTCTGGCCGAGGTAGTCGGGCAGTTCGGAGAAGGTCGCCACGACGAAGTCGGACATGTTGTCGGTATGCGCCCGGAACTCCTTGCGGTCGCGGCTGAACGCCAGCTGGCAGGTGGCGGGCTCGTAGACGAAGGGGATGTCGCGTCCGACCATCAGGCGAATGTCGTCGTTCTCGCTGAAGGCGCTCTGCATCCGTTGGTCCCCGCAGGCGGGGAGCAGCACGGTGCAGAGGAGCAGCAGGCAGGGGAGGAGGGGCTGGCGGCGGACGGTTCTCATTGTACGGTGATTTCCTTGAAGATGGTCTCGGAGGTGCCGTCCGTGTGCAGGATCTGCGCGGCGAGACGGCCGGAGCGGCGCAGGGTGAAGTTGCCGTCGGCCTCGGGCTCGATCCGCTTGCCGTCCAGCGACCAGCGGACTTCCTCCACCTCGGTGGCGTTGAAGACGCGCAGCGGGATCTTGCTCCCGGCCGGGAAGCTGCCGTCCACGTTGCGCTGGATCTGGTTGAGATAGATGTACGGATACGTCCCCTCGCGGTAGGCCTTGGTCACGAAGGATCCGTTGACGGAGAAGCGGGCCGCGTCCGCCAGGCGGACCAGGACCGTCACGCTGTAGCCGGTCTTGGGCTGGAGGTGCTCCAGGGTGTAGCTGGTGGCGTCGGGACCCAGGTCGCGGAGCATCGTGTCCGTGCCATCGGTCCAGCTGATCCGGTAGCCCTGGATGCCGGTCAGTCCGGCGTCGGGCTTCCAGCGCACCACGGCGGCGTCCTGGTAGACGGAGAAGTCGGTCAGCACGAGCGGGCGGATGACGTCGAAGGAGACGCTGCCGTCCGTGTTGGTGCGGATGCCGGTGAGCGCCAGGCCGGGCGTGTGGCCGTTCCACGCGCGCATCGGCGTGGGCGTGTCGGAGCTGAAGCTGTCGCGGCCGGGCTGGGGGAAGGGGACGGCTGCGAGGTCCGCCGCCTGCGGGTCGGCGGGCAGCAGCCGGGCGCAGGGATGGTCGGGGTTGTTGTTGACCTCGCCCAGCTCCCAGCGCTCCTGCGCCGTGACCTCGCGGTCCTGCCTGGCGGAGCGGCCGGCCGGGTTGTCCGAGCGGTCTATGTGACTGACGCAGAGGCCTCCGGCGCGACATTCGAACAGGAAGAACTCGTCGGCCTTGTCGGTCACGGCCTTGAGGTACCGGCGGCCGGAGGCGAGGGGAGCGAGGTCGTAGTGGCCGGGGGCGAGCGTCTCGCAGCGGCCCAGTCCCAGCAGCTCGTACTCCAGGGCGCCGAATTCGGGCGGGGTGCCCTGGCGGCAGCCTTCGTCCATGACCGAGGTCCCCCACAGGCCGCGCGCCTGTCCGCCGCTGTCCGGACCGTCGGTGTCGTAGAGGTCGGGCAGGCCCAGGACGTGGCCGAATTCGTGGCAGAAGATGCCCGGGCGGCCCTCGGAGCTGACCGCGAAGCGGTCGATCCGCTTGCCGCGGATGGTCAGCGGTTCGCCGCCGTTGGCGGAAAGCCGGCCTTGCTGGGGCCAGATGGCATCCTCGCCCCCGCCGTCATCCTCGCCGATGCCGGCGCAGAGCAGGAAGACGTTGTCGACGGCGCCGTCGGCGTCGTTGTCATAGAGGGTGTAGTTGATTTCGCCCTGCCGCTGCGTGCAGGCTTCACGGACGGCTTCCGCGAGGTTGATATCCTTGCGGTCGGCATAGTTGGCGCCGTAGTAGGCCGTCTCGCGGGGGAGCGTCGTGACGGACGCCAGGGTGAATTCGAAGGTGGTCCGACCGTCGAACTGGCGGTTGAAATACTGCTCTGCCTGCCGCACCGAAGCTTCCAGCTCCGCCCGCGAGGCCGTGAACGGCCGGTCCTGGAACTCGACGGGCAGGACGATCATCCGGAATACGGACAGCAGCAGGGACAACGCAAGCATAACAAAGATAAAGGTACGCAGAATTTGACAAAAAGAAAAATATCCGTATCTTTGCGCGCATTTTGTAAAACCGTCCGACGGTTTTGGTGCAATGGGTACCGGACTTGATCCGGGATGAGTAACACATTTTTATTATTCGTGCAATGCAGCATTTTGAACTGAAAGGCCAGACCCGCAAGGTCGGCAACAAAGCGGTCCTCAAAGCTTTCCGCCGCGAAGGCCTCGTGCCCTGCAACCTCTATGGTCTCGGCATGGACAACATCCTCTTCACCGTCAACGCCAAGGAGCTGAAGGCTCTCACCGACACGCCGAAGTCCTTCATCGTGGACATCGTCCTGGATGGTGGCAAGCCCCAGACCGCCGTTCTCCACGAACTCCAGTGGCATCCTGTCACCGACGCCTGCCTCCACGTCGATTTCCTCGCCGTGAACGAGCAGAAGCCCATCGCCATCAGCGTTCCGCTCGTGATCAGCGGCCACGCCAAAGGTGTGCAGCAGGGTGGTAAGTTCTACCAGAACGCCCGCAGCATCCGTGTCTGCGCCCTGATGAAGGACCTGCCGGATGATGTGACCGTGGACATCACTCCGCTCGGTCTCGACAAGCGCATCAAGGCTTCCGACATCCAGCTGGACAACGTCGCCATCGTCTCCGACAAGGACATGATCATCTGCGGCGTCAAGACCACGCGCAATGTTACTGCGGCTGCTGCGGAGGAGTAAACCCGACCCCGCCGTGGCTGACAAGTGTTATCTGGTAGTCGGGCTCGGCAACATCGGTGCCGAGTACGCTTCGACGAGACACAACATCGGCTTTATGATATTGGATGCCTGGGCCCAGGCATCCAATGTCGTTTTCGAACCCGGACGCTACGGCGACCAGGCCGTCGTCCATGACAAGGGCCGGGAATTCCATCTTCTCAAGCCCTCGACCTACATGAACCTCAGCGGCAACGCCGTCCGCTACTGGCTTCAGAAACTGGAGATCCCCCTGGACCACCTGCTCGTGATCTGCGACGACATCAACCTTCCGTTCGGCACGATCCGCCTGCGCCGCAACGGCAGCAACGGCGGCCACAACGGACTGGGCAATATCGAAGAGCTCCTCGAGACCCGCGAATGGGCGCGCCTCCGCGTCGGCGTGGGCCACGATTTCGCCCAGGGACAGCAGGTCGATTTCGTGCTCGGGAGTTTTTCGCCTGAGCAGCAGGCGGATATCCCCGAAATCGCAAAAAAGATCATTGGAGGCGTGCGTACGTGGTGTTTTGTCGGCATTGAGAAAGCAATGACCCAACTCAATACGAAGCAAAAAATCTAATTTTTTTTGCTTTTTATTCATTTCTTTTTTATCTTGCCGAAAATTAAGTAGTTATCCATTATACACATTAAATACTACAACACCATGAAAGATCTTGTAAAGAAAATCGAGGAGAACATGGATCTCTTCAAAATCAACGCTGAGGCTCAGGTCGTTAAGGGAAACAAAGCTGCCGGTGCCCGCGCCCGCAAGGCCGCTCTCGAGCTTATGAAGGACCTCAAGGAGTTCCGCAAAGTCTCCGTGGAAGCAGCCAAGTAATTTTTTTTGAATTTATTTGCAACGTTATTAAATCCTCCTGCATCTATGTTGTAGGTTTAGGTTTTAGTACACGTCTAAGAGTCGGCGAGCCGCGAGGTTGCCGGCTCTTTGCTTTTTGGGCTCAGCCCAAAAAGCAAAGAGCCTTCGCTGCCGCTATGACTGAGGGGCGATCCCCTCAGACACCCCCGGTCGCTTCGCTCCGAACCCTCTGCACCAGAAAGGCCCCAAAAAGCAAAGAGCCTCCGCTACCGCTATGTGCGGGGGACGTTTCCCCCGCGACCCCCTCAGTCGCTTCGCTCCGAACCGTCCGAATCCGTGAGCAGCCCAAAAAGCAAAGAGCCTTCGCTGCCGCTATGACTGGAGGTGTTCCCCTCAGACACCCAGCGGTGGACCAGGTCCACTTTGACGCCCCGTACCAGGTCCACCGACCATGCCCCAGAAGCCCTTCAGAGCCACACTGGGTGTACCAGGTACACCCCCTGAAATCCAACCTCGTCCAACTGACAAGGAAAACACCCGTCGCCAGGGGCACTGAGGCCCTTCTCCGCCCTCGGCGACCGCAATTTCCTCCTGCCAGGGGCGCCAGAGCGCTTCTCCGCCCTCGGCGACTGCTTTCCTGTCTGCCAGGGGCGCTGGGACCCCTCTCCGCCCCTGGCAATTGCTTTTTTCTCCAGCCAGGGGCACTGAGGCCCTTCTCCGCCCCTCGCAACCGCGAAGACCGAAGGATGGCTCGCGAACTTGGCAAGAGGATTCCACGAAATAGGCATTCTACGCACTTCTGACCGGAATCCTCTTACGAAAAAAGGCCGTTTGACGCGTTTTTGGATAGGAGGATTCCACCCAGACCACGCTACAAGGCCATTTTAGTGGAATCCTGCATCAACTGAAAGTTTCTCTCGTCAGTTGAAAAACTTCTCTAGTCATGGCCAGCCACCTATCCCAGTAGCATGCAGCAATCTGACCTAGCTAGCATCTGACCTGGCTAGCATCTTTCCTGACCAACATCAGTTTTCAAGTTGATACTGCCCGGCTTTCGGGCATCTGGTTTCCGTGCTGAAATCCGGCATCCCCCGTGCAAGCGCGGCCGCCGGGAGTTTTGGGAACTCCCGGCGAGCCTGCGCTAACCGCCGCGCCTGGTTATGCGCGGCTGCGATTCGCCCGTACCGCGCCTCACTGAAAAGTATCCGTGTCCTTCCCATCCCTCTCCCAGTACCTCAAAGAAATAGACCTGTTTCTTTCCATCTTTCCTCTCTTCTCCCCTCAAAAAGCGTGATGAGCAACAGATTGATTATCAGTCAAAACACGAATCTCTAGCCATTTCGATAAGTACCAGTGATTTCAGAAAATGTTCACTGTCAATAGTTTGCTCATCACGGCCCTGTGTGGGTATAGATGTAATGATGCACTACCGACACTCAATACGGAGAGCGTCAGTTGCCGGAGGATCCGGACGAGCCCCAAAGTTCGTCCGGATCTCCGTCTGCCCGGGATCGGTCGGGGCTGGGGATGTTGGGGAGAAGGCGGAGGGACAGGATCAGAGCAGTGCGCTGAGGCACTGGCGGAGGCTGTCGGTCCAGTAGGGGATGGCGAGACCGAAGGTCGCCTTGACCTTGGTCTTGTCGAGGACCGAGTAGGCGGGGCGCCTGACGGGACTCGGAAACTCGTCGGAGTGGCAGGGCTGGATGTCGCAGGCGGTCTGGCCGGAGTATGCTGCGATCATCTTGGTGAAGTCAAACCAGCTGCAGACGCCTTCGTTGCTGTAGTGGTAGATGCCGGCGTGCGGATAGGCATCCGAGGCAAGTGCATGGCGGCTGATAGTTTGTTGATAATCAGCGAGGACTGTGAATATGGCCGCGGCAAGGTCGCCAGCGTAGGTGGGCGTGCCGGCCTGGTCGAAGACGACCTTGAGCTGCGGCTTTTCGGCCGTCAGGCGGAGCATCGTGCGGACGAAGTTCTTGCCGAACTCGCTGTAGAGCCAGGCGGTGCGCAGGATGACATACTTGCAGCCCATGCGGGCGATGGCCTGCTCGCCATGGAGCTTGGTCAGCCCGTAGACGCCCGTGGGCGTGCCGGTCTGCTCTTCGCGGCAGGGGGTATTGTACGGGTCGCCGCCGAAGACGTAGTCCGTGCTGATGTGGACCAGCAGGCCGCCGGCCTCTTTCATCGCAACGGCGAGGTTCTCCGGAGCCTTGGCGTTGAGGAGCTCCGCCAGTTCGGCGCGCTCCTCGGCGGCGTCCACGTTGGTGAAGGCTGCGCAGTTGACGATGGCGTCAATGTGCTCCTCGCGCACCAGGGCGCGGATGGCTTCCAGGTCGGTGATGTCGAGCCGGCGCGTGGACGTGTCCACGGAGGCGCCGGCCGCGAGCTTCTGCAGCATGGCCACGGATTCTTCCGAGGCATCAGTGACGTCTGTGAAGAGGAAGCGGGATTCGCCGGTCAGGCCGGCGAATGACGGGGTAGTGCTGGCGAATGACGGGGTAGTGCTGGCGAATGACGGGGTAGTGCCGGCGAATGACGGGGTAGTGCTGGCGGATGACGGCGCAGCGGCGAATGACGGAGTGGCGGCGAGCAGGCGCATCTCATTGCCCAGCTGGCCGTTGGCGCCGGTGACAAGGATTTTCATAACATGACGGAATGGGATTCCGGAGCAGGCCCGGAATAGCGAAACTCAAACGGGGTACCTGTCTCGGCGAGGGTGGGACGGAGGCGGTCCTTTTCGCTCATGATGGCGCGGTTCCATGGAATCTGCCAGTCGATGCCGAGGGCGGGGTCCAGCAACTGGATGCCGGCATCGGCTTCCGGATGGTAGAACTCGTCGCACTTATATTGGAAGACGGCCGTCTCGCTGAGCACGGCGAACCCGTGGGCGAAGCCCTTGGGGATGAAGAACTGTCGGTGATTCTCTTCCGTGAGTTCCACGGCCACATGCTGGCCGAAAGTCGGCGAGCCCTTGCGGATATCGACAGCCACGTCCAAGACGGAACCGCGGACGCAGCGGACCAGCTTGGCCTGGGTATAGGGCGGATTCTGGAAGTGCAGGCCACGTACCACGCCGTACGAAGACATGGATTCGTTGTCCTGGACGAAGTTCACGGTGTGTCCCAGCAGGGGCGCGACCTGCGCGTCGAAGCCGCGCTGGGAGAAACTCTCAAAAAAATAACCGCGTGCGTCCTGGAATACGCGCGGTTCCAGGATGAGCAGGCCTTCAATATCTGTTTGTATGATGTTCATTATATGCGTTTTTCGTCCTCGATGCACTTGAGCAGGTACTGCCCGTACTGGTTCTTGAGCATCGGTTTGGCGAGCTCACGCATCCGCTCCTCGGTGATCCAGCCGCGGTGGTAGGCGATACCCTCGAGGCAGGCGATCTTGAGGCCCTGACGCTTCTCGATGACCTCGACGAAGATGGAGGCCTCGGCGAGGCTGTCATGCGTGCCGGTGTCCAGCCAGGCGAAGCCGCGGCCAAGCGTCTGGACCTTCAGTTCCTTGTCTGCGAGGAATACCTGGTTGACCGTGGTGATCTCCAGCTCGCCGCGGGCGGAAGGCTTGATGTGCTTCGCGACATCCACCACCTTGTTGGGATAGAAATACAGGCCCACGACGGCATAGTTGCTCTTCGGCTCCTTGGGCTTCTCCTCGATGGAGAGGCAGTTGCCCTCCTTGTCGAACTCCGCCACGCCGTAGCGCTCGGGATCGTCCACCCAGTAGCCAAAGACCGTGGCCTTGCCGTCCTGCTCTGCCGCACGTACGGCTTCCTTGAGCAGCGGGGTGAAGCCCGTGCCGTGGAAGATGTTGTCGCCGAGCACGAGGCAGACGCTGTCGTCGCCCACGAACTCTTCGCCGATGATGAACGCCTGCGCCAGCCCGTCCGGGCTCGGCTGC
The DNA here is from genome assembly GCA_017477245.1 of Bacteroidales bacterium. GTDB lineage: Bacteria > Bacteroidota > Bacteroidia > Bacteroidales > UBA932 > Cryptobacteroides. Next base: position 35,404 of record JAFUWY010000029.1, on the reverse strand, counting down.
TCGGCGTAGCTGAAATGCACACCGTAATCGGAGCCGTCGCCCAGCAGGCGCTTGAAGCCCGGGAGGTCCTGCGGCGTGCTGATGATCAGGATGTCGCGGATGCCCGCAAGCATCAGGACACTGATCGGGTAGTAGACCATCGGTTTGTCGTAGATGGGGAGCAGCTGCTTGCTGACGCCCTTGGTGATCGGGTAGAGCCGGGTGCCGGAGCCGCCGGCGAGAACGATGCCTTTCATGTGTGTACTTGTGTTTCTTGCAAAAATACAAAATCTTTCCCGTATGGGCGATTATTTCGCGCAGTTTGTTTATTTTTGCATGATATGCGTAGGTTCCTGTCCATACTTGCGGCACTCGCGCTCCTGCTGACGGCGGGATGCCGCGGCCTGGATCGTCCTTTCGAGGGGACGTATGACCAGGTGCTCATCTACTGTGCCTTGGGCTACAACAACCTGAGTCCCAACCTGGTGGAGAATTTTGCGCAGATCCAGGAGGGGATCCTGCCCGGGTTGTGGCAGGACAAGGCGATCGTGGCCTTCGTCCACACCACGAAGGGCAACTACAGCACGCCCAATCCGCCGCGGCTCATCCGCATCTACCGCGGCCCCGAAGGCAAGCCGGTCGCCGATACCCTCAAGACCTATGACAACATGACGGTCGCCGCTTCGAAGGAGTCCTTGCAGACCGCTTTTTCGGATATCATGGAATTGTTCCCGGCGCACCACTATGGGATGATCGCCTCGTCCCATGGCACCGGCTGGATCCCCGGCGGATACACTTCCGACAGCGAAGCTTCAAGCATCCGCGAACGCGTGCCGGAGCGCGATCCGGCATGGCCCGCAACCAAGGCCTTCGGCGCCTGGACCACCGCGTCCGGTTCGTACAACCGGACCTATTGGATGGAGTTCTCGGACTTCGTGGATGCGTTGCCGATGAAACTGGACTACCTGGTCCTGGATGCCTGCCTGATGGGTACGGTCGAGGTGGCCTGGGACCTCAAGGACATTTGCCGGTACGTGGTCTTCTCCCCGACGGAGGTGATGGAGTACGGGATGATCTACAAGACTCTCTCCTGGGACATGCTCAGCGGCAAGGAGGCGGACCTGCTGACGTATTGCAAGGAGTTTTATGACTACTATCGCGGCATGTCCGGCAGTCCCTACGGGACGATCACGCTGGTGGACTGCAGCAAGCTGGAGCCCCTCGCGGACGCGTTCGGCGCCATCGTGGCGGCGCACCGCGATGCGATCGGCATCCGCCAGCTCGCCACGGTGCAGCGGTACTACTACGCTTCGAGCAAGCTCCGTTTCTATTACGACCTGCGGGATTTCGCCGAGAAGATGGACGCGACGTCCGCCGAGATGGCGCGGCTGGATGCCGCCCTGGCGGACTGCGTGCTCTATCATGCCGAGACCCCGACCTTCTTCGACCTGCCCCTTGAGCGCTGCTGCGGTCTGTCGTCCTACATTCCCGATCCCAAGCGGGTGCGTCTGAACGCGTTCTATCAGGGACTTGGGTGGAACCGGCGGGTGCGGCTGGTGGAGTAGCCTTTTCCTCGCCCGGATCCGATTCTTATTTGGCAGAATCCCTATTTTTAGCTATCTTTGCACATCTTTGTGCCCTGGCCAGGACACAAGCGAAGGGATTGCAGCACTGGCTCTTGGATAGGAGTACGACTGCCGTGCGGGACAACCCCCGCCAATCCGGACCCCAGCTCGGCGCTCCATTTCCCGGAGGGCCGGGGAGTGGGAAATATGCCCCAAAACCGTGACTTCCAAACTTATCGAACCATCTCCCGCAGGACGACATTGGTATGCCCTCAAGGTTTTCTATAACCGTGTAGTCTATTTAAAGTCCCTGCTTGAACCCGAAGGCGTAGAAACCTATATCCCTCTCCACACCGTGGAGCAGTTCGATACGGGACGGCTGACCTATGTCGAGAAACAGTTGATTCCGTCGTTGATGTTCGTACGGTGCAGCCTCGAATGGCTTGAGAATTTCAAGCGAGAGCATAACGGGGACTTTATGTACTATACGGAGGCCGGGTCCAACCATCCCGGTCCTATCCCCGATGAGGAGATGCGGTCTTTCATCCTTGTCACTTCTGCCGATGCCGGACGCAATGTCAGGTACTTCGGTGCGGATGCGCCCGAGTACCACACCGGCGACCGCGTCCGCGTGACCGATGGTATCTACAAAGGTGCCGAGGGATATATCAAGCGTATCAAGAAAGACCGAAAACTCATCGTATCCGTGACCGGTGTCGCCGTTGTAGCGGTGAGTTACATCCATCCAGACTATCTGGAGAAGATTCAGTAGTTTTAAATTCCGGACCGCCCGTGTCCTGAATAGAATGACCAGACCGACCAAAAGAAGATTGTTGTCTCTCGTTGCCCTGTGTCTCTTCGGCACATGTACAGTCCGCGCCCAGTTCACTGACGCTGGTACCGGACTTCTTCAGATGCCGACAGCAGAGATGCAGCAGGACGGGACATTCATGATTACAAACAACTTTTTGAACAAGCATTCCTTGCCGAGAAGCGGCTGGAACTACAATACTTTCCAGTACGGCTTCGCCATATCATATTGGGGGCGGATCGAGATCGGTTATGTTTGTACGATTCTCAACGGAGCATGGAATCCCAATCCGAACAAGACGGAGCGCCAACGTATGTTATTCAACCAGGACAGGCATTTTTCGGGCAGGGTTCTTCTGTTACGGGAAGGGGACGGTTTCGACTGGATGCCGGCATTGGTGTTCGGAATGATCGATCCGACGACGGGGAGTACGAATTCTGAGTATATGGATGCAGATGTCTCAGGTACCGGAAACGGCTATTTCAACCGGAAGTATTTCGTGCTGACCAAGCATTTCCAAACCCCCTTGGGACTGGTTGGTGCACATGCTGGATATCAGTTCAACCGACGTCGGGATTACCGGATCAACGGACCTTGTGCGGGTGTCGAATGGCATCCGGTGTGGTTGCAGGACCGCGGGCTCCTGGACGGTTTGGACGTTATCGCGGAATATGATTCACGGACTGTAAATCTCGGTATGGTCGCTTCCATATGGGATAATCGTTTTGAGGCCATGTTCGAACTTCAGAATTTCCAGTGGATCAACTTCGGGCTGCGCTATAAGATTCGTATAAAAAAATAAAAATCAAGATATTATGTCCATTTTTAAAGACAAAACACTGATGATTACCGGAGGGACCGGTTCTTTTGGCAATGCCGTTCTGAAACGCTTTTTGAACACGGATATCCGCGAGATCAGGATTTTTTCCCGGGATGAAAAAAAACAGGATGATATGCGGCATGAGTATCAGGCGAAATATCCGGAAGCTGCACGTAAGATCAAGTTTTATATCGGGGATGTCCGGAGCCTGGAATCCTGTCGCTCCGCCGTCGGGGGCGTAGATTATATCTTTCATGCTGCCGCCCTGAAACAGGTTCCGTCCTGTGAGTTCTTCCCGATGGAAGCTGTCCGCACGAATGTGATAGGAACGGATAATGTCCTTACGGCAGCCATCGAAGCCGGTGTCAAGAGCGTTATTTGCTTGTCTACAGACAAGGCCGCATATCCCATCAATGCCATGGGTATCACCAAGGCGATTGAAGAAAAGGTGGCGGTAGCCAAGAGCCGTCAGACGACGGGGACGAAGATATGCTGCACCCGTTACGGAAACGTGATGTGCTCGCGCGGGTCCGTTATTCCACTTTGGATCGACCAGATCCGCGGAGGCCAGCCCATTACGCTGACAGAACCTTCCATGACCCGTTTTATCATGAGCCTCGATGAAGCCGTAGACCTGGTGCTTTTTGCTTTTGAACATGGCCAGAATGGAGATATCCTGGTGCAGAAGGCTCCGGCATGCACGATCCAGACGCAGGCCGAAGCGGTATGTGAACTGTTCGGGGGCCGGAAGGAGGATATCAAGGTGATCGGCATCCGCCATGGAGAGAAGATGTATGAGACGCTTCTCACGAAGGAAGAAGCAGCGAAGGCTGTCGATATGGGTGATTTCTACCGGGTTCCGGCAGACAACCGCGATCTCAATTATGACAAGTTTTTCAAGGAAGGCGATACCAAGCGTGTGCTGATAGATGAATTCAATTCGAACAATACCAAGCGCTTGAATCTTGCTGAGACGGTCCAAAAAATTGCCTCGCTGGATTATATCAAGGAAGAACTTGCAAAAGCCTGACAGAATGTTCATACGAAAATTCAAGTTCCTTATCATAACGGTGATCCTGGCCTTGGCTGTATCTGGTCCCAGCGGTATCTGCATGGGCAGGTCAGCTCTTCAGATGCCTTACGATCCGCAGACTGGAGTCTTGGCACAGGCTTCGTCCGCAGATTCGCTGGATTTTATCACCCGGGTGCTGAATTGCCTGACTCCAGAAATGTTCGGAGCCAAGGGCAACGGCAGGTCCGATGATACGGATGCCCTTCGGCAGGCAATCTATGAATCTGACAGCCAGGGACGTCTGTTGTTTATCCCCGCCGGACAGGTTTACAAGGTGACGGGGACGCTTAATTACTATAAGGGAGAGTACAGGAATTATACCTTGAACCTGCTAGGAAACATCCCGGTCAAGCGGGGGGAGTACGCGCCTTCGAAGTATGGCGGAATTACCGTTGCCGAAGGGGTTTCCCTCTTCAAGAACGCAACGATCCGAGGAAGCATCCAGCGCATAAGCCTGACCGGCCAGCGTAAGGACAACGTGCGTGTTTTCGATAACTGCACATGCTCTGCATTGAGTATCAAAGAGTGCAATATCAGCCAGTTCGGCGCTTTGTTCTATGATACAACGCTGAACAAGGTATGCCAGATTATCGGTAATACCTTCCTGACGGTATTCTATTTCTCCCGAAACGAACAGCGTTCCGCCGGAATGACGGACAGCACGATTTCTTATAATTATATAAATGGAGGAAAGGAGAAGCGGGACAATGCCTGCTTTGAGTGGGGATATTACAATGGCTCGTTGATAACGAATAATTTCATCGATTATTACAGGACCATGTATTATCCTGTGGCGACGTCCAAGCAGATTTTCGTGGGCCCGGTGAGTTCCAACAACCATTATCAGGTATTCCGCTATTTCTATGCGCCGGGCGCGAATATCCAAAACATAGTCTTTTACAGCTATGGGGATGCCTTCAACTGGACGGACCCTTCCTCAGAAGAAACGCTAGGTAAGTATATCCCTTTTACCTATAAGGGGGATGACGGGAAAACATATGATATCCCGCCTTATATCGCCCGTTGCGGCGGTCCTTGGCAAATAACTGTCAAGGCGGCCAAGATCGAGCAGCATGTCAAGTCGATCATCTATATTGGCGGCACGGTCACGGAATACGAGGGAGCCGTCTTCGATGTGGATTTCTCCGGAAACAACACCTATGCGGACGGGCAGGTCCTCTATAAACAAGGGTCGCCTGCACCGATCTATAACAACGGGAAATTCAAGCAGAACCGGGTGAATATATCCGGTATCGTCGAGAAGGTCGACGCGCTGCCGCTCCTGGGAATCGGCCGGTCTACATCCGTCAACGGCCGGAAAGTTTTATACAAGGGCGAGATCTATACGGCAACGAATATCCAGGAAGGAAGCAACTGGAAATGTGTCTGGCAAAAGAATCAGGAATAGACATTTAAGGGATGAAAGCTGCTAACAGGGTTGCCGTCAATACTACAGTCCAGTATATCCAGCTGGTCCTGAATGTCTTGATCGGACTTTATTCTGTTCGGGTCATTCTGGACGCATTGGGGCCGAGTGACTATGGTATCTATGACCTGGTCGCTGGTGTAGTTGCCTTCTTGAGCTTTATCAGTACGTCCTTGTCCCAGACGTCGATGAGGTTCTTGTCGGTCAGCCTGGGGCAGGGGGACAATCTTAAGACCCGGAAAGTTTTCAGTACCTGCCTGTGGCTGCACCTGAGTATTGCTCTGCTTCTGGCCGGGGTGCTGATCATACTGGGGTTCTTCCTGTTCGACGGGTTCCTGAATATTCCTGCGGAGCGGATTCCTACGGCGCGCAAGCTGTACTACCTCATGGTTTTCAACCTATTCCTGAAGATTTCAGAAACGCCTTTTACGGCAATGATTTCGGCCCATGAGAAGTTCGTGTTCATTTCAAGCGTACAGATTCTCGACGCCCTTTGCAAACTAGGCATAGCATTCATCATTTCTGCGACCTCAAGTGACAAACTTCTCTTGTATGGGATCCTGATGCTCTGCATAACGTTTATCAATGTCATCTGCTATGTGTCATTCTCCTACACCAGCTATCGTGAGAAGATGTCTTTCCGGAGGGCGAAGCTGGCCGAGATGAAAGAAGTGACGGGTTTTGCCAGTTGGACTCTATTGGACGTGCTGGGATCGGTAGCTACCAGGCAGGGATATGCGATTCTCTTGAATACGTTTTTCGGGACCGTCGTCAATGCGGTATTCGCTTTGTCCCGGCAAATCGAAGGACATATGTACACCATTTCGGCTTCTGCGATCACCACGATGAAACCGCAGATCATGAAAAGCCACGGAGCTGGGCAGACCGACCGGATGTTCCGCCTGTCCATGACGGCAGGGAAATTCGGTTTTTCCTTGATGTCCCTGGTTGCGATCCCGCTGCTTGTGACGATGCCGGAGGTGCTGGACCTTTGGTTGAAAGAAGTTCCGGAAGGCACCGTTTTGTTCTCCCGGCTGATGATTGCAGCTTGCATGTGTGAACAGTTGACCCGCGGCTTGGTCTATGCCAATCAGGCCATCGGAAATATCAAGTGGTTCTCGGTCTCAATCTCGACGATCCGGGTGCTTGCCTTACCGATTTCGTGGCTGTTCTTTCATTGGGGCGCTCCACCCTATGCGGCAATCATCGTGTTCCTGGTTTGCGAATCTGTCGGTTCGTTCAGCCGCGTGTACATTCTGTCCCGGATTTCGGATTTCAAGGTATCCAGTTTCGTGCGCTCCGTTTTTTTGCAGATATTGCCGCCGTTCATCGTTGCTTTGGCATTGAGCCTTATCAGCTATCATTTCCTGTCCGGGATCTGGGGAATCCTTGTCGTATGTGTGGTCAATTTAATCGCGTATGTGTCGATGATGGCCCTGACGGGCTTGACAAAAGACGAAAGGAATTCCGTTCAGGGAATCATTGATTCTGTCCTTCACAGGAGAGGGAAGATCCGTATATTCAATCATGGCAAGTAAGACCAGACCGCTGAAAAGGCACGGTTTCATGCGGTCCTTGCAATATGTGCTGCTTTATATGCTGTTGTTCGTCATGGCGATTTCGTATCATCCCGTCATCGTCAACATCAGCAAGGCGGCCGGGTATGAGAGCGGAACGATCCTGTCCCGTTATATCCTCTTGATATTCGGTGCTTTGTTCGCCGTATCCCTCTTCCGGATACCCAAAGTGAAGTCTGCACTGTGCCTGAAGTATATTGTCTGGCTGACCTTGATCGCTTTCCTGGGTTATTTCATACGGAGCATGCATGGCAACAAGGAGATGCTTTCCATGTTGAGGACCTTCCTGATTGTCCTGGCGTCCATCATCATCGGATGGACGCTGACTCCGAACAGCAGGCAGTTGTCCCGAATTATGCTCGTTTTCACTTTAACGGTCATATTCTCGGGCCTGATGCAGGTCTTCATGAATATCGGAGGGTTTGTCATCGCAGACCAGTACCTGACAGACAGCAAGAATTCGCTGGGCGCCATGCTGGCCACTTGCGAAGTGTCATTCCTGTTCCTGTTCCTGAGCCAGGAAGAAAAGAAGGTCCGTTTGGTTGCCCTCGTCTTTTTCCTTGTGGGGTTCATCGTCATCCTGACCATCCGTGCTCGGGCGGCACTATTGTCTACCGTCCTATTGAGTGGCATGTTCCTGGCCTTGCATGCCAAAGGAAAGAAAATGTTCAAGTGGATTCTCGTAGCCATCCCGCTGGTGCTGATCCTCTTTTCGTTCCTGCCTATGAGTTTCGGCGATTATCTGAAAGCAAGTATCAGTGCCGGAACACAAGGAGATGACGTGACGTCCGGACGTATGGGTACTTACCAACAGGCTATCCGTTTCATCGTCGAGAATCCATTGCTGGGGGATGTGGAAAACCGGACATCCATAGCCTGGATCCATAATTTCCCGCTGCTGAATATCTACCGTTTCGGCCTATTGTATTCATGGCCGATCCTGTGCCTGTATCTCTACATTATCTTACATTCACTCAAGTATTCCATACGGACCAAGATGGACTTCAGGTATGCGGGGTATACCATCTTGATTGTTCCGTACATCATTTCCCTGCTGGAACCGACATTCCCTTTTGGCCCGGGTACGGTGACAGTTTATAACTTTATCCTGCTTGGCGTTGCGGAAAGATTCCGGGTTCGGGATCGCAGCCTGCTCAAGACTCCCCGGAGACGGGGTGTCACGGTTCAAACGCCCAAACTCCAGGCTGTCATGGATTCCAAGGCCTGATTTCCAGTTTTCTTCCGAATGAGAATAGTCGTACTTACACCTATTTACGCGACCTTTACCGGTAAAGACGGTGTGACTCCAGTCGTTCACTACTTTGCCCGGGAATGGGTGAAGATGGGACATGAGGTCCGGGTTTATCACCTGATAGCCCGGTACCCGAGGATCTTTTACCTGTTCGCCAGGCTTTTCCGGGAGCGTCTCTCCTCCCATTTTGGATTCCCGATACCGTCGAAGGTTCCGAAATGCAGGGAATATGTGTCAGATGATGTCCGTATCCAGGTGCTTCCTGTCCGGAAATTGAAACCCCATAGCCGGACCTCGGAAAAATATGTGCGGCGGGCGTTGGAAAGAATCCGGAAAGATTTCGCGGAGAACGGTGTCCCGGATGTTATCACGGGGCATTGGGCTGATCCGGTCATCGACTTGTCGATCGCATTGAAGAAGGAGTTCGGCGTCCCTATCTGCCAGGTGTACCACAGCAATCATTTCAACTTGTCCAAACGATTCGGCGAAAGTGCCCAATCCCTTCTGTCGGCATTTGATTTGATCGGCTTCCGCAGTAAAGCCGCCATGGCCAATTATGCGTCCAGGTACGGAGCGCCGGAAAGATCATTCCTGGCCTCTTCCGGGGTTTCTTCTGATTTTATCCGGGAAGGGGCTGGGACAATACGGGTATTTGATCCCAAGATTCGGACTTTTGTCTACATCGGTTCCTTGATTGAGCGCAAGCATCCTGTATCTATTATCCAAGCGTTGAATGCAGCGTATCCTGCCGGGAATTATCGGGTTACTTTTATCGGGGATGGCGCCGAAATGGACAGGATCGCCCAGGATTATCTTCCGTCATGCCGGGGCGAAGTTATTTTCACAGGCAGGATCCCTCGTGAGAAGATCATGACATATCTGAGGGACGCTGATTTCTTTGTTATGATTTCTGAACACGAGATTTTTGGGCTAGTGTATCTGGAAGCGATGGCTTTCGGCCTGATTCCGATCGGCTCCAGGAATGAGGGAATAGACGGAATCATCGTCGACGGAGAAAACGGATTCCTGTGCAAGGCTGGAGATGCGGATGAGTTGGCTGGAATTCTACGGCGCTTGGACAAGATGCCCCAAGAAGAACTGCTCCGGATTTCCGCGCAGGCGCGGGAAACGGCGCAGGATTATTCCGATGCGTCTGTCGCTGGCAAATATGCAGATGCCCTTCAGGAGATCGTAGAGAATTATCGGAAGACATGATCAATGAACTTGCTCCCTATATGAATGATATAGATAGTTTCCTACGGGTTTTGAGAGCAGGAGATCCTACGTCGGCCAGTTGTTAATTATGTTATGAATGTATTGTTTTTAACCATGTCCCATTTCTCGGATCCGAATGTCCGGGGGATTTACACGGACTTGATGCGGTGCTTCCGGGACAAAGGACATACAGTCTATGTTGTCAATCCCCGGGAGCGGGGTTCGGCAGAGGCTTCCGGATTGTCTGAGATTGATGGTGTCAAGATCCTCGGAGTACGGACTCTGAAGCTCCAGAAGACGAATGTGATTGAGAAGGGGGTCGGGCAGGTCCTGGTCGAAAGCCAGTTCAAGGCCGCGATTCGCAAATACTTGTCAGACATTCGGTTTGACCTGATCTTATATACAACCCCACCAATTACCTTTCCGAACCTGATCGGCAGCCTCAGGAAGGCGAATCCCGGAGCACGGACCTATCTTCTCCTGAAAGATATATTCCCGCAAAATGCGGTGGATCTTGGCATGTTTTCAGAGGGGAGCTTCCTTTACAAGTATTTCCGCCGGAAGGAACAGAAACTCTACCGCCACTCGGACGTGATCGGATGCATGTCTCCTGCTAATGTAGATTACGTCCTGAAGCATAATCCGGACATCGATCCATCCAAGGTTGAGGTCAATCCCAATTCCATCGCGCTTGTTCCCAGCAGGGTGAGTCAGAACGAACGGGAGGCGGTCCTCTCCCGGTACTCTATTCCGCTTGACAAACCGGTCCTGATTTACGGCGGCAATCTCGGAAAGCCCCAGGGGATTGGATTCCTCATGCAATGCCTCGAGGCCAATGCGGACAGGAACGATTGCCATTTCGTCGTAGTGGGTGCCGGTACCGAACTCCCGAAACTGAAGCAGTGGCACGCGACTCGGAAGCCAACTGCGGTGAGCGTTATGAACGCTCTGCCCAAAAGAGATTATGATATTCTGGTACGCTCCTGCGACGTAGGGCTCATTTTCCTGGACCACAGGTTCACGATACCCAACTTCCCTTCGCGATTGCTATCTTACCTTGAGTACAGGATGCCCGTACTCGTCGCTACCGATTCCTGCTCGGACATGGGCCCCATCGCCCAGCAAGGCGGTTTCGGATTCTGGTGCGAAAGCAACTCGGTCGATGCGTTCAACGCCATTTTGGAGAAGATGCTTCGCTCCGACAGGTTGACGATGGGAGAAAAGGGATTCCGCTATCTGGAAGATCATTATCTTGTGGAGAACACGTATAATACCATCATGCGTCATGTATAGGCATTTTTTCAAACGATTGTTCGATTTCCTGATCTCCCTGGCCGCCCTTCTCCTGATCGGATGGTTTCTCCTCCTGGTTGCGCTTTGGCTCCATTTCGCCAATAAGGGCGCCGGAGCTTTCTTTCTGCAGGCCCGTCCCGGAAAGGATGCCAGGATTTTCCATGTCATCAAGTTCAAGACCATGACGGATGAGCGGGATGCGGATGGTAATCTGCTGCCGGATGAGCAGCGGCTGACCCGGGTCGGGAAGTTTATCCGTTCTACTTCGATTGACGAACTCCCGCAACTCGTCAACGTGCTGAAAGGTGATATGGCCTTGGTCGGACCGAGACCCCTCCTGCCGCAGTATCTGCCCCTTTACAGTCCAGAACAGGCCCGGCGACATGAGGTCCGCCCTGGAATCACCGGATGGGCGCAATGCCATGGACGCAATGCCATCAGCTGGCAAGAGAAATTCAAGCTGGATGTGTGGTATGTGGATCATTGTACGTTACTGACGGACATCAAGGTTATTTGCTTAACCGTCAAGAATGTATTGATGAGAAAGGACATCAATTCGGCCAATGCGGCGACGATGGAGTTTTTTACCGGGAATCCAGAGTAATTATATAGGATATATGACGAATCTTGCAATCTATGGTGCAGGCGGTTTCGGAAGAGAAATTGCGTGTTACATAAAGCGAATAAATGATGAGAGTCCGACTTGGAATCTGATAGGTTTCTTTGACGATGGTCTCCCCAAGGGGAAACAGTTACAATATGGCCCTGTTTTAGGTGGACTTGAAGATCTGAATGCGTGGCCGGAAAAGATTGCCATCGTGGTTTCCATCGCGACACCGAAAACAGTTAAGTACATTGTAGACCGGATTACCAACTCATTGGTTGAATTCCCCAACATTATCGACCCATCCGTCACATTTCTGGACCTCCCATCCGTCCGGATGGGGAAGGGGAATGTCATCGGTGCGAACTCCCTTCTTGCATGCAATACGTTCTTGGGTGATTTCAACTTGATCAACTGGTACGTTCAAATGGGACACGAGTCTTGCATGGGTAGTTTTAATGTCGTGATGCCTAATGTGAATATCTCTGGCGGCGTTGCCATTGGTGACTTGAACTTCTTTGGTGTTAAGTCAACGGTTCTTCAATATACGAAGATTGGAGATCATGTCACGTTGGGCGCTGCGAGCGTGTTGCTGAAAAATGCTGAGAATAATGCGACATATTACGGGAATCCGGCGCGGATTATCCGTAAGGACGATGAAAAGGAATAAACATGGAGAAGAGCGTTTTCGTCTTCAGGAACAACACCGTCGAGCGATTCTTTCCTCCGGGATATGTTTACTCGGGGTATGATGATATTTCCGTCATCATGGAGGATGCGGATTATTATGTGTGGTTTTACCAGTCCCCCGTTACTTCAGATACCATCTCAGCGGCGGAGGAAATCAAAGCCTACGCAGATAAGTTTTCCTTCATCCTTTCCAGGATCGACGACCGGAAAAACGTACTGGCCCTAACCATGGAACCTTTTTATGCTGTCCCGATGACCGAGGACGACTATGGAATTAAAGAGGCCATGGCAGCTTACAATCAGGTCCTCTTCGACATGGAGCGTGAACACGCTAATGTCAAAGTCATCGATTTTTCCGAGTTTACGTCCCGGTATAACGCCTCCGATCTTTTCGACTGGAAATTCTACTTTATCAGTCAGATGGGGCTCAACCCCCGTTTGTCCAAGGATTTCCTTGCATGGTGGCAGGAAAAACTTGGTTCCGTAGCCCTCAAAAGGAAAAAATGCCTGGTACTTGACCTGGATAATACGCTCTGGGGCGGCGTGCTCGGAGAAGATGGAATCAGCGGGATCAAGATCGGCGGAGATTATCCGGGCAAGGCTTTTCTCTTCTTCCAGAAGGCTCTTCTGAAGCTTTCGCATTCCGGCGTCATCTTGACTGTTTGTTCGAAAAACAATGAGGCTGATGTCCTGGAGGCCTGGGAGAAGAACCCTTTCATGGTTTTGAAACGGGAGCATTTTTCCGCCATGCGGATTAACTGGAACGACAAGGCATCGAATATCAAGGAACTGGCTGCAGAACTGAACATCGGTCTGGATTCCTTCGTTTTTCTGGATGACAACCCAACAGAGCGGGAACTGGTCCGCCAGATGCTTCCCATGGTGAGCGTTCCCGATTTTCCGGAACAGCCTTATGCGTTGCCGGATTTCTTCAAGGGTTTGGTGCAGAAGTATTTCAAGGTCTATTCCATTACAGAGGAGGATAAGAAGAAGACAGAGCAGTACAAGGCCAATGCAGCCAGGGCGCAGGCCCAGGTGTCCTTCACGGACTTCAACGAATTCCTGAAGAGCCTCGATATCCGGATCCGGATCGAAGCGGCGAATGAGTTCAATATTCCCCGCATCGCGCAGATGACCCAGAAGACGAACCAGTTCAACCTGACCACCCGCCGCTATACGGATTCCGACCTTCGGTCATTCCTGGAGCAGGGATGGCAGATCTGGTGTATCAGCGTCGCTGACAAATTTGGCGATAACGGCATAACTGGCACTATTTTCGTTGACGGCAACAGAATCGATACGCTTCTGCTGAGCTGCCGGATTCTTGGCAAAGGTATCGAGACGGCGTTCGTAAAGAAAGTACTCGGGATTTTGAAGGAGTCCGGGATAAAAGAAATCGTATCGGAATACATCCCGACTGCCAAGAATGCGCAGGTTTCTGATTTCTATGATAGATGCGGATTCACGTGCGCTGCCACCCTTGCGGATGGCGGGAAAACCTATTCGATAGTCCTGGATGGTGCAGACCTTCAGGTGGAACCATATTATCATATAGAAGTTATATAATTGATAATCAATTAAGTGAAATAATACGATGGAAGAGAAGATCTTGGAAATAATGAAGTCCGTCTTCGGACTTGAGACATTGGATGAGACCTGTTCCCAGGAGAATTGTGAGAAATGGGACTCGATGGCCCAGCTCAATCTGGCTGTTGAACTCGAAATGGAGTTCGATATGACCTTGGAACCGGAAGAAATCGGTGAAATGAAGACGTTCTCCGATGTGGTTCGGATCGTGAAGTCCAAAATGGAGGCTTAAAATAAGTTGATCAATGGCCAATCGCATTTATTTATGCCTTGCCCACATGTCCGGCAAGGAACAGCAATACATCCAGGAAGCATTCGATACCAACTGGGTCGTCCCCCTGGGGCCGAATGTCAACGGATTCGAAGAAGACCTCAAGGCCTTTGTCGGTGGAGAGAATGAAGTCGTTGCCCTTTCCTCGGGTACGGCAGCAGTGCATCTTGCACTACTTGCATGCGGGGTTGGCCCGGGCGATGAAGTGATCGTGCAGTCTTTCACGTTCTGTGCATCTTCCCACCCCGTTACGTACCTTGGGGCTACTCCGGTTTTTGTCGATAGCGAGAAGGATTCCTGGAATATTGATCCGGACCTGATGGAGGAAGCCATCAAGGACAGGATTGCCAAAACCGGCCGTGCACCCAAAGCCATCGTGCCGGTCGCTTTATACGGAATGCCCTATAGGATCGACCGCATCATGGAGATCGCGGACCGTTACGGGATTCCTGTGGTAGAGGATGCTGCCGAAGGTTTCGGAAGCCGTTACCGCGGTAAGGTGCTAGGAACGTACGGACAGTTCGGTGTCCTGTCTTTCAACGGAAACAAGATGATAACGACATCGGGTGGAGGCGCTCTCCTGTGCCGTGATCCCGAAGCCAAGCAGAAAATCATGTGGTACGCGACACAGGCGCGCGAGTCTTATCCGTATTACCAGCATGAGGCGATCGGGTATAATTATCGCTTGTCTAATATCTGCGCTGGAATCGGCCGGGGACAAATGACCATTGTGGACGAACATATCGCCCACCACAAGCATGTGTGCTCGCTTTACCAACAGTATTTCAAGGATGTTCCCGGGATTGACGTCCATGTCAATCCTTCGCCGGACAGCGACAGCAACTACTGGCTGAATACCATTACCATTGCCCCGTCTGTCCATGTCCAGGGTGAAGAAGATGCTTATAAGGAGACCGTGAAAGGTGCTGTCGGAGGTGCTGCCGGTGTAGTCCATGCTACGACGAACCCTCACACGGACTGCGAACCGAACAACAATGTAGAGGCTTTACGGGTCCTTTTGGATAAGGCGGGGATAGAGGCACGCCCGTTATGGAAACCAATGCATAAACAGCCAGTATACAAGAATGCTCCCGCTTATGTGAACGGTGTGTCTGAGTCCCTTTTCAAGGTTGGCATGTGTCTCCCTTCAGGACCTTGCGTGTCGGATGAAGATGTGCGCTATATAGCAGATACCATTCTTGGGGCTATAGTATAGGTCGGTTGTCGAGCTTGACCATTTGAGTTGTCGCGTGTTGCAGATGGGGATCAATGGCGGGCGGCGGCTTTTTTATCCGGAAAGTAAAACCGAGGTATGCCACGAAGGCATGGCCCATTGAATATTGCGGTTATGGACATAGAGAACAGATACGGTACCCTTGAGATGCAGAAAGCTCTCCTCATCCTGCTGGATGCCTTCAACAGGCATTGTGCCGCCCATGGAATCAGCTACAGCCTTTGCAGCGGCTCCTTGCTTGGCGCGGTCAGGCACGGCGGTTTCATCCCCTGGGATGATGATATCGATGTCTTGATGGATCGGGAGAATTACTATAGACTGAAAGGATCCTTCCACATTGGAGAAGAACTGGTGTTCGTACCGGCAGAAAAAACGGATAATTGGATCGACAGAATCCGTCTGGCAAACCCTGGGCGTCGTAGCGGCAGCGAGCCGACATTGGATGTTTTCATCCTGGATGTGGTCCCGGCCAGCCATTTGCTGGAAAGAATGAAAACCGTGGCAGTCCTTCTCCTTCAGGGGATGATCAAGCCTCGCCTGGTCCTTGACAAAGGTTCTTTCCTGATGAAAGCCGGTTCGGTCATATCATGGCTGATGGGGCGCCCATTCAGCATGCGCACCAAAATGCATTGGTATCATTCCGTGGCACAATGGGGAAGCAAAGCCCCATCCGGCGTCAAGGCTATGTGGATAGATCAATACAAGGGAATCGGGAAACGGTATCCTTCAGATATCTTGCATGCGTTTGAAATGCATCGCTTCGAGGACACGCAAGCCAGCATCATGTCAGCCTATGATGCTTATCTTCGTGTTGCCTACGGAGACAATTATATGATACCTCCGGATGAAAAAGACCGGATTCCGGTACATATGGCGACGGATCTGTGTCGCAAATGAATGGATCGATTTGACAGAACAGGATGAAGAAAGTTATAACATACGGAACATTCGACCTCTTCCACCAAGGTCATTATAATCTCCTCAAAAGGGCGAAGGAACTCGGAGACTGGCTGATCGTCGGGGTTACTACGGATAATTTCGATCTTGAGCGCGGGAAGATGAATACGTGCAACAACGTGATGGAACGGATCGAAGCCGTGAAGTCGACGGGGCTGGCCGATCAGATCGTCATAGAAGAGTATAAAGGACAAAAAATAGAAGATATCCAGAAATACGGTGTCGATATTTTTGCCATCGGGTCTGACTGGACCGGCTATTTCGATTATCTGAAGGAATACTGTGATGTCGTATACCTGCCGCGAACGGAGGGGATATCCAGCACGCAACTGCGACAGGAACGCCCTGTCGTTTCGCTGGGCATCATCGGGACCGGCAGCATTGCCAGCCGCTTTGTTCCGGAGGCGGAGGTAGTGAATAATGTCGAGATTGTGTCGGCATACAATCCGGACCTTGAAGAATGTCGGGCTTTTTGCGGGAAGTTCGGAATAAAAAAAACTGCAGGGAGCCTGGAAGAGCTTTTCTCCGCATGTACGGCCGTTTACGTCGCCTCTCCCCATTATACACATTACGGTTATGTGAAGGAAGCTCTCCTTTCCGGAAAGCATGTCCTTTGTGAAACCCCTTTTGTTTTCAAGGAATCCGAAGCGGAAGAATTGTTCTCCCTGGCCGAAGAAAAAGGACTGGTCATGATGGTCGCATTGAAGACGGCATACTGCCCGGCTTTCGGACATCTGGTTTCCATGCTGAAGTCCGGCGTGATTGGGGAAATCGTCGAGGTCAATGCATCGACGACCACGCTGACGGACGAAAAATCCCAGAAACTGGACAGCCGGCTTCATGGGGGAAGCATGAACGAGAATGCCTGTTTCCCGCTTCTTCCAATCCTCAAACTCCTGGGAACGAAGTTCGAGGACGTGCGGTTTTATTCCAAGATGAAAAACGGAGTGGATATCTACACGAAGGCTGTATTCCGTTACGAAACCGCAATTGCTTCGTTCCAGGTAGGACTGGGCGTAAAGACGGAAGGGAATATGGTTATCTCCGGCACCAAAGGATATGCCTATGTCCCCGCTCCTTGGTGGAAAACGGATTATTATGAGATCCGCTACGAAGATCAGAACAAGAATAGGAAGTACTTCTATCCTTTTGCAGGAGAGGGACTTCGATATGAGATCAAGGATTTTGTCTCAGGAATCCTTTCCCGTGAGTACTATTTCTCGAAAGTCTCGAAAAAGGAGAATCTTTGCATGGCACAGATACAGGAGCAGTTCCTACGTGGCGAGAATGTGTTTATCATCTGAAATGGAAAAACGGGAACAAGTGAAAACTCGCAGACATCGGAATATTGCGATCCTGCTTTCCGGGGGAATTGGGAACCGGATGAACCAGGATATTCCGAAACAGTATATCCAGGTCGGGGGAAAACCGATTATCTATTACAGCCTGAAGGCACTTCTGATCAATGCCCATACCGATATGCTGGTCATTGTCATCGCCGATGAATGGAAGTCATTTGTGGAACCGTATCTGGCCTCCATACCGCATGCCCAGGACATCCTGTTTGCGGAACCGGGGGAAACAAGGCAGTATTCCGTCTACAATGCCTTGAAGGTGATCGCAAAAGCCGGATACGAAGAAGATGATATCGTTTTGATACACGAGGCTGCGCGCCCCCTCGCAACCCAGGAAATGATAGACAAGTGCTATCTGGCATGTGAAGAGGCGGATTGTGTCGTCCCTGTGATGCCCGTCAAGGACACATTGTATTTCAGTGAAGACGGGAAACTGATCGGATCGCTTCTGGAAAGATCCAAGATCTGGTCCGGGCAGGCACCGGAGGCTTTCCGGTTTGGCAAATATTTGAGGGCTCATCTGGAAACTCCGCGGGAGGTCCTTCTTACCTTTAATGGCGGTACCGAACTTGCTTTCCATTGCGGGATGTCATGCCGGTTGATCGAGGGAGATCCTTTCAATTTCAAGATAACTACTCAGGAGGACCTGACCCATTTCAAGAGCATCATGGAGGGGGCAGCGTCCAAACCTGAATGAAATAAGCAACATAATCATTAACCATCATCAGATGAAATCATACGTTTTCCCTGGAGAAATCGATGCGTCCATCATGCAGATCGGCTCCAGACCATTCATTTATATGAGGACGGACGAGTTCTCTGCAATCAACAAAGAGTCAGAACGGATACTCCTGGACCTGATTCATTGCAAGGGCGGGCGGACAATCATCTATACGGGGTCCGGTACCGGCGCGATGAGCGCAGTCGTGGAAAATTATGTCTCTACGAAGACCAAAGCTTTCGTAATCGACGGAGGATCCTTCGGACACCGGTGGTACCAACTGTGCGAGTACTATGGAGTCCCTGTTTATGATTATGCCGTCCCTTTCGCCAAGGATATCGATTATAAGGACCTTGAGACAAGAATTGACGAAGAAAAACCGGATGTGTTCCTCTGCCAGCACCATGAGACCTCAACAGGGATTTTATTCGACCTGGAGAGAATCAGTAATATTTGCAGAAGGAGGGGTATTTCCCTCGTGGTTGATGTAATCAGCACATTCCTCGCTGAACCTCTCGATATGGATGCGCTGGGTATCGATATCTGTATCACCAGTACCCAGAAAGGGTTGAATATACCTCCGGGTTTGTCTGTGCTTTTCTTTAGCAAGAATCTGGAAGGGTATTCTTTCAACCATCGTGGATATTATTGGGATTTTGACCAGAACCTTTCAAATTTGATGCGGGGACAGACACCCTTCAGTCCCGCGACGATCCTGTACCTCCAACTGAATGCGCGCCTGCGCCAACTGGCTGGCGAAGGAGGCGAGACTGCCAATATTGCAAGGGTTGCGCAACGCGCTGCTTTTTTCCGGAGCCTGTGCAGCCAATATGGCTGGGAGGTGCCTGCAGAACGCCCGTCCAATGCCATTACCGGTTTTCAGACACGGGATACGGCGGAAAGATGGATTTTCCGAGGCCTGATCGAGAAATATGATACTTATATCATGCCTGGTGGAAAACCTGGATTTTACCGCGTTTCGCACATGGGGCTTCAGTCAGAAGAGGATCTGAAAGAACTCGCGGCAAGGATCAGCGAGTTCGAGCCGAAGTAGTTTTCATGCAAGTCCAGGCCGAATGTCGAATATAGTCATAAAGCAATTGGGAGAGACTCCTTATTCTTACCGGGATGTCGTCGGGTTGATCCATGCTGCATTTCAGGAGCGTAGGGAAGAGGGGCTTCTGTTCTCATGCCTTTCCATAACCGAAGATGAATTTCGGGCAAAGGTAGGGGATGATGGCGTTGTATTTGTAGCTTTCGACCTGGAAGACGGCAGATTGCTGGGAACGAGTGTCACCCACCAGAGAAAAGACAAGAAAGGAGTTCTATACGGATACAACGAATTGCTGGCTGTACATCCTGACGCGCGAAGATGCGGGATTGCCTCCTCCATGCTGAAAACCCGTTTGGATTACCATCGGCAGGCAGGTTCTGAATATGTGCTCAGCGACACGGCTTCAGGAGCGACGAGCTCAATCAGATATCATCTTAAGAACGGATTTAAAATCATCGGTTTGCGTTCTTTCCCCCAGACGAATTATTTCTCTTATCTGTTCCGGATCCAGCTGATCAAAGAAACATTCGGACAGCGGCTGTATGCGAATGATTTTTTCTGCCGTGGCGTCTACCTGCTTTCCGCTTTGCGGACCCGGTTCGTACGCCGGGCGGATGGCCGATATACCAGATTGGCCGGATTGTTCATCAAAAGAAAAGGGTAACTATGGATTTTTATAAAATCACCCATATCGGGATCCTCAAGACCCTGTGGTTCAATTTCAGGATGTTTCCGTTCCGGCAGGCTGCCCGTCTTCCGGTTGTCCTTGCCCGAAATGTCCGGGTATCCGGCTGCAAGAGAGGAAGCATCGTCCTGCCGGACAACGGATCTTTCCATGTCGGATTTCACGGTTATGCTGCTGCCAACACCCAGAAATCCGTAATCCACATCGAAGGAAAGTTGATCCTGAAAGGAAGCGGGTTCCATGTCTTTGCTCCGGGACTGGTCATGCGGATTGCTCGCGGCGGGACCTTGCAGATCGGCAATAATTTCTCATGTCACCGGAACAATTCTTTCCTGGTAAACAAATCCGTCATCGTCGGCGATGAAAACATGTGGTCGTTTGAGAACGTCATTATGGATACGGATGCCCATGTGATGTTTGATGCGGATGGGGTCTTTCTGAATCCGAATAAGGAAGTCGTCATCGGCGACAATGTCTGGGTTGGATGCCGGAACACGATTCTGAAAGGGGCGCACGTCCCGGATGGCTGTGTCCTGGGCTCCGGTGGCACGGTTACGAAGATACTCGACAAGCCCCGCTCCATCTATCTTGGAAATACGCTCCTGAAAGAAAATGTCATTTGGAGCAGATCCCGCAATCTTGAAGGTATTGACCATAGACAACAACATGAGCATAA
Organism: Bacteroidales bacterium; assembly: GCA_017477245.1. GTDB lineage: Bacteria > Bacteroidota > Bacteroidia > Bacteroidales > UBA932 > Cryptobacteroides. Next base: position 14,560 of record JAFUWY010000029.1, on the reverse strand, counting down.
TTGATCTGAGTCTGGGGAATCAGACCCCGGATAATTTCATTGTTACGGAAGGACGTCGGAAGTTGTGGCAGGTAGAAATGGACCTGTCCCAAGTCCTTCTGGATTTCTGCGAGAAACATGGACTGAGGATTTGGGCCTCTTTCGGTACGCTCCTCGGTGCCGTACGCCATAAGGGTTTTATCCCCTGGGATGACGACATGGACTTTGTTATGCCGCGGGAGGACTACGACAAACTGTATGAGTTGGCCAAAATCAAAGGGATCCTCCCGGAACCCTATGAATTCGATATCGTCGACGGTGCGATCCTGAGACTCTGCAATAATGATACGACCATGCTGAATATCAACTATCGACTCAAGGAAAATCGCAATTATGGTGTCTGGGTTGATATCTTGTGCCTGGATTCAGCACCGGAACAATTTACTCCCGAGATCGTGGACAGGCATGAGAAGATGCGCCGTAGGGTCAGGCTGATCAATAATGGCAAGAACTATAGTTTCAAGTCATATCCTGGTATACGTTATATGATGGGCCACCTATATTGCCGTGTCTATTTCATGTTTCATGACACCCAGCGAGTCCTGGACCGTTTCATGGTTGACATGAAAGAGGTGGAAGAAGGATTCTCCGGCGGTAAATGGTGGAACTTTACTGAACAGTGCAAGACGGACCCCACGCAGAGAATCAAGACATATGACGCGGCCTGGTATGCCGAAACGGTCATGCTGCCTTTTGAAGATATGTTTTTGCCGTGTCCGAAGGAATACGAGAAGTGCCTCGTGACCGAATTTGGGCCGAACTGGCGCACTCCGGTCATGGGAACGTCCGGACATGAGGGCGCTATCATAGATCCAGAGACACCCTTCAAGGTTTTTATTAAGAAAAGAATCCAAGATATGAATCTCTGGGATAGATTCTGGTGGAAGTATTGATGAGAATATGAGGATACTCGTGACGGGAGCCAAAGGGTTTGTCGGCCGGAACCTTTGCGCGCAACTGAAAAATATCCGGGACGGAAAAGCCCGAAATTACGGAGTGCCGGTTACGGAGGTTTATGAATATGACCTGGATTCCACACAGCAGGAACTTGACAGATGGTGCGCGTCTGCTGATTTCGTGTTCAACCTGGCCGGTGTGAACCGTCCGAAGGATGCCGAAGAATTCATGGCTGGCAATTTCGGCTTTGCGTCTACGCTGCTTGAAACGCTCCGCCGTGCAGGGAATACCTGTCCTGTGATGCTGTCATCTTCGCAGCAGGCTTCTCTGACGGGCCGTTTCGGGAATTCCGAATACGGCCGGTCCAAGAAGGCAGGGGAAGACCTTTTCCTCCGCTATGGAGAGGAAACTGGCGCAAAGGTTCTGGTATATCGCTTTCCGAACCTTTTCGGGAAATGGTGCCGCCCGAACTATAACAGCGCCGTGGCCACTTTCTGCAACGCTGTCGCAAACGACTTGCCCTATACGGTGAATGACCCGTCGGTAGAACTGGAACTGCTTTATATCGACGACCTTGTAGATGAGATGATCGCTTGCTTGAAGGGGCTGGAGCACCGTTGTGAGTTTGATGGGTTGGAGGTGAAACCGTCTGCAGACGGACGATATTGCTATGTGCCCGCTACCCATAGGGCTACATTGGGCGAAATCGTGGCCTTGCTCGACAAGTTCGCGGCGCAGCCGAAGACGCTGACAATCCCCGAGATTCCGGACGGTAGTTTCGCCAAGAAACTATATAGTACCTATCTCAGTTACCTTCCGAAGGAGAAAGTCGCTTTCCCGTTGAAGATGAATGTGGATGACCGTGGGAGTTTTACTGAACTGGTACATACGCTGAACTCCGGACAGGTCAGCATCAACATTTCCAGACCGGGCATTACCAAGGGACAGCACTGGCACAATACGAAATGGGAGTTTTTCATCGTTGTCTCCGGACACGGACTGATTCAGGAGCGAAAACTTGGGACGGATGAAGTGATAGAGTTCGAGGTGAGCGGAGACGACATCCAGTGCGTGCATATGCTGCCGGGCTACACCCACAACATCATCAACCTCAGCGAAACCGATAATCTCGTGACCGTGATGTACTGCAACGAGGTTTTCAATCCGGACAAACCAGATACTTATTTTGAACCTGTAAAATGACAAATATGGCAGAATTCAAGAATAACGGGAAGCTGAAGCTTCTCATCATTGTCGGTACCAGACCGGAGATAATCCGTCTTGCCGCGGTGATCAACAAGTGCCGCGAATATTTCGACTGCCTGCTGGCACACACCGGTCAGAATTATGATTACAACCTCAACGGCGTGTTCTTCAAGGATCTGAAACTTGCGGATCCGGACGTGTACATGGATGCCGTCGGCCAGGATCTGGGAGAAACGATGGGCAATATCATCGCCCGGAGTTATCAGTTGATGGTAGAGGTCAAGCCGGATGCCGTGCTGGTGCTCGGAGACACGAATTCGTGTCTGTCGGTTATCGGTGCCAAGCGGCTGCATATCCCGATCTTCCATATGGAGGCGGGCAATCGTTGCAAGGACGAATGCCTGCCGGAAGAGACGAACCGGCGGATCGTCGATATCATCTCGGATGTGAATCTGGCCTACTCCGAACACGCCAGGCGTTATCTGGCTGATTGCGGGTTGCCGAAGGAGCGGACGTATGTGACAGGTTCTCCGATGGCGGAAGTGCTGCGTGCAAACCTCCCGGAGATAGAAGCCTCAGATATTCACGCGCGGCTTGGTCTTGAGAAAGGTAGGTATATCCTGTTGTCGGCCCATCGGGAGGAGAATATCGATACGGAGAAGAATTTCCTGTCTTTGTTCAATGCAATCAACGCCATGGCGGAAAAATACGACATGCCGGTCCTGTATTCGTGCCATCCCCGTTCCCGCAAGCGGCTCGACGCCAGCGGATTTGTGCTCGATCCGCGGGTGATCCGGCATGAGCCGCTCGGCTTCCATGATTACAATTGCTTGCAGATGAATGCGTTTGCCGTGGTTAGTGACAGCGGTACCTTGCCTGAGGAGAGCTCTTTCTTCACTTCGGTCGGGCATCCTTTCCCAGCAGTATGCATCCGCACTTCCACGGAGCGCCCGGAAGCGCTGGACAAGGCCTGTTTCGTCCTGGCCGGAATCGATGAGAAATCTCTTCTGCAAGCGGTAGAGACGGCTGTAGAGATGAATCTGCGCGGAGACCATGGTATCCCCGTCCCGGACTATCTGGATGAGAATGTGAGTACGAAGGTGGTCAAGATCATCCAGTCCTATACCGGTGTCGTCAATAAAATGGTTTGGCGGAAGTTTTGACATTGACGGATCTTCAGCGGGAGACCTTCCTTGCACTGGTGTGCCAAGGAATCGGACATAAAGTCCCGGAAACGGCCCTGACGCCGGACTGGTCGTCGATTTACGCCCTTGCTTCGCAGCAGGGGCTTTCTGCTGTCGTGATGGATGGAGTGGATGCCCTCTTGCAGGCGGGGCGTTTGCCGGAGGTTCAGGCCATGGATACGTCGTTGAGAGGAAAATGGATTGCGGAGGTGGTCCTGGGACATGAGCAGGTCTATGAAGACTACTGTAAGGCAATTGGCTCGCTGGCTGGTTTTTACAACGCGCACGGACTACGGATGATGGTTCTGAAAGGGTATGCTTGCTCATTGGCCTGGCCCCGGCCGGATCACCGTCCGTGCGGAGATATCGATATCTGGCAGTTTGGTGGGTACGAAAAAGGGGACGCCTTGATCGGGTCCCTCCAGGGAATCCGGGTCGATACTTCCCACCATCACCATACCGTCTTTGCCTGGAAGGGCTACTCTGTTGAAAATCATTACGATTTTATCAACGTGCATCATCAGAAGTCCAATGTGGAGCTGGAGGGGATCTTCAAGGAGTTGGGACGGGATGATACCTATTCGGTTGACGTGTGTGGAGAAAAAGTCTATCTGCCGTCGCCCAATCTGCATGCCTTGTTTTTGTTGAAGCACGCCATGGCGCATTTTGCGGCAGACAAGATGACGCTCCGGCAACTTCTTGATTTTGCATTTCATGTCCAAAAACAAGGAACCGGAATAGATTGGAAATGGCTTTTGGGGGTACTCGACCGGTTCGGCATGATGCCGGCATTCTCCGCCTTTGCGGCCATTATCGTCGAAGATCTTGGATTTGACAAGGCTTTGTTCCCGGATGTCTCCTGCGAAGGAAACCTGAAACGTCGGGTGCTTTCCGAGATACTCTCTCCGGAATTCCAGGAGCATGAGCCGGCAGGCTTGTTCCCGCGTATGCTATTCAAGTATCGACGATGGCGGGTGAATGGCTGGAAGCATAAACTCTGTTATCGCGAAAGCATGTGGAGCGCGTTTTGGTCGGGGTTGTGGAACCATCTGCTGAAACCTTCTTCGATCTGACCCCGGGATTCGTGACTTCATGGCTATCCCTGCCGAAAACGGACGGACGATAAACAAATGACAGACAGACGCACGATCGAAGTGGTGGCGGCCCTCATCCGCCGGGACGACAAACTGTTCGCGACGGAGCGCGGGTATGGCCCCTGGAAGGATTGGTGGGAGTTCCCGGGCGGCAAGATGGAGCCCGGGGAGGCCCCGGAAGAGGCCTTGAGGCGCGAGATCCGCGAAGAGTTGGACGCCGGCATCGAGGTGGGGCGGCTCCTCCGGACCATCGATTGGGATTATCCGGAGTTCCACCTGACGATGCATTGCTCCCTGTGCGCGCTGACTTCCGCCGGGGTGCACCTGAATGAGCATGAGGCGGCCCGGTGGCTGGATTACACGCAGCTGCGCGAGGTCCGCTGGCTGCCGGCCGACGAGCAGCTGCTGCCGCTGCTGGCTGCAGAGCTGCTGGGCGTAGATGCCTCGCTGGCTGCTTTCCTGGAGGAGGAGATCATTCCCCGTTATGCCGACTTCGACAAGGCGCACCGCGCGGACCACGCCCGGAGCGTGGTGCAGCGGGCGTTGCAGATGGCGGCGTTCTACCCCGTAGACCGCAATATGCTCTACGCCGCGGCCGCCTGCCATGACCTGGGCCTGGCGGTAGACCGGAAGACGCACCACCTGGAGAGCGGACGCATGATCCGGGAGATGTCCCGGCTGCAGGAGTGGTTCGCTCCGGAGCAGATCGAAACCATCGCGCAGGCGGCGGAGGACCACCGGGCCTCCTCGGACCACGAGCCCCGGAGCATCTACGGCCGCCTGGTAGCCGAGGCCGACCGTCTCATCGAGCCGGAACAGATCATCCGGCGTACCGTCCAGTTCGGCCTGTCGCATTATCCGGAACTCCCGAAGGAGGGGCACTGGCAGCGGACGCTGGACCATCTCCACGAGAAATACGATTACGGCGGCTATCTCAAACTCTGGGTCCCGGAGTCCCCCAACGCCGCCAAGCTGGAAGCGCTCCGGCAGATCATTGCCGACGGACCTGCCCTGCGCCGTCTCTTTGAGCGGCTCTGGCAGGAAGAAACGGCGGGAAGCCTCCGGGAGGACGGCGCCTAGCGGAAAAGCCGGCGGTAGGCCTCAGCCTTATTCTCCAGCGGCATGGGGTAAGCCCGGGAGGTAGAGGGCATACGCCAGAGGGTGAAGTGCCGGGAGCCGGAAGTGACGGGCACGCTGCCGCCTACGGACGGTGCCGTGCAGTTGAGGGCCGCGGCCAGGGTCTGTGCCGCTTTCTCTCCAGTGACGACGATGCTCCGGCAAAGGGGAATCCGCTCCAGGAGTGCCTGGAGGTCCGTGGGAGTAACCACTTCCAGGTAGGCGTCGGAAGCATTGTCCTTGAGACGGATCACCTCCGTGGCTGTGTCGTAGAAAGCGAGGCCCTGCTTGTTGCAGAAAGCGCGGATGGCATCCTCGTCAAAGCGCTTCTGCCCCTGGAGCACGAAGTGCGTGGGGTCACCGAAGAAAATGAGTCCCAGGATGCGCCAGAAGTCGTTCTGGAAATTGGGGTAGTAGAAAGGCATGCTCCAGCGATGCGGCTGGGGCGGGAAACTGCCGAGGAACAGGATCCCCGCATGTTCCGGCAGGAACGGCGGGAAGGGATGCCGCTCGGTGATGATGGCCCGTTCCAGCGCCTGGCAGGAAGATACCAGGGTATAATCGGCCGACGGCTCCAGGGTGCGGTACCCCCAGTTGACCGCGACCCCGCGGATACCTCCGTTCGCGGCGGTGCGCATGTCGGTGAGGGAGTCTCCGACCATGACGGCCTCTTCTCTGCTGGCACCGGCCTTCCCGAGCACTTCGTTCACGATCTCCGGGTCCGGCTTCAGCGGGAAGCCCTCGCGATTGCCCAGGATGGCGGCGAAAGGGATGTCGGGAAAGAACCTCGCGGCGAGCCGCTCGGTGCCTTCCTGGAATTTGTTGGAGGCGATGGCGATCCGGATGCCGCGCGCGTGCAGATGGTCCAGCAATTCCGGAATGCCCGGATAAGGCTGCGTATGGTCGCAGATATGGGCGGTGTAGTATGCCTTGAAATCAGCCAGGGCGGCGTCGGTGAGGGGCGCGTCCGGCTGGACGCCCGTCGCCCGCGCCAGCGCCTGCTGCACCAGGTTCCGCACGCCGTGGCCCACCATGCCCCGGTACGCATCCAGCGGATGCCGGGGGAGACCGCGGACCTCAAGTGCATGGTTCACGGCCGCGGCCAGGTCTTCCAGGGTATCCAGCAGCGTACCGTCCAGGTCGAATATGACTGCTTTGACGGACATGACGGGCGCAAAGTTACGGATTAATTCACTACCTTCGTATCCCGAAAGGGAAGATTCCGGGCCTGACCGGTTAATGATTTAGAAAATCTATTGATAATGAAGAAGATACTTGTGACGGGAAGTGCCGGATTCATCGGCGCGAACCTGGTCCTGCGGCTGCTCGGGAGCGAGGAGCCTGTGGAAATCGTGGGGTTGGACAACCTCAACAGTTATTATGATCCCTCGCTGAAGGAGTACCGTCTGGGCTTGATCGCGCAGAAGGCGGCGGAGCATCCGGAGCACGCATACCGTTTCGTGCGGGGAAGCATCGCGGACAAGGCATTGGTGGACAGGCTGTTCGCCGAGGGCGGCTTCGATATCGTGGTGAACCTGGCGGCCCAGGCGGGCGTGCGCTACAGCATCGAGAACCCGGATGCCTACATCGAGAGCAACGTAATCGGCTTTTACAACATCCTGGAAGCCTGCCGGCACCATCCGGTGGAGCACCTGGTGTACGCCAGCAGCTCCAGCGTGTACGGCGGCAACAAGAAGGTCCCGTTCGCGGTGGAGGACCGGGTGGACAATCCCGTCTCGCTCTACGCGGCGACGAAGAAGAGCAACGAGCTCTTCGCGCATTGCTACAGCAAACTCTACGATATCCCGACTACGGGCCTGCGCTTCTTTACGGTATACGGCCCCGCGGGACGCCCGGACATGGCTTATTTCGGTTTTACGAACAAGCTCCTGGCCGGCAAGAAGATACAGATTTACAATTACGGCAACTGCCGGCGCGACTTCACGTATGTGGACGACATCGTGGAGGGGATCGTGCGGGTGATGGCAGGGGCCCCCGCGCGCCGCAAAGGCGAGGATGGCCTGCCGGTGCCGCCGTATGCGGTCTACAACATCGGCGGCGGCCAGCCGGAGAACCTGCTGGACTTTGTCCAGACGCTCCAGGAGGAACTGCTCCGAGCAGGCGTGCTGCCGGCGGACTACGATTTCGAGGCGCACAAGGAGCTCGTGCCGATGCAGCCGGGCGACGTGCCCACGACCTACGCCGACGCCACCGCGCTCGAGCGCGACTTCGGCTTTACGCCGCGCATTCCCCTGCGCGAGGGCCTGCGCAAGTTTGCACAGTGGTATAAGGAATACTACCAGTAGGGGATGTTAGCGCCGCGGGTGGTGCTCCAGGATGGAGCGCTGCCACGTGGCGGCGTCGATGTGGGTGTAGATCTCCGTCGTGAGGATGGATTCGTGCCCGAGCATCTCCTGGACGACGCGCAGGTCCGCGCCGTTCTCGATAAGGTGCGTGGCGAAGGAGTGGCGGAAGGTGTGGGGGGAGATCTCCTTGTTCACGCCCGCGACCAATGCCTGTTTTTTGACGAGATTGAAGATGGCCACCCGGCTCAACGGGTGGCCGTTTTTGTTGAGGAACGCTACGTCGTCGAAGGCGGGCTCGGCCGCTGGCGGGCGCGCGTCCAGGTAGCGCGCAAATGCGTCGGCGGCCATCTCGCCCAGCGGGACGAGCCGTTCCTTGTCGCCCTTGCCCACCACGCGCACGAACCCTTCGGCGAGGTAGACGTGCGAGATCAGCAGGCCGCAGGCTTCGGAGACGCGCAGGCCGCAGCCGTAGAGGATCTCGAGGATGGCGCGGTCGCGCAGGGCAGTCCAGGTGCCGGAGGCCGTGTCGACGGAGTCGATGATGGCCGTCACCTCGTCGACCGACAGGACGGCGGGCAGGTAGCGCCCCAGCTTGGGCGCGTCCACGCGGTCACAGGGGTTGTCTTTCCGCTCGCCCTCCAGGATCAGCCAGTCGAAGAAGGAACGCAGTCCGCTGAGCAAGCGCGCCTGCGAGCGTTTGGAGAGATCCCCGCGCGTCGAAAGGTAACGCACGATGTCCTCGGAGCGGATCGCGCGGGGTTCGAGCTCTGCGGCGTCGAGGAAGTCGGATACGTCGCGCCCGTACGCCGCCACCGTGTTCGGCGACAGCTTGCGCTCCATCCGCAGGTAGTAGCGGTAATCGCGGAGTATCCGGCTTTCCATGGTTTATTGGTCCTCGAACAGACGCGGCGTGCTTTTCTCCTGCTCTTCCCGGGCCCGGGCGGCGTTGTAGCAGTCGCGGCAGAGGGGCTCGTAGACGTTCTTCTCGCCGAGCAGGACGAGGTCTTCGCTCTTGCTCAGGCGGTGGGAGTGGTTGGCCAGCGCGCCGCAGCGCACGCAGATGGCGTGCACTTTCTGCACGTCCTCCGCGACGGCCATCAGGCGCGGCATCGGCCCGAAGGGCTGCCCCAGGAAGTCGGTGTCCAGCCCGGCTATGATCACGCGGACGCCACGGTTCGCGAGCTGCTGGCATACGTCGACGAGGCTCTCGTCGAAGAACTGCGCCTCGTCCACGCCTACGACCTGCACGTCGGGGCCGACCTTGAGCATCTCGGCGGGGTCGGAGATGGGGGTGGAGGTGATTTTATGGAAGTCGTGCGAGACGACTTCGACGTCGGAATACCGGTTGTCGACGGTGGGCTTGAAGATGACGATCTTCTGCTTGGCGAACTGGGCGCGTTTGAGGCGGCGGATGAGTTCTTCGGTCTTGCCGGAGAACATGGAGCCGCAGACCACCTCGATGCAGCCGGTTTTTTTGTAATTCTCGGAAAACATTGCGTAAATTTGCGGTTACTGTCCCACAAAGATAACAATTAAACGCTGGATGGAAATGAGCGCAGCCGGATTTTTATACATAGTCCCGACCCCGGTCGGCAACCTTGACGACATGACTTTCAGGGCCGTGAGCGTCCTCAGGGAGGCAGACCTGATCCTGGCGGAGGACACGCGTACCACCGCCGTCCTGCTGCAGCATTTCGACATCCGGGGCAAGCAGCTCCTCTCGCACCATAAGTTCAACGAGCACCAGACCGTGGAGATGATCCGCGACCGGATCCTCGCCGGGGCCAGCGTGGCGCTGGTGAGCGACGCCGGCACGCCCGGGATCTCCGATCCGGGCTTCCTGCTGGCGCGCACCTGCGCGGCCGAGGGGATCGGGGTCCAGACCCTGCCGGGCGCCACGGCGTGCATCCCGGCCATCGTGTCCTCCGGCCTGCCTTGCGACCGTTTCTGCTTCGAGGGTTTCCTGCCCCTGAAGAAAGGACGCCAGACCCTGCTTGCGCAGCTGGCGCAGGACCCGCGGACGATGGTCTTCTACGAGTCGCCGCGTCGGCTGGTGGGGACGTTGGAACAGTTCGTCGCGGTCTTCGGGCCGGAGCGGCCCTGCTCCGTGGCGCGCGAGATCTCCAAGCTCCACGAGGAGCACGTCCGCGGCACGCTCGCCGAAGTGCTGGCGCATTTCCAGGCGGTCGAGCCCAAGGGCGAAATCGTCATCGTTGTCGGCGGCCAGCGCGACGACGCCCCGCGCGTGCACCGCAACAAATACAAGGATGCCGAGGGATCGCAGCAGTAAGAAGCGGAGCTGTTTTAGGTAAATGATTGTCTCCTAGACGGATGCACAATTATACTGTCAGGAATAATTGACGGTATAATTACATAAAGAACTGAAAGTCAATATGATGGATTAAACGCATGATGTCATGTCGTAAGTGATACTGCGCGGTGCTTCATTATACATGGCGTTTTCCGTAAATAATTGTTTTCTAGTTGGATAAGTAAATATACCGTCTATTATTCTTAACGGTAGATTCGTGCAAGGTCCTGAGAATCATAAAATTGGCCTAAACGGTTGGCGCTGTGTAGTGTAAAAACCGCGCGACCTGCACGTCGGAGGCGCTTGTCCTCTGCCGTAGCAGTTGTGCCAGTCTGGCCTTCCTCACTTCCGGTAGCCGGAGCAGGGCCATCCCCGGTCCTAGCAGCCCATACTGATCTGCAACCTGACACATTTCCCGGTAGGGTATGTCTGAGAAGGGCTCGAAAGTCTCTCCCACCTCGAACTCCTTGCCCGTTGTCAGTTCTGTCGCAGAGACCATCCTTTCCAGGCTGCCGAACAGTTCTTCACACGACTTGCGGTCGAAGAAAAAGTAGCGCTGGATGATGAAATCCGTCAGTTGTTCCTTCTCCTCGGGATCCAGGGGGCCGAAGAGCCTGTGTAAGAGGGCGTAGTTCAGGTATCGTCCTGCCTTGAATTCGTGTTCTACCTGATGGATCGCGTCGACGAGCCGTCGGCGGCAATACCGGATGACAGGTTTGCGGGAGAAAGGGTATTCGTGTTCATAATAGGCCAGGAAATTCCACCTGTCCGCGACGGCCTTCCCGACCAGTTTCTTCTCGACGGGGTTGTTGAAAACATAGATCAGGCTGGATCGCTTGTCCTTGTCGGTGTGTTTCGGTGCACTTCCGAACCGTCCGGAGAACAAGACTCCTTTCCGGCCGGCTTCGCGATTGTACTCCCGGCTGAAAATCGAGGACAGGTCATGCTCGTATGCTGACAGTTGCCGGAGGTCTACGGGTTGTACGCCTTCGTGTACATGGGTATACATATGGCTGGTACCCAGCACCGGAAGATGATGCCGCCGGGAAAGGACGGATTGCAGCGTGTAGTAGACCAGATGATCGGAAGGGCGATAGAACAGAACCCCTCTGTCCCGGGTTATTTTGTACGTGTGATGGAGGGCATTTTGGGAATGGCGTCTCATAGTATTTTTGTTAAGTGTTTGATTGATATGTGTCTTGTGGAATATACCGATGATGTTTATTGCCGGTATAATTGGGTATGGTGTTGAAAGTTAATAAGTTGCTTAAAACGATGTCTCTCCGTTCATGGGCTATGGCGTGGGATCGATGGCATCGGACTGATAATCGGATAGATGTTCAAGGAGCGGCGATGATGCAGCGCTCCAGTTTGGCTGTCTGCTCAGCCGGGAGGATGCCCGCGGCGCCGAGGGCGTCGACCGTCCAGCCTTCGCGGGGCGTGTGCTCGCGGAAAAGGACGATTGACCGGGCCGCCTGCCGGGAGCGGATATAGGGGTGTCGGGCGAGGGAGTCCGCCGGGAGCGACCAGAGTCCAAAAGCCCTGGCGGGGAGTGAGCAGAAGACGAGGTCGCTGAGCGCGTCGTACTTCTCCCGGTCGAAATGGTAGATATCCATCAACTGCTCGGGATACGAATAGCCGCCGAGTTCCTCCCGATACTCCAAGATTTTTTTGGCATAATAAGGCCCGATGCCCGGCAGGGCGTCCAGGGCCGCGGAGTCTGCTGCGTTAAGGTCGAGGCGCGGGATGTTGATGAAGGGTTCGAGCCGGCGATAGACGGAGTCCGCGACGACGAAGGATTTCGCAAGGTCGGCCTTGCGGCGGAAACGCCCGCCCTTTGCGCGGTAATTGTCTATGGCCTGCGCCTGTCTCTCGCTGAATCCCAAGCGGATCAGATCCTCGACGGAGACGGTGTTCGGATTGAAACGGAAGTTCTCCACCCGGCGCGTTGCCCGGCGGTAGTTCTCCACGAACGCCGAGTGGGAAGCGTTCTTCCGTGTTATCTCATATCCACCGGATGAGTCGTTCGGGAGTTCGCTGCTCCAGATGTCCGGTTGCGCCGAACCCTTGCCATGGCCTGACTCCGGACGATCATCTGGGTGCGTGCGGGCAAAACTCCCGAGGAATACCGTGTCCGGCCGGTCCCGGTTGGCTTCGAGCCTAAGCCGGGCGGCGCGGCTGACGAGGAGGGCGGCCTGGTAGCCGATGATGAGGAAAGCCAGGGCAATGGCGCCGACCTTGAAGGCAGCGGCAGAGGTTTTTGACTGTTCTTGTCTCGTATCGTTTTTCATGGTCGTGAAGGATTGTGTGATTCGGAACAAAGGTGCAAAAACGTACACAATCGAGCAAACGATAGGGACGAACAACCGGAAAAAGATACGATTCTTTATGCGGTTGAATACGATTTTTTAGGGTGGGGCAATTGTCCGGCGCTGGATGCTGTTTTTCGGAAGACTCTGATATGATGATAGATACCTGAATATACCCGCTTGAGATTTGAACGGTATGTTTGGTTATCTAATTGATATATAGGTAGTTGCGAAAAACGCGATGCGCGACCTGGTGCCGGGGCTGGGGTGAGGCGTTGGATCAGGGGGCAGAGATATCCGAGGGGCCGGGGGGTCATCCTCAGGGTCAGGCTTCCGGGTCCGGGTCCGGGGATTGGGGACGGGTGATGCGGTCGATCAGGGGGCGGATGGGGTCATAGTCGTAGCCGCGGGAGAGGGCGAAGCGGATGAGCTTGAGCCGGCCCTGGGGGTCGTCCTGCAGGGCGCGCCATTTCGCTTCCAGGACCTTCTCCAACTTGGCGGAGGCGCGCTCGGGGTCGATCTCGTCCAGGGCGGCGAGCACGGCGTCCCGCGGGACGCCCCGGGCGAGCAGCGTGGTGCGGATCTTGACCGGGCCCCAGCCGGAGAGCGATGATTTCTCGCGGGCGTAGGCGGCGGCGTAGCGGCAGTCGTCGACGAAGCGCCCTTCGACCAGGGCGTCGACGACCGCCCCGGCCGCCTCCGTGTCCCAGTCGAGCCGCTCGAGGGCCTTGCGCCGAATGTCGGCGGTGCAGTATTCGCGCTTGGCGCACTGCGCCTCAAGCGCATCGAGGACTTGCTTTACCCTTTCTTCCATGTCTCAGAAATCATAGCCGAAGGACAGGTGGGCGCCCCATCCCAGGGTGTTGGACCAGTGTACGTTGAAGCGGATCGGCCCGGCGAAGGTGTCGTAGCCGGCTTCGGCGCCCACCGCCCAGATGCGCGGGAGCGGATGCCGGACCAGCGCCCCGATCGTGTCGTCGTAGAGGAGTGCGCCGGCCAGGGCCGTCACGAAGAGCTTGTCCACGGCCCGCCACCGGAGGCCCAGGGTGGTGTCGACCAGATAGTCGTCCGTGGCGATGACGTGGTTGATCCCGAAGAAGGGTATCTGGTCTTCGGTGTAGCGTCCTGGCAGCGTCCCGCCGACGAAGTTGGTGTGCGTGAGTCCGTCCACCACCCGCTCGCCGAAATGCGAGGTGCCGCGCAGGCGGACTTCCGGCAGGAAGGCCCAGTCGCGCCCCAGCGGGACGGCGGCCTGGAAATCCAGGTCTCCGGACAGGATGGGGGAGAACGCGACATTGCCGGGCTGCAGGAAATCGTAGTCGGCCCGCAGGCTCAGGGACACGCCCCGGGTCGGGAAATACCGGTGGTCCAGCGTGTGGAGGATGCCCTGCAGGTACGTCCCGACGAACTGCGCGTCAAGTGCCATCCCGTCGGCCTGCATCTGGCGGGCGAAGACCGTCTGTGGGTTGAGGTGGTAGGCCTTGTGGCCGATTCCGGCCTGGAAATCGAGCCGGGTCCAGTCCACCCCGGAGATGTAGAAGTCCTCGCGGTGCGTCCAGTAGGCGACGTCGTACTTCAGCGCGTCGTCGGAGTGGCCGAGGTGCCCGCGGTAATTGGCGATGGATGCGGAGAAATTGAGGGTCGGCCAGTCCCGGGTGTCGAGGGCCAGGTGCAGCCGGCCCTTGAGGTTCGTACCGATCCGGGCGGTCAGGTCGGCCTTGGGCCCGGACAGGCGGTTGGTGCCCAGCCCGATGTTGAAGAGCAGGGCCGCGCCCTCCTCGGTGTCGGCGCGCAGGCCGAGGGCGACGTTGTGGATCGGCGCCGGCGTGCAGTGGAAGACCAGCCGGAAAGGCTCCCCGGAGCCGTAAAGGGAGAAGGTCACGGATTCGAAGGCGCCCGTGGCCTGCAGGCGGCACATGGCGTCCTCGATGCGGGCACGGTCGAGCGGCTCCGCGACCTGGAGGCCGGTCAGGCGCGACAGGCGCCGGGCCGTGGCGTCGCTGACGCCCTCGTATTCGATCGAAGCGATCCGGACCGGCGTCTCGGACAGGTCGACGGCCCGGGCGGCCGGTGCGCCGGTGCGGCGGCCGGTCCGCTC
>JAFUWY010000028.1 GCA_017477245.1 Bacteroidales bacterium | reverse complement strand
CTCCCAGAGCAACGACCCGCTCATCCTCATCGACGGCGTCACCGGCACCCTGAGCGACATCCCTTCCGACCAGATCGAGAGCATTGACGTGCTGAAAGATGCCTCCTCCACCGCCATCTACGGTGCCCGCGGTGCCAACGGCGTTATCCTCATCACCACCAAAGGCGCCAAGGAAGGCAAGGTCCGCGTGACCTACGGCGGCTACGCCAAGCTCAACACCCCGACCAAATACCTCGACGCACTTGACCCGTATGACTATCTCGCTTACGTCTGGGCCAACGCCAACGCCAACGACGGTATGGCCTACGGCCAGTTCACCGCTCCTTTCGAGAAGCTCTACGGCATCGGCCAGTACGGCGACATCAACCGCTACAAGAATGTCCAGGCCTACGACATCCAGAAACAGATCTACGGCCCGTCCTTCTCCCACAACCACGACCTCTCCATCTCCGGCGGCACTGAATCCACCAAGATCCTCTTCTCCCTCGGATACAATGACGAGGACGGTATGAAGGTCAACTCCTACATGAAGCGCGCGAACGCATCCCTCAAGGTCAACCAGAAGATCTCTGACCGCCTCAATGTCGGGCTCGACCTCCGCTATACCGATATCACCGCCCTGGGTTATGAGGGCACCGGCAGCCGCAGCGGCTCCACCCTGTCCTCCGCCTACCGCTTCCGCCCGATCTCCACGGACGTCATCAACCAGTATGGCGACGCAAGCGCCCTTCTCGAAGGCGCCATCCAGCAGTACGGCAAGTCTTCCCTGTGGGACACGTACGACCCGTACAAGCAGATTATGGACTATGAGCCCCTCCGCCAGCGCCAGAGCGTCCGCGGCACGATCTCCCTCAACTGGAACATCGTCAAGGGTCTGACCTACCACACCGACCTCTTCCTCGGACGCAACTTCAACCAGAACAAGACCTGGAGCGGCGCCCTGCGCAACAACTACCTCGACGACGCCACCGGTGAAGCGCACCATGCCGGTTCCGCCTCCCTCAGCAAGAGCGATAGCTGGAACCTCCGCTGGACCAACACCCTCAACTATGAGTTCGAGCTCAGCCAGGCCCACCGCTTCAACATCCTGCTCGGCCAGGAAATGTCCAACTCCGGCGGTTCCTCCATCAGCGTGAGCGCAGACTATTTCCCCTCCAACTACACCAAGGAGAACGCCTTCGCCCGCATCGACCAATACGACGCCACGGCCACCTCCATGAAGGAGACCGACCACTTCTCCTCCGGCTGGACCACGCCGAACCGGATCCTTTCCTACTTCGGCCGCATCAACTACACCCTGCTGGACCGCTACCTCTTCACCGCCACCTTCCGTGCTGACGGTTCCTCCAAGTTCGCCCCGTCCCACCGTTGGGGTTACTTCCCCGCCGCCGCCTTCGCATGGCGCGCCAGCGAGGAGCCCTTCCTCAAGGACGTGAACTGGCTGAACGACCTCAAGTTCCGCCTCTCCTACGGTACCGTCGGCAACGATGGCATCAGCTCCGACCTGTGGTCCCAGGTCTGGTCCAGCAGCAGCACGGCCGCCATCATCGACGGTCAGAGCTTCCTGTCTTATGACCTGGGTTCCTCGATGGCTAATCCAGACCTGAAGTGGGAGACCACCGTCACCCGCAACTTCGGTATCGACTTCGGTGTGCTGAACGGACGCCTCTCCGGTACGGTTGACATCTACTGGAACACCACCAAGGACCTCCTCATGTTCACCACCCTTCCGGGTATCACCGGTTTCACCAACACCTACGCCAACATCGGCCAGACCTCCAACAAGGGTGTCGAGCTGTCCCTGAACGCCATCCTCGTCCAGAACCGTGACTGGGGCCTGACTTTCGGCGGCAACATCAACTTCAACCGCGGCAACATCGACGCCCTCGCTGAAGGTGTCACGCCGATCTACGGTTCCGGCTGGTTCTCCTCCGGCAACCCGGGCAATGACTATATCCTCGAGGTCGGTCAGCCCGTCGGCCGTGTCCGCGGCCTTATCTATGACGGCTGGTACACTCCGGACGACTTCAACTTCGACCCGGCCACCAATTCCTTCTCCCTCAAGCCGGGCGTGCCTGACCTGAGCGCCTCCATCTCCGGTCCGTACCATGGCACGGACGGGTACGTAAGCGGCTGCAACGCCTACCCGGGCATGGCCAAGTTCAAGGATATGCCGGACAAGAACGGCAACTATGACGGCATCGTCGACTCCTCCGACTATACCGTGATCGGAGACATGACCCCGAAGGCCACCGGCGGCTTCAACTTCACCGCCAACTACAAGAACTGGGACCTCGGCGCCTACTTCAACTTCAGCCTCGGCAACCAGGTGTACAACATCACAAAGATCGCGTCCCTGAACGGCTACAAGGAGACCGGCGTCTACGAGAACCACCTCGCCGTCCTGAAGGATGCCTACAAGATCTTCGACATCCAGAACGGGCAGCTCAAGCGCCTCTTCACGCCGGACGAGCTCAATGCCGCCAACGTGAACGCCAAATATCCCTGCTTCTTCAATGAGAACTACATCGTCTCCGACCTCGGCATCGAGGACGGCAGCTACCTGCGTCTCAACACCTTGACCCTCGGCTACAGCGTGCCCAGCGCCTCCGCATTCGCCAAGGCCCTCAGCATCAGCAGCCTGCGCGTCTACGCCACGGTCTACAACCTCTTCACCCTCACGAAGTACTCCGGCCTCGATCCGGAAGTGAACTCCAACGAGTTCATCAACAACGCCATCTACCCGACTCCGGGTATCGACTGGGGTTCCTACCCGCGTGCACGGTCCTTCGTCCTCGGTGTCAATGTCTCCTTCTAATCATCTAACGGAACGAAGCATATGAAAAAGATACTTTACGCCATCACCGCTCTCGCCGCTTGCCTCGCACTCAGCCAGTGCAAGTCCGCAGACTACCTGAGCGTCAGCTCCCCGGACAAGTCCGACGACGCCTTCGTGACCTCCACCGTCAGCGAGACCTTCAAGACCCTCGCCTACTGCTACGGCACTTACAAGAGCGTGGCCGGCGGCGGCAACTACAACTGGAACGATTCCGCCTCCGACTGCGAATACTATCCTGAATACAATTCCAACAACGGTCGCATCGGTTATCTCCGTCCGCAGGAGGCCGGCGCCGACAACAAGTCCAGCCAGTTCAACAACCTCTTCAAGATCGCGGCCCGCTGCGCCCGCATCGGCAACATCCTTGCCGAGAAGGACGAAGTCAAGAGCGCTCTCGAGGCCGGCCAGGTCAATGACTGGACCCAGCTCTACGGCGAAGCCTGGACCTTCTGGGCCTATGCCTACACCGAGCTCATCCGCCACTTCGGCGACGTACCCTTCGGTATTGAGAACTCCGTCGTCGAGGAGTACACCCTCACCTCCCGCTACGACATTCTCGACGCCTGCATCGCCAAGCTCAAGGAGGTCGAGAGCAGCATGTACGACCTCGGCCAGGGCGGTATCCAGGCCGAGCGCATGTCCCGCACCTTCGCCAACATGCTGATCGCCGAGGCCAACCTCATGGCCGGCGGCTACCAGACCCTCCGCAGCGATGTCTCCGGTCTCTACGGCGACGTCAGCTTCGAGACCATGTACACCAACAGCGACAACAAGACCCAGGCTTTCTTCGCCCGCCGCAGCGACTGGCAGAGCTACTACAAGGAGGCCCAGACCTACTTCCGCAAGGTCGTCTCCGGCGAGCGCAAGGGCACGCTGACCCTCGTCACCACCGACGACCGCGGCCTGGACAACCCGTTCCAGCGCGGCTTCCAGTACATCATGGACATGCAGGTCAGCCCTGAGTCCATCTTCGAGGTCGGAAACGTCCAGCCCCAGCAGTCCGAGCGTCCCTACTCCCAGGGCCGTCCGTCTGACGGAGGTAACGCCAACAACGCCCCCTGCAAGGTCTTCTCCGGCATCCGCGTGATCCCCACCGCCTACTACCAGGTCTGGGAAGACGGCGACAAGCGCTGGGACGCCTCCGCCGTGGTGACCGGTTCCGACGGCAAGGGCAACGAAGCCCTCGTCAACCTGGGAAGCGGCTCCCGCCTCTCCGGCGGTATCGCCATCAACAAGTGGGACATCAGCAAGATGAAGGATCCCTACACCGTGGCCCCGCGCAAATCCGGCATGAATTACGTGTTCTTCCGCATGGACAACACAATGCTCAAGCTTGCCGAGGTCGACCTCGCGCTCGGTGACGCTACCGAGGCCACCAGCCTGATCAACCAACTCCGCAGCCGCGCCGGCGTCGCCACCCTCGGCACCGCCACCGTCGATGACCTCATCCTCGAGTACAAGCGCGAGTGCATGGGCGAAGGCGATATCAAGTTCGCCGAGATCCGCACCGGCAAATTCACCGAACTCGGCAAGGCCATGCGCGCCGAACTCAAGGCCGTCATCGCCGGTCTCGAGAAGGACGGCTACTACACCTTCTCCAACGGCCGTACGATCTCCAACTACGTCTGGACCAAGCTCGTGGACATCTCCGGCAACGGCAAGGGCGTCAACACCGGCAACCGTGTCGAGGGCGATCCCGTCCTCAGCCCGGGCTGGCGCGGCATCTACGACTACACGCAGATCTCCGCCGTCGCAGGCGTCGTGACCGGCACCACCCACAACCTCGCCATCGAGGGTCTGTTCGAGTACATCGATCCGAATGGCGCGAAGGCCGAGGAGCTCGAAGCCAACGGTTACAAGAAGGTCGAATGGGCCAGCAAGATGGTCAGCGAGCAGGGCACCCTCTGGGACTACAACATGCTCTCCGGCATCGACCTGTCCGACGTGCCTCTCTACTTCCACCCGATCCCCCGCGAGACCCTCGACCAGTCCAAGGGCAACGTGACCAACGGTTACGGCCTCCCGCAGGTCTAGCCTCCCCCCCCTGGTCGCCGACTTGACCTTCCGTCATTCGCCGACTTGATCGGCGAATCTCCCAGGACCTGCACCCCCCCCGGTGCGGGTTTCTTTTTTGGGTTTATGGCAAATTATTGCTACATTTGAAAGATTCAAAGAAATCAAAACTAATAAACCAACACCGATATGTCATTCATCAACGAAGATTTCATGCTCTCCAACGCCACCGCGCGGAGCCTGTATCACGAGCATGCGGAGAAGATGCCCATCATCGACTACCACTGCCACCTTGTCCCCCAGCAGATCGCCGAGAACATCCAGTTCCGCGACATCACCCAGCTCTGGCTGGTCGACGGCCACTACGGCGACCACTACAAGTGGCGCGCGATGCGTGCCAACGGCGTGTCCGAGGACTACCTGACCGGCGGCAAGTACAGCGCCTGGGAGACCTTCCAGAAGTGGGCCGAGACCGTGCCTTACACCATGCGCAACCCGCTCTACCACTGGACGCACCTCGAGCTCAGCCGCGTGTTCGGCATCGACAAGCTCCTCTCCCCCAAGACCGCCCGCGAGATCTTCGAGGAGTGCAACGCCAAACTCGCCACGCCCGAGTTCCGCGGCCAGGCCCTCATCCGTCGCTTCAACGTCGAGACCGTCTGCACGACCGATGACCCGGCCGACGACCTGCGCTGGCACAAGATGATCGCCGAGCACCCGTTCGGCACCAAGGTCATCCCCGCCTGGCGTCCCGACAAGGCCATGGCCATCGAGGACCCCAAGTCCTACAAGGAGTACCTGAAGAAACTCGGCGAGGCCGCCGACATGGAGATCGACTCCTACGCCGACCTGCAGGAAGCCCTCCAGAAGCGTCATGATTTCTTCGCCTCGATGGGCTGCAAGCTCTCCGACCACGGCCTGGAGAACTTCTACTCCTGCGACTACAAGGAGATCGAGATCGAACTCATCTTCAAGAAGGTCCTGATGGGCATCGCCCCGAACGCCAAGGAACTCGAGAAGTTCCGCAGCGCCTTCCTCTTCGACCAGGCCTGCATGGACGCCGACGCCGGCTGGGCCCAGCAGTTCCATATCGGCGCCATCCGCAACAACAACTCCGCCATGTTCGCGAAGGTCGGTCCCGACACGGGCTTCGACGCCATCCACGACCAGGAGATCGCCGCCGCCGGCAACCGCTTCTTCGACCGCCTCACTGCGGCCGGCAAGCTCGCCAAGACCATCCTCTACTGCCTCAACCCGAAGGACAACGAAGTCATGATGACCATGGCCTACACCTTCAACGACGGCACCTGCCCGGGCAAGATGCAGTTCGGCTCCGGCTGGTGGTTCCTCGACCAGGAGGTCGGCATGCGCCGCCAGATGGACGCCCTGTCCGTCCTGGGCCTGTTCAGCAGGTTCGTCGGCATGCTCACCGACTCCCGCAGCTTCATCAGCTACCCGCGCCACGAATACTTCCGCCGCATCCTCTGCGACGTGGTCGGCACGGACGTGGAGAACGGCAAGCTCCCGGCCTCCGAGATGGAGCGCATCGGACAGATGATCGAGGATATCAGCTACAACAACGCAAAGAACTATTTTAATTTTTAATCAATGAGATTCCGGGTCAAGCCCGGAATGACGGAAGAATTATGGATTTAGACAACAACAAATACTACCAGCAGGCCCTGCAGTATATCGCTGACACCGACCTGTCCGAGCTTGAGAACGGCAAGCACCTCCTTGACGGCGACAACCTCTTCGTCAACATCGTGGACTCCCAGATGAAGACCCCCGAGCAGGCCCGCCTCGAGGTGCACGACAAGTACATCGACATCCAGGTGCCCCTCTCCAAGGACGAGAGCTTCGGCGTCAAGCCGCGCAAGGAATGCGTGGAGCCTGACGGCGAATTCAACACCGAGAAGGACATCCTCTTCTACAAGGACAAGGACTGGACCACCGTCACCGTCAAGGTCGGCGAAGCCATCACCTTCGATCCCGACACCGCCCATGCCCCGCTCATCGGCGAAGGCACGATCCATAAAGCCATCTTCAAAGTCAAGGTAGCCTGAGGATGAGAACGCTGCTCCTGTTGGCGTTCCTGTGGTTCGGCGGTAATGGTCCGCTCACCTATACCGTTTCCCGCAACGCCGACCCCGTGGTCGGCGTTGCCGTTGGGATGCTGCAGGGCGACCTGCAGGAGGTGACGGGCCTGCGCCCGCAGCCGGCGAGGTCCGGCGCCACGCTCCGGATCGTACAGTACGACCGGGAACGCACCAGCCTCTCCCGTCTCGGCGTGCCCGCCGCCATCGCGGACTCGCTGCGCTTCGTCAAGGAGGCTTTCTACGTGGGCACGCACGGCCGCCAGCTCGTGGTCGTCGGGTCCGACGCCCGCGGCACGGCCTACGGCGTGCTGGAGATTTCGCGGCTGGCCGGGGTCTCTCCCTGGACCTGGTGGGGCGATTCGCGCCCCGCGAAGAAGGACCGGCTGGAGATTCCGGACGGATACAGCACCTTCCAGCATCCGTCCGTGGAGTACCGCGGCCTGTTCCTGAACGACGAGGACTGGGCCTTCCGGCCCTGGAGCGCACAGACCTATTCGCCGCAGGCGGACGGTCTCACCATCAGCGCCGACACCTACCGCCAGGTCTGCAAGCTGCTGCTCCGCCTGCGGGGCAACACCCTCTGGCCGGGCATGCACCCGGGCACGACCGCCTTCTTCCAGGTCCCCGGCGCGCGGCAGATGGCCGACTCGCTGGGCATCCTGATCGGCACGTCCCACTGCGAGCCGCTGCTGCGCAACAACGTCGGCGAGTGGGATGTAGCCGCGCGCGGGCGCTACAACTACCTGACCAACAAGCAGCAGGTCCTCGACTACTGGACGGAGCGCCTGCAGGAGGTGGACCGCGACAACCTCTTCACCATCGGCATGCGCGGCATCCACGACGGCTCGATGGAGGGGCTGGAGCGCGCCACGCTGGACGAGAAGACCGCCGCCCTGCAGCAGGTCATCGACGACCAGCGGGAACTGCTCAGGAAATACATCGACAAGGACCTGACGAAGATCCCGCAGATGTTCATGCCCTACAAGGAGGTCCTGGAGATCATGGAGAACGGGCTGCGGGTCCCGGACGACGTCACCATCGTCTGGTGCGACGACAACTACGGCAACATGACCCGCCTGTCCGACGCCGCGCAGCAGGCGCGCAGCGGCGGCGCCGGCGTCTACTACCACCTCAGCTACGCCGGGCGGCCCCACGACAACCTGTGGCTGTCCACGGCCCAGCCGGGCCTCATCTACCATGAGATGATGGAAGCGTACCGGCACAACGTCCGCAAGCTCTGGGTCGCCAACGTCCACGACCCCAAGGTGGCCGCCTACGACCTCGAGTTCTTCCTCGACCTGGCCTGGGATGTGGACAGCGTACAGCCCGAGACGGTGCCGGACCACCTGGAGCGCTGGCTCGCGCGCGAGTTCGGCCAGGCCGCAGCCGCCAAGGCGGCGCCGGCCATGCAGGAGTACTACCGGCTCTGCGCCATGCGCCATCCGGAATTCTTCGGCTGGAGCCAGGTCGAGCTGTCCGACACGCAACGCTACCCCGGCGGGCTCTCCAAGCCGGTCAATACCGAGTTCAGTTTCAGCGAGTTCGGAGATGAGGCGCAGCGCTACATCGACCGTTTCCGCGCCGTGCGCCGGACCGTCGAAGACGCTACGGCGCTCGTGCCGGCGCGCAGCCGCGACGCCTGGTTCGCCGCCGTGCGCTACCCGATCGGCGGTGCGGAGTCCATGGCCGAGAAGATGCTCTACGCCCAGCGGGCCCGCCAGCGGGCGCGTACGACCTATTCCCCGTATGTCTGGAAGCCGGACACCGTCCAGCTGGCCGCCGCGGCCCTCAGCCTCACCGCCTACCGCGACATCCGGGAGCGCACCCGGCAGTTCAACGAGGAGCTCGCCGGCGGCAAGTGGCGCGGCCTGATGTGCGACCACCCGCGCGACCTGCCCCTCTACTGGGCGCCGGACCTCCCGGTCTCGCTCACCGACGCGGAGATTGCGAAGTGGGGCGCCTACGGCCAGGACTGGCACGCCCCCGAAGTGCCGACCGCCGGCCGGGACTACTACGCCGCCAACGCCTGCGACTACACCGCCGCCACCGCGCCCGTGCGGCCGGTGCGGAGCCTGGGCCACAGCGGCCGGGCCGTCCCGGTGCCGAAAGGCGCCTCGCTGCGCTATGATTTCCGCACGGAAAGCAGCGGGAAGGCCGTCATCCGCGTGGCCGTGATCCCGACCCAGGCGCTGGACAAGGGCGACATCCGCTTCAGCGTCAGCGTGGACGGCGGCGCGCCGCAGGTCCTCTCCATCAAGGAGCCCTACCGCAGCGACCGCTGGAAGCAGAACGTGATGCGCGGCCAGGCCGTCGTCGCCGTGCCCGTCGGGCTCGGCGCCGGCGCCCACACGCTCACCCTCTCGGCCGTCGACGACCACATCATCTTCGACCAATGGATGGCGGACTTCAAGCCCGCGCGGCGCTTCTACCTCTTCCCGCTGTAGACAGCCCCTGCTGATTACCAAGTATTTACAAAATAACCTTCGGCCAAAATGCCGAAGGTTATTTTGTAAGTCATTGACAATGAGGACTACGGTCTTTCGCCTTCCTCGAAGTCCCAGATGCGGGGATTGCCGTCGGTGCGGTCCAGCGGGAAGGCATATTTCTCGAAGGCCTCGAGGATGGGCTTGGCCTTGCGGGTCTGGTCGTCGAAGCAGCCGCGTCCGCGCTGCATCGGCTCCCACCAGAACACGCCCCGGCCGAGGTTGTACGGCGCAGCCATCACGATCTCGTTGACGGCCTGGAACCACTGCTTCTGCCCCTCGGGGGTCTCGGGGAAGGCGGCGCGGATGCCCTTGCGCTCGAAATACTGCGACGGGACGGAATAGTAGCCGGTCTCGATCACGTAGACAGGCTTGCGGTATTTCTCGATCACATAGTAGAGGTTGTCGCGCAGGTCCATCAGCGTGCCGTGCGACCAAGGGTAGAAAGAGAAGCCGATGCAGTCGTAGCCGACCTTATACTGCTTCATCTTGTCGAAGAAGATCTCGCTCATCTCCAGGTCGCCGCCGAAGTCCACGTGCAGCATCACGCCGATGCGCGGGTCCACGTCGCGGATGGCCTTGATGCCGGCCTTGATGTAGTCCGTGAACTCCTTCCAGTGGCTCTGGGCCCGCTTCTCGGGGCCGTAGTAGACGCGGCCGTCGGGCCAGAAGGCGCCGTTGCTGATCTCGTTGCCCACCTGGACGATCTCCGGCTGGACGCCGGCGTCGCGCAGGGTCTTGATCACGTTGTGTACATAGTCATAGAAGGCATCCACGCGCTGCTTGTGGGTCATGTCGCGCAGGCTCGAAGGCGTGGGCTGGGTCATCGGGTTGGACCAGCCGTCGGACATCATGAAGTCCAGGGCGAAGTGGATATTGTTTTCTTTCAGCTTCCTGGCGCCCTCCACCACGTAGTCGAGGGTCTGGCCGAGGCGGGACGGCTCGTTGCAGATCATCAGGCGGCCCCAGTTGTAGCCGTGGTCCCGGAAGATCTTCCAGGGGCTCTTCTGCGTGCCGTCGGTGTCGTACCAAACGCCGCCGCGCTTCTCGGCGCTGAGCACGAACGAGAGGTCCTGGCCGAAGGCGTAAGGGTTGTCATACGGGAGCTGCCCCTGCGGGAAAGTCACTTTCTGGGCGGACAGGACGGCGCAGGACAGCAGCGCCGCAAACATCAGGATACTTTTCTTCATACACATGGAACGGTTATCGGGTTTGTTCTCCAAAGATACGTTTTTTTGTCGTATCTTTGCTGACACTTACAAGACCAATTATGACACATTCGCCGTTCCGGGCTGCCGCCGCCCTGCTGCTGGCCGCCCTCCTGACCTCCTGCGCATCCGACAAGATCGACCGGAAGGCACTCGTCTCCCGCAACAACCCCCACATCAGCGAACTTGCCCCCCTGAATTCCCTCAACCTGGGCAACGGCTGCTTCACCCTGACGCTCGACGCCACGGGCCTGCAGACTTTCCCCGAGTTCTGCAAGGACGGCCTGTCGCTGGGCACCTACAGCGAGTGGGGCTGGCACGCCTTCCCGAACACCGAAGGCTACACGATGGAGGAGACCCTCGAAGACCATCCCCTGCCCGGCCACCCGCATGGCATCTACTCCGTCCAGATGGGCTATGCCCAGTCGCCCCGGAGCCAGGCCGCGGCAGCGTACATCCGCGCCAACCCGCACCGCATCCACCTCGGCAACATCGGTTTCGACGGCATGAAGCCGGAGGAGATCGAGGGGGTGGACCAGACCCTGGACATGTATGACGGCGTGCTGCACTCCCGGTTCACCTGGAAGGGCCAGCCCGTGCAGGTGGAGACCGTCAGCGGCGGCGAGGGCGAAGACCTGCTCGCCGCGCACGTGAAGGCGGAGCAGCCGCTGCCCGTCGTGCTCCGCTTCCCCTACCCGACCGGCGTGCACACCGACGACGCCTCCGACTGGTGCGTCGACGACAAGCACAGCACCGAGATCGTCTCGCAGCAGGACGGCAGCGCCCTGGTCCGCCGGACCCTGGACGATGTGACCTACTACGTGTCCGTGCGCTGGAGCGGCAAGGCCGCCCTCGCGCAGGCCGGTCCCAACCGCCTGACCCTCACCCCGGAATCCCCGGAATGGGAGTTCAGCGTCCGCTTCACCCCGGAGCAGCCGGACGGCGCCAACCCGGACTTCCGGACGGCCGCCGCCTCCGCCAAGGGCCTCTGGAACAACTACTGGCAAACCTCTGGCGTGATCGACTTCTCGCACTGCACCGACCCGCGCGCCCCGCTGCTGGAGCGGCGTGTCGTGCTCTCGCAATACCTCATGCGCGTCCAGGAGGCGCAGCATTTCCCGCCGGCAGAGACCGGCATGACCTACAACTCCTGGCACGGCAAGTTCCACCTCGAGATGGTGATGTGGCACAGCTTCCAGTGGGCCACCTGGGGCCAGCCGGAGCTCCTGCGCCGCCAGCTGGACTGGTACAAGACCGCCCAGCCGAACGCCCGCATCATCGCGGAGCGCCAGGGCTTCCCCGGCGTACGCTGGATGAAGATGACGGACCCGTCCGCCACCGAAGCCCCCTCCGACATCGGCTCCTACATCATCTGGCAGCAGCCGCACCCGATCTACATGGCGGAGCTCATCTACCGCGCCGAGCCTTCGCAGGAGATCCTGGATGAATACGCCGACATGGTCCAGCAGACGGCCGAGTTCATGGCCGCGTTCGTGAACTATGACGCCGCGAAGGACCGCTACGTCATCGAGGGCGCCTGCGCCGCCAGCGAGTCGCTCAGCGAGGACTACACCGTCAACCCGTCCTTCGAGCTGTCCTACTGGCACTTCGGCCTGAGCGTCGCCCAGCAGTGGCGCGAGCGCCGCGGGCTGGAGCGCGTGGCCGCCTGGGACGACATCCTCGCCAAGCTCTCCCCGCTCGCCGTCAGCCCGGACGGCATCTACCTCCCGGCCGAGAAGGGTCCGGGCGTGCCGGACTTCGAGAACGGCACCGTGCTGCGCGTCATCGCGCCGCCGGCCCCTGCGGGCGGCTACAAGGACGGCCAGCGCGGCCGCACCTCCGCCCAGATCGTCCCGCTCGACCCTGCCCGCACCAACGTCAGCGGCACCTCCACCGAGAACCTGCTGGCCTTCGGCATGCTGCCGGCCTGCCGCCTCTTCACCGAGGAGAACATGCAGAAGACGCTGGACCGCGCCGCCGAGCGCTGGGGCTGGAAGCGCGGCAACTGGAGCTGGAACTACCCCTCCTTCGCCATGAACGCCACCCGCCTGCTGCGGCCGGAGATCGCCGTGCGCGCCATCACGATGGATGGCCGCGGCGAACTGGTGCTGCCCAGCGGCAACAACTACCGCTCCGAGACCCTCCGGATGTACCTGCCGGGCAACGGCGGCCTGCTGCTCGCCGTCGGCATGATGTGCGCCGGCTGGGACGGCTGCGAAGTCGAGAATCCGGGCTTCCCCAAGGACGGCACCTGGGATGTCCGTTGGGAAGGCCTCAAACCTATGCCGTAATCCATTGAATATGAAAAAGATCATTATAATCCTCAGCATCCTGGCGGCGCTGCCGCTGCAGGCTGCCCGCCCCAAGGGCCTCACCGACGACCAGGTGCGTGCCACGATGAAGAAAGCCACCACCTTCATGGTCGAGAAGGTCTCCAACACCGGCGGCTACCTCTGGAACTACGCCCCTGACTTCTCCCGCGTCTGGGGAGAGCTCGAGTGCAAGCCCTCGATGATGTGGATCGAGCGCGGCACTCCGGCGATGGGTAACGTCTTCCTCGACGCCTACCATGCCACGGGCGACGAATACTACCTGAAGGCCGCCGAGGAGGCAGCCGCCGCCCTGATCTGGGCGCAGCTGCCCTGCGGCGGCTGGAACTACATGGCGGACTTCGCCGGCGAGGCTTCGCTCAAGGACTGGTACAAGACCGTGGCCTCCGGCTACCAGTACTGCGCCCAGGAGCACCTCCACTACTCCGGCAACGCCACCTTCGACGACGGCACGATCGACGCCGCGGGCTTCCTGCTCCGGATGTACGCCGAGCACTGGGATCCGCGCTACCGCCCCGCCATCGACAAGGCGATCGACTTCATGATCCAGAGCCAGTACCCCGTGGGCGGCTGGCCGCAACGCTGGCCCCTCCGCTATGACTTCGTCAAGGAAGGCAAGCCCGACTACAGCTCCTTCATCACCATCAACGACGGCGTCCACACCGGCAACATCAACTTCCTGCTGGACTGCTGGCAGATCCTCGGTGAGGAGCGCGTGCTGGAGCCCATCCAGCGCGCCATGAGCTGCGTGCTCGTGCTGCAGGGCGGCAAGCCGCAGGCGGGCTGGGCCATGCAGCACCAGCTGGACCTGGGCTACACTCCGGGCCATGCGCGCGACTTCGAGCCGCGCGGCTACGCGGCCACGGCCACTGCCGAGATGATCGGCAACCTGATGATGTTCTACCGCTGGACGGGCGACACCAAGTACCTCGCCCGCATCCCGGACGCGTTCGAGTTCCTCGAGAGCATCCAGTACGGCCCGGATATGGTCTCCTTCTTCAAGCAGAACCTGCGCGAAGGCCAGATCCTCTGCCCCACCTTCGTGGAGGTAGGCACCGGCAAGCCGCTCTACCTGCATCGCGGAAACGGCAAATACTGGGTGGACTATGACCCGCACGACATCATCACCCACTACCGCTCCTACCGGACCATCAACCTGGGTCCCCTCAAGGAGCAGTACGAGTCCCTGCTGAAGATGAGCGTCGAGGAGGCCACGGCGGACTCGCCGTTCCTCGGCGACAAGGCCCGGCAGCGCCACTACCCGCTCTACTATTCGCGCGGCAGCGGTGTGCAGGAGGACAAGGATGCCATCCAGAAGCTCGTGGACGCCCTCGCCGCCAAGGACTACTGGCCCGGCGGCCTGCCCGGCGTCTCGCACGAGAATCCGGGCTTCTCCGACGCCCCGCTCCCCGCGGAATGCATCTCCACCTGGACCTACATGCAGAACATGACCCATTTAATCAATTGGCTTACCGTCCGGTAAGCCAATTACCTATTTTGGCGGAGAATGCTTATCTTTGTTTCCCAAAAAAGCAAATATTTTGGCACAAATGGATAATTTCACGATCAACGGCATCCAGCAGGTGGGTGTCGGGACTGAGAATTTCAATAAGTCCTGGAACTGGCTCATCGAGATGTTCGGAGCCGACCTCAAGATCCTCGAAGACGACACCGTGGCGGAGCGCATGCTCCCCTACACGGGCGGGCAGCCGCAGCAACGCCACGCCAGCATCAACGCCAACCTCCAGGGCGGCGGCGGATTCGAGATCTGGCAGTACTCGAAGCGCAAGCCCGTGCCCGTGGGCTTCGAGATCTCCGTGGGCGACCTGGGCGTCTTCGCCGCCAAGGTGCACTGCCGCGACATCGCGGCGTTCCACCAGGAGATCTCCGCGAAGTGGAAGGATGTCGGAGCCGTCTCGGCGCTGCCCGACGGCACGCCCTGCTTCTGCGTCAAGGACCTGTACGGCAACTGCTTCCAGCTGGTCCAGTCGGACTACCTCTACATCGAGCAGGGCCGCCTGACCGGCGGTATCGCCGGCGCCGTGGCGGGCGTGACCGACATGGAGCGCTCGATCGCCTTCTACAAGGAGATCCTCGGCTACGACACCGTCGTGTACGACCGGACCGGCGTCTTCGACGACTGGGCCTTGCTGCCCGGCGCCGACGGGCGCTTCCGCCGCGTGCTCCTGCGCCCCGCGCAGCCGCGCACCGGCGCCTTCTCCGGGCTGCTCGGCCCGGACTGCATCGAGCTGGTGCAGGCCCTCGACCGCACGCCCCGCAAGATCTTCGAGGGGCGTTACTGGGGCGACCCGGGATTCATCCAGATCTGCTACGACGTGACGGGCATGCAGGCCCTCGGGCGCTTCTGCGCCGCCAAGGGCCATCCCTTCACCGTGGACAGCTGCCCGGACGGCGAGCAGTTCGACATGGGCGAGGCCTCCGGCCACTTCACCTACATCGAGGATCCCGACGGCACGCTCATCGAGTTCGTGGAGACCCACAAGATCCCCGTCATCAAGAAACTCGGCTGGTACCTCGACATGCGTAAGCGCGACCCGCGCAAGCCCCTGCCGAAGTTCCTCTTCCGGATGATGGGGCTCGTGTCCCGCGGCCAGAAACGTCCCGAATAGGCCATGGAGCGGGTTTGGATCACCGGCGCCTCCTCCGGCATCGGGCAGGCCTGCGCCGAGCGCTATGCCGCCGACGGCGCCGCCCTCGTGCTGACCTCCTCGTCGGCGGAGCGGCTCGCGCCCGTCGCGCAGCGCTGCCGCGAGCTGGGCGCCGCGCAGGTCGCCGTGCTCCCCTATGATTTCAGCGATCCTTCCGGGATCGAAGCCCTCACGGAGCGGGCCTGGGAGGTCCTCGGCGGACTGGACACGGCCCTGCTCAACGCCGGCATCAGCCAGCGCACGACTGTCGAGGACACCTCGGACGAGATGATCCGCAAGATCATGGAAGTCAATTATTTCTCCCCGGTGAACATCGCCCGGGCCCTGCTGCCGCACCTGCTCGGGCAGGGCGGCGGGCACATCGCCGTCACGACCTCCATCGCCGGCCGCTTCGGCTTCCCGCTGCGCTGCGGCTACAGTTCTTCGAAGTTCGCGATGTACGGATTCTTCGAGACCCTGCAGGCCGAGTACTACGACCGCGGCATCCGCGTCACGATCGTCTGTCCGGGGCGCGTTCGGACCAACATCTCGCGCTATGCCCTGGACAAGGGCGGCGTGCCGCACGGCAAGATGGACGCCGGCCAGGCCGGCGGGCTGTCGCCCGAGGCCGCCGCACGCAAGATCGTGCGGGCCGTGCGGAAGGGCCGCCGCGAGGTCCTCGTGGGCCGCGGCGAACTGGTGATGACGTTCATCAAGCGCTTCTTCCCGGGCCTGTGCGCCCGCCTCGCCCGCCGCATCAAGCCGATGTAAAACGCAAGGACTACAGAGAAGGCACCCGTCGGGTGCCTTCTCTGTAGTCCCTACAGGAATCGAACCTGTATTTAAGGTTTAGGAAACCTTCGTTCTATCCGTTGAACTAAGGGACCGCTACTCAGCGTTCTTGACAACGATCTGACGGCCTCTGTAGTAACCGCACTCGGGGCAGACACGGTGATAGATCACGGTCGCACCGCAGTTCGGGCAGGTCGCGAGGGTCGGAACCGGCGCGAAGTCGTGGGTACGACGCTTGTCCCTGCGCTGCTTGGAAAGTTTGTGTTTCGGATGTGCCATTGCTTTATTATTTTTAAATTATTATTTGCTCAAATACTTTGTAGTCTCCTGATTGCATTCTCCCTCGGGGTGCACCCGCTGGATCGGGAGCGAGATGCAGACGTAGTCGTAGACATCCTGCCGCAGGTCCAGTTCGTCGGATTCCGGCGTGTAGGTCTCCTCGAAGGAGGTCTCCACCGGGATCACCAGGTCCTCGAGACACCTGTCGCAAGCGACGGTCACGCTGCCGCTGACCACGCAGGCGGCGTCCGCCGTCAGGCCGTGGTTCGCGATCCCGGCCGTCACTTCCAGGTCGGCATCGAGGATTTCTTCATTCCCGAATATCTCAAAGAACTCAGGCCCCGCATGCCACGTAAAGTGGCTTTTGCCGGGGGCCAGACTTGTCAGTTTAACTACAAAGGGTTGCAAAGTTAGCAATTTTTTCGCGATTAGCAACTAAAATCAGTCTTCGTTGTCGCTGTTTCTTTTGCGCGCCAGCGGGTCCAGCAGGATTTTGCGGATGCGCATGAAGTGCGGCGTGACCTCCACGAGTTCATCTTCCTGGATGTATTCCAGCGCCTCCTCCAGGGAGAATTTGATGGCCGGCGGGAGGACGATCTTCTCGTCGGAGCCGGCGGCGCGGACGTTGGTAAGCTTCTTGGTCTTGCAGATGTTGATGTTGAGATCGCGCTCGCGGGTGTGCTCGCCCACGACCTGGCCGGCGTAGATGTCCTCGCCGGGCTCCACGAAGAAGCGGCCGCGGTCCAGCAGCTTGTTCATCGAGTAGGCGATGGACTGGCCGGTCTCGATGGAGACGAGCGAGCCGTTGTTGCGGTGTTCGATCTCGCCCTTGTAAGGCTGGTACTCCTTGAAACGGTGCGCGACGATGGCCTCGCCCTGGCTGGCGGTCAGCAGGTTGGAGCGCAGGCCGATCAGGCCGCGGGTCGGGATCTCGAACTCCAGCAGGGTGCGGTCGCCGCGCGGCTCCATGCGCACCAGCGCGCCCTTGCGGCGCGTGGAGATCTCGATGGCGGCGCCCACGAACTCCTCGGGCACCTCGATCGACAGGTCCTCCACCGGCTCGCAGCGCTGGCCGCCGATGGTCTTGTCCAGCACCTTGGGCTGGCCGACCTGCAGCTCGAACCCTTCGCGGCGCATCGTCTCGATGAGCACCGACAGGTGCAGCACGCCGCGGCCGTAGACGATGAACGAGTCGGCCGTCAGGCCAGGCTTGACGCGCAGCGCGAGGTTCTTCTCCAGCTCCTTGTCCAGGCGCTCCTTGAGGTGGCGCGAGGTGACGTACTTGCCGTCCTTGCCGAAGAAGGGGGAATTGTTGATGGTGAAGAGCATGCTCATCGTCGGCTCGTCGATGGCGATGGGCTCCAGGGCCTCCGGGTTCTCGTAGTCGGCGATCGTGTCGCCGATCTCGAAACCGTCGATGCCCACCACGGCGCAGATGTCACCGCACTGGACCTCCTCGACATTGGCCTTGCCCAGGCCTTCGAAGACCATCAGCTGCTTGATCTTCTGCTTCTGGACGATGTCGTAGCGCTTGCACAGGCTGATCGGCTGGCCCGCCTTGAGCGAGCCGCGGGTGATGCGCCCGACGGCGATCCGGCCCACGTACGGGGAGTACTCCAGCGAGGAGATGAGCAGCTGCGGCGTGCCCTCGACCACCGGCGGCGCCGGGATGACGTCGAGGATCGTGTCGAGCAGCGGCGTGATGTCGGAGGTCGGCTTCTTCCAGTCGAGCGACATCCAACCCTGCTTGGCGGATCCGTACACGGTTACGAAGTCGAGCTGCTCCTCCGTGGCATTGAGGTTGAACATCAGGTCGAAGACCTCCTCCTGCACCTCGTCGGGGCGGCAGTTGGGTTTGTCCACCTTGTTGATGACCACGATGGGCTTCTTGCCCATCTGGATGGCTTTCTGCAGGACGAAGCGGGTCTGGGGCATGCAGCCCTCGAAGGCGTCGACGAGCAGCAGCACGCCGTCCGCCATGTTGAGCACGCGCTCCACCTCACCACCGAAGTCGCTGTGGCCCGGGGTGTCGATGATGTTGATCTTGACCCCCTTGTAGATCACGGAGACGTTCTTGGCGAGGATGGTGATACCGCGCTCGCGCTCCAGGTCGTTGTTGTCGAGGATCAGCTGGCCCAGGTTTTCCGGCTGACGCACCAGGTTGGCCTGGTAGATCATGCGGTCCACCAGCGTCGTCTTGCCGTGGTCGACGTGGGCGATAATGGCTATATTTCTGATTTCTTGCATATTCCGTTACACTACTCGCACGCTGCAGGTGCCTCTCTTCTTAAAAACGTGCAAAGTTACTGATTTCCTCGAAAAATCATAATTCAAATAATTAGTATATTTGTAAGTTATGAGCAAAAAAAGCCTCTTCGCCCTGTTTTTCATCCTCCCGGTCCTGTTCGCCTGCGGCGGAGGCGCCCGCAACGACGGGGCCGTGCCGCAGCAGCGGCACATCCCCGAGCTGCTCGCCGCCGTCCCGTCCGACGCGCTGGCGGTCATCTGCCATGACCGGCTCGCCGAGGGACTGCGCCTGTACGATTCGACCAGCGTCCTCCACCAGCTGGACCTGTCCGCGTTCAAGAACGCCCGGATGGCCCTGTCGCTCTGCTACAACGGCTCGCTCGTGCCCGTGCTCGCCCTGGACACCGGGCGCGCGCCCGCCGACTCCTCCGAGTCGGTCCTCGCGCTGCTCGGGCAGGCCGCGACGCTGCGCCTGCGCACCGAATACGTCGCGCCCGACCCCGAGGCCCGGCGCGACGGCTTCCTGCTCATCACGCCCTCCGACGCCCAGCTGACCGCGGTCCGGCGCCACCTCACCGAGCATACCTCCATCCTCGACGCGCCCGGATTCCGCGACGCGCTGGCCGTGGCGGATGACGATCGTTTCGTCATCTTCCGCAACGGCGGCGCCGACCGGCTCGCCCCGAAGACCTGGCTCCAGGGCATCTTCCCCCGCCGCGAGCTGACCGCGTTCCTTCGTATCGTCGCGGACTGGACCGTGCTCCGGCCCGGCTCCGACGGATTCGACGTCCTGCCCGTCTGCAGCGACTCCGACGCCTACTACGCCAACATCCTCGAGGCCCTACCCTTCGGCGACAGCCGCCTGGGCGCCGTCCTTCCGCCCGACACGCGCTTCGCGCTGGCGATGCCCGTCGGGCTGCCCGAGATGCGGCAGGCCGTGGAGCGCTTCCAGGACGCCTCCGTCAAGCTGACCCGCTACAGGCGCACCCTGGAGGAGCTCCGCAAGTCGAGCGGCAAGGACCCGCTCAAATGGGAGCAGGAGGTCGGCGTCCGCGAGATCGCCCTCGTCCATTTCGGCGGCGGCGCCCTGACGCTGGTCCGCCCGGCCAAGGCCGTCGCGGACAGAGAGCCGGCCGAGAACCCCTGGCGCGGCTTCCTGCCAATCCTATACGGCAGCGCCTTCGCCACCGGAGACGACAGTTTCACCGCCGCCTATGGCGGCTGGTATCTATATGGCAGCGAATCCGCCCTGCGCGCGTTCATCGACGCGGAGCGGCCCGACGGCAGCGCCTTCAGGTGGCCGGGCCGCGGCTGCCGCTTCATCGTGTACCAACCTGATAAAACCCTTGCCGGGGACAAGAAAGGCATCAAACTGACATGGAATTCCAATCGGTAAACAAACTCCTGGAGAAGAGTTTCCGGGACAACTGGGAGCGCGACGCCCTCTCCAACTACCAGGGCACCACCCTCAAATACAAGGATGTCGCCGAACGCATCGAGTACCTGCACATCGCGTTCGAGAAGTGCGGGCTCCGGAAGGGCGACAAGGTCGCGCTCTGCTCCCGCAACCAGGCCCACTGGGGCGTCTGTTTCCTGGCCGCCACGACCTACGGCGCCGTGCCCGTGCCCATCCTGCACGAGTTCAAGCCCGAGAACATCCACTACCTTGTGAACCATTCCGACGCCAAGGTCTTCTTCGTGGACGAGGTGATCTGGCAGGGTCTCTCCGAGGCCGAGATGCCCGGGCTCGAGGTCATCGTCCAGATGAACACCCTCAACTACATCTACGCCCGCCACGAAGACCTCGTGACCGTGCGGGAGAACCTCACCAAGACCTTCAAGACGCTCTATCCCGACGGATTCAAGCCCGACCACATGAACTATTACGAAGACCAGCCCGACGAGCTCGCGCTGATCAACTACACCTCGGGCACCTCCGGCTTCTCCAAGGGCGTCATGATCCCCTACCGCGCCCTCTGGTGCAACATCCGCTTCGCCGGCGAGACCGCCGAGCCGCAGATGAACTGCGAGTCCGAGGTCGTCGCGATGCTCCCCTCGGCCCACATGTACGGCATGATGTTCGAGTTCCTCTTCGAGATGACCATCGGCGCGCACGTCCACTTCCTGACCCGCACGCCGAGCCCCAAGGTCATCATGAAGGCCTTCTCCGAGATCCACCCCGACATCATCATCGCGGTGCCGCTGATCATCGAGAAGGTCTACAAGTCCCAGATCAAGCCGGTGGTGGACCGCCACAAGTCCCTGATGCGCATCCCCATCGTGGACCAGGTGATCCAGAAGAAGATCCGCAACAGCATGATCGATGCCTTCGGCGGCCGCTTCGAGGAAGTCATCCTCGGCGGCGCCGCCTTCAACCCCGAGGTCGAGAAGTTCTTGCGCAAGATCCACTTCCCCTTCACCGTCGGCTACGGCATGACGGAATGCGCCCCGCTGATCACCTACGCCAAGTGGTGGAAGACCCGCAAGGGGTCCTGCGGCATGCCGATCACGGGCTGCGAGGTGCGCATCGACTCCAAGAACCCCTACAAGGAGCCCGGCGAGATCCAGATCAAGGGCCAG
This sequence comes from Bacteroidales bacterium, assembly GCA_017477245.1. Classification (GTDB taxonomy): domain Bacteria; phylum Bacteroidota; class Bacteroidia; order Bacteroidales; family UBA932; genus Cryptobacteroides. Next base: position 14,166 of record JAFUWY010000028.1, on the reverse strand, counting down.
AACGTCTTCCTGGGCTACTACAAGAACCGCGAGGCCACCAAGGCCAGCTTCACCAACGACAACTGGTTCAAGACCGGCGACATCGGCGTGATCGACTACGACGGGTTCCTGTACCTGCGCGGCCGCTCCAAGTGCATGATCCTCGGCCCCAGCGGCCAGAACATCTATCCGGAGGAGCTGGAGGCCGTCATCAACAACGTCACCTACGTGGTGGAGTCGCTCGTGGTCGAGGACCGCGGCGGTCTCACGGCCCTCATCTATCCGGACTACCACCAGGGCGAGCTCGACGGGCTCACGCGCGAAGCGCTCGAGGAGCGCATCAGCGGCAACCTCCCCGAGATCAACAAGCTCCTCCCCTCGTACGCCCAGATCCGCAAGATCGAGTTCATGCCGGAGGACTTCGAGCGCACGCCCAAGCGCAGCATCAAACGCTACCTGTACCAGAGATAGGCCATGAGCAAATTCGACGACAAATACATGCAGATGGCCGCCATCTGGGCCACCAATTCCTACTGCAAGCGCCGCCAGGTGGGCGCGCTGATCGTCAAGGACCGGATGATCATCTCGGACGGCTACAACGGCACGCCCTCCGGCTTCGAGAACATCTGCGAGGACGAGAACGGCGTGACCAAGCCCTACGTGCTCCACGCCGAGGCCAACGCCATCTCCAAGGTAGCCCAGTCCGGCAACAGTTCCGAGGGCGCCACCCTCTACGTGACAGCGTCTCCGTGCATGGAGTGCGCCAAACTCATCATCCAGTCCGGCATCCGGCGGGTCGTCTACCGCGACGAATACCGCCTGACGGACGGGGTGGACCTCCTCCGCCGCGCCGGCATCGAGGTCGAAAAGATCGATTGAACGCATGAAGAAATCCTCCCTCCTCGTCGCCCTGCTGGGCGTCGTCATCGGCCTGCTGATCGCCCTGATCGTCCAGACGGCCGGCAAGCGCCAGCGCATGATGCGCGTCAGCGGCAACGACTGGCGCAAGATCGAACTGGTCCTGCAGAGCATTGACGAGAACTACGTCGACTCCGTCGACCACAAGAAAGTTAGCGACGCCGTGGCGGCCGCCGCGCTGTCCGCCCTGGACCCGCACTCCGCCTACATGCCGCCGCAGATCCTCGAAGAGTCGGAGGCCGACCTGACCGGCAACTTCGACGGCATCGGCATCCAGTTCAACGTCCCCAACGACACGGCGGTCGTGATCGAGGTCATCCCCGGCGGTCCGTCCGAGAAGATCGGCCTCCAGCCGGGCGACCGGCTGCTCAAGGTCGACTCGACCAACATCGCCGGCGTGCACTTCCCGCAGGACAGCATGGTCCGGCGCATCAAGGGCGTGGCCGGCAGCAAGGTCCTCGTGACCGTGCAGCGGGGCCGCGAGACGATCCCGTTCGAGATTACCCGCGGCAAGATCCCCACCTACTCCGTCGACGCCGCCTTCATGGTCAGCGACACCACGGGCTACCTGCGCCTGTCCAAGTTCTCCCGCACCACCGACGCCGAGTTCATCAAGGCCTGCGCCGAGCTCGCGGAGACGGGGATGCGCGAGCTCATCATCGACCTGCGCGACAATACCGGCGGCTACCTCGACCAGGCCTGCAAACTCTCCAACCTGTTCCTGCCCCGCAAGGCGCTCGTCGTCTACCTGGAGGGCCGGCACCGCAAGCGCGAGGAGTTCCGGGCCGACGGCCGGGGTCCTTTCCAGTCCCTGCCCGTGAAGATCCTGGTCAACGAAGGCACGGCCTCGGCCAGCGAGATCCTCGCCGGCGCCCTGCAGGACAACGGCCGGGCCACCCTGGTGGGCCGCCGTACCTTCGGCAAGGGCCTCGTGCAGGAGCCGTTCTTCTTCAACGACAAGTCCGGGATGCGCATCACCGTGGCGCGCTACTACACGCCCTCCGGCCGCTGCATCCAGAAGCCCTATTCCGACGAATACGAATACGAGGTGCTGCGCCGCTACGACAACGGCGAGATGTTCCATGCCGACAGCATGCACGTCGAGAAAGGCGGCATCCTGCCGGATGTGTTCGTGCCGGTGGACACCACGCGCGCCGGGCAGTTCTACGTGGCCTGCAACCGCAAGGCCACGGCGATGCGCTTCGCCTCCGCGTTCTTCGATGCGCACAGGCGGGAGCTGTCGGAGATCGACGACTACGGCCGGCTCCTGACCTACCTCGACCGGGCCGGGCTGGAGCGGCAGTTCCTCGCCTTCGCCAAGGCCAAGGACGGACTCGCGCCCAAGGGCGACGAGTGGGCCTCGGACCGCCAGTACATGATGACGCAGGTCCAGGCCCTCGTGGGCCGTTACTCCAAGCTCGGAGACAAGGCCTACTACCACCTTTTCCTGCAGACAGACGACGTATTTAAAGCTGCGATGGCGGATTGACATTCCGCCATCGCAGCTTTCGTCTTCGACATACGGGGGAAGGAACCCCCGATCGCTTCGCTCCGAATCCTATTTCAGCTGGGCGGCAAGATAATCGAGGATAGCCTGCTGCTCGGCGAGGCCGCAGTGGTGGGGACCGTCAAAGAATTCCGTGCGCAGGCGACCGCCTGCGCCTTTTTCTTCATAGATCGCCTGCATGCGCGCGAAGGCTGTCTCCACCGCCGGGACCGGGAAGAGCTTGTCCTGCAAGCCATTGAGGAAGAAGAACGGCTTGGGCGAAAGCCAGCGGGCGATGTCCGGGAAGTCGTATCGCTCCCGCATCTGCGGGATCAGCATCGAATAGTCGGAGGCCTTGTAGGGCTGGACCTGGGTCTCCATCAGGGTCATCCAGCAAAGCGCGACGCCCGTGCGGACCTGCTTGCAGAAAGCGGCGAGCAGCCAGGCGCGGTGGGCGCCCATCGACCAGCCGAAGCAGCCTATGCGGCGTTTCTTCACGAAGGGCAGGCGGCGGAGCAGGCGCGCGGCCGCGGCGTCTTCGCGGAGCGTCTGCTCCGCCCAGACGACGCCCCGGCGCGCCAAGCTGTCATAGACGGTGCGCTGCCCCTCGTAGACCGCATTCTTGAGCTCGTCCGGGTCGCCGGGTGCATCCCCGAACTTGCGGCGGGACCACTCCTGGCAGGTCTCCGTGCTGCGGGAGCCCCAGTACAGGGCGTCGGGCACGATCACGACATAGCCCTCCGCCGCCAGTCGGTCGGCGAAATACACCCCGTCGAAGCCGCTCTCCACCCACTGCTGCGCACTGGCCTTGATATGGTCCGGCGCACTCGGCAGCGGCCGGACGAGTTTCTCCTTGCCGATGTCGAAGCGAGCGCCGTGGTCGTGCAGCAGCACCAGGCCCGGCGCCTTGCGGAAGCGCCCCGCGCCGTCAGGCACCAGCAGGTAGGACTGCACCCGCTCCTGCGGGGAGACGTTGTACTCCACCAGTTGGCAGACATAACCGTCGCGCTGCTCGCTCTCGAGCATGCGCATCGCGGGCCGCACGCTCCGGCCCACCTGCAGCGGCCCCGCCGCCAGCAGGATCATCATCAGGATCTTCAGCATAACGCAAAGATACACATTTTTTGGAGGCTTGCTGCGGATGATTTCCGAGGCGCCACTTCCTTGGGGTCCGCAGAATAAGCATCCGCCACCGCGTCCTCATCCTACGGAAGAATGTCCATACCGCCGCTGCTGATTATCAGCCACTTACGAATTAACCTTCGGAGAATTATCCGAAGGTTAATTCGTAACTGATTGATTATGAGGATTGGGCTATGCCGAACACCGAGGATGGACTCCCTCGCCAATCGAACTGGGCACAATACCCTATCCGATTTTACAAATCATAAAGCAAGACCTTACCCTCTCTCGAAAGAGCGTATAGCTTCTTCCCGGCATCGTCCAAAGCGATCGAATCCACGTCCTCGCCGAGATCAAGCCGCCGGAGCAAGCGCCCTTTCCAGTCAAAAATGCGGACTTCCGATGCCGCCGTATCGTTCGGTTCTCCATCCAGCCTGCCACAATACAATGCGTAGATATCTTTCCCGTCCGTCGTGATGTCGATATACCCGCGCCGTTCATCCCGGTTATGGGCCAGCACCTCCTGGCCCCGGACATCCACGATTTCATAAGACGGCTCGAAGCGCATGGGCCCTTTGGCCAGGAACACCTCTCCGCTGCCGGGATTATAATACTCCAGCTGATCTGCATAGCGACAGGCCATGACCAGAACATCGTGTTTCGGCTCATAGACCACGCGACCCATGTAGGCTTGATTCAGCATGCGTGTCAGTTCCTTCTGTTGGATATCCGGACAATATAGTCCAAACGTCTCGCTCCCGCCTTCTTCGCCGATCTTGATGAAACGGTCGTGCTCCATCATCCCGGTAGCGTAGAGTTTCCCGTCACCTCCCGTGATCGTGAAGATATTTGGGAATCCGGAGAGGTCTATCGAAGCAATATCCCGAAGGGAAACTGAGCCCCCCATCAGGTCCTCGACCGGAGCATGGAGGATTTTACGCGCCGTGACATCTATGAGATAGAGCTCCTTCTGCGGCTCCATGACGAAGAAATCGTAGAAGCCGACCGTCTCGCCGGGGCCCCGGCCCTTATGGATACAGGAGGTCCTTGACCCGGTTTTCAGGTCATAAAAGATCAGCTGCCCCTCCCCTTCCGGCACATAGGTATCCCGGATGAGCAGATGGTTGTCATAATAACCTATCTGGGCTGGATCGGGCGAGATACTATCGACCAGAACCGTCGCTGAGACCGGAGTCACGGGTACATTCCTGACTTCGACCACACGAATATAACCTGGGTTGTTCCGGCATCCTATCACAGACACCAACAGAATCAAGAAGCACAAGAGGCGGAATCGTTCCATATCAGTAAAAGGTGATGCGTTTTTTAGATGTATGCAGCAAGTCATCACAAAACTAAGGATTTATTTTTAACATTCCAAAAAATTCGTCATGCGACCTAAGAAGCAGTAGATCATTACCATGGACGAGGGAAATCAGCAACTTGCAAAACAAAGAAAAGGCAACACCTTGCGATATTGCCTCCTTGTGCGCGGGATGAGAGTCGAACCTTTATAAAACGACCGATCAGTAGAAACTATTAAATCCACCATAACATATTGATTTGATGGCGCTTGCAATATTATCACAATCTGCGCAAGCAGTCATTTCAAATCAAGAAAAAGCAGAATAATTCAATTAAGTCGCCAAAAAGTCGCCAAAAATCTTTATATTTGGCGAGTGATATTGACGAATTATGGCGACTATTGTTTACACGCTCTCGAGCAAGAAGGACAAAACCACAGGGAAGCAGGAAATCCTGATGCGTTTCTTCCATGGCCGGTTAAACCAGCGGGCCAAGACCAATCTTTTCACCCTGTCCGAATACTGGGATGAAAACGGACAATGCAATAAGATTCCTAAGATCCGCTTCATGTCTGAAGAGAGGGCTGCTCTTGTCAAAAATCTCCAGCAGGTAAACAAAGAACTGGAAGAGATCTCCACCTTCGTCCAGGAAGAGTTTATCAAAGCGGGGGCCGGCAAGGTCGAACTCGCAGATAAGTGGCTCTCTGCCAAGCTGCTGGACCGCTTAAAGATTCCCAAAGGAGAGAAAAAGAGTACGGCAGACAATACCACCATATCTTCTTTGGCACACTTCATTGAAGTTCACGATATCTCCGAGTCACAAAAACGCCAGTACAAAGTCCTGTATCGGGCTCTTCAGCGGTTCACGCTTTATACCGGAACAAGCATCGAACTGGATGATCTGACAGCCGACACGCTTCGCCAGTTCGCCGATTACCTTTCGACCGAACACCAGTTCATCGGCAAGGACAAGGATGGGAAACCGATTATCATTGACAGGCATTATCAAAAGGTATATGACCAAGTTCCCGAATGCCGCTATCCCAAACCTCGCGGGAAGAACGATATCATCGGGACCATGTCCCGTTTCCGGACTTTCGTCAAATGGGCCAAGAGGAATCATCTTACCGCGAATGAGCCGTTCGATGAGTATGAGATGGGGCAACCTTTATACGGCTCCCCTTTCTACATCACAAAGGAAGAAAGGAACATCTTGTATGCTGCAAAGTTTCCGAAAAATCCCGGACTTGAAGTGCAACGAGATATTTTCGTGTTCCATTGTTTCATCGGCTGCCGGGTCGGGGATCTTCTACAGATGAAAAAAAGTAACATTATCAATGGCGCCATCGAATATGTTCCCCGGAAAACAAAAGAGGGGCGACCGGTCACGGTACGGGTCCCCCTCGGCCCTACGGCCTTGGAAATCCTGGCGCGATATCCTGATGTCCCCGGCAATCGCTTGCTTCCCTTTACCTGCGCGCAGGATTATAACCGCAACATCAAGAAGATGCTCCGTCTCGCTGGCATTAACCGACAGGTAACAGTTATCAATTCCTTGACCCGGGAAGAAGAGCAGCATCCCATTTGGGAAGTGGCATCTTCCCACATGGCCCGCCGCGTCCTGGTCGGAAATCTTTACAAGGAACTCAAAGACCCCAACCTCATCGCCAAGATCTCCGGCCACGTCGAAAACTCCAAAGCATTCAACCGTTACCGGAACATCGATGAAGAAATGGCGAAAGAAGTCATTTTGAAGCTGGAATAGTTTCATTAACTTTGTAAAAACACGTTGAGATTATGACAACGGAAGAAATACTAAAACTCTGTGGGAAAGGTGAACAGACGCCCGTCCAGATGAAAGAGCGGGTTACCGATGCCTATGAAGTGGGGGAAGAAATGGTGTGCTACGCCAATGAGCGGGGAGGAGGAATGATTATCATCGGCTTAAATGATAAGACGGGAGAGGTCAACGCTCTTTCGCGCACGGAGGTGCAGGAGCAGACAGGGCTTCTTTCCCAAATCGCCACCGACCAAGTCCATCCAGCCGTTTCCATTAAAGCTGAAAACGTTGATGTCCCTGGCGGACAATTGATAGCCGTCACAGTCCTTGAGGGCATCAATAAGCCATACAAAGACAACAAGGGAATTGTCTGGGTTAAGAACGGCGCCAACAAGCGTCGCATCGTTGACAACGCAGAGATTGCCGAGATGATGTCCGATAGCGGCACGTTTCGCCAAGATGAGGCTCTCATCCCTGGTGCGACTATTGCCGATTTGGATATGAATGTCGTTAAGACCTATCTGACCAAAAGGTTTGAGGCATCTTACAAATCCAAGGATTTGACTTATGAGCAGATCCAGGATGCTACCGCTGACGAGCTTGTTAGTTTGGCGGCATCTGGAATGACGGTTGAGCGCTTGCTCAAGAATTTTGGACTCATACGTTCTGATGGCGGCATCACCTATGCGGCGATGCTGTTGTTCGGCAGACATCCATGGCGTTGGCTTCCTACTGCCACGGTTAAGTGCGTCAGTTTTATCGGCAACAGTCTTGGTGGGACGGAGTTCCGTGACAAGATGGACGATTTGGATGCCGATGGTGGCATTCTGGTCCAGTATGAAGCCATGATGGCTTTTCTCAAGCGGAATCTGCATAATGTCCAGGTAGATCCGGATTTCAACTCCCTCGGACAGTTGGAGATTCCTATTGGCGCTCTGTCTGAGATCTGCTCGAATGCCCTCCTGCACCGTTCATATAGCTGGGAGGCTCCTATCCGGCTGTTCGTCTTTGATAATCGCGTTGAGATCCATAGTCCAGGTGCCCTCCCGGGCGGATTGGAGGTTGAGGACGTCTTATCTGGCACATCCCTTCCGAGGAACAAGATGCTTTTTACTCACGGAGCATTTTTACTACCCTATTCAGGCATTGGCAGTGGCTTCCTTCGTGCTCGTGAACTGGATGATAAAATGGAAGTCGTTAACGACACCAAGAAGAAAGAGGTCGTAGTTACTTTCTGGCGTGATAGTAACCAAGAAAGTGTCAGAGTAACGGAGTTTGGTAACGGAGCAACCAAGAAAAGTAACGGAGCTCAAGAAGAAGTAACGGAGTTAAGTAACGGAGCTAATCCCTCCAAAGACAAGCCATCCGGGAAGGTGCAGGACATTATTAACTTCTGCACCATTCCCAGAACTGCAGCAGAAATTCTGTCTAGAATGGGCTTGACGAATCAGACCAAGAACAGAAAAAAACACATTAATCCTTTAGTAGAAAAAGGGATACTTAAGCTCACTATTCCGGATAAGCCGAATGACCCTAACCAGAAGTATGTAAAGGCATAATGAAGGATCAATCCAGACAATTCGCAAAGCTATTCAGCCAGTATTTACCATCAGCGATGGTGTTCAAATGCGGGCTGGCGTTGCTGGTCATCTGTACTGTGGCGGCATTTGTCATGGCTTATTATCACGACGCCTACTCGTCAATTCTGGAGTTGAAAGAATTGGCAACAACGGATGTTTGGTTCAAGCTATTTGTCATATTAATGGTCCTTGGGGCTGCCCTCTTGGTCGGATCTCCTCTCCTGGCGATGGCTCTTGCCGGAATTACAATGCTATTCCCCACCAAGGGGCCGGACGCGGTTGAGGGACAACCTACTGAGGTGGCGGCCGTGGTCAAGGAAGAGGCTCCTTCCGTTGAAGAGAAAGCCCCCGCAATCAAACAGCCAGAGCGAGTCATCATCAACGAGGCCCGCCTACGTACCATCTTTAACTCGGACTATATGACCGGTTGGTCTGACGAGCCTGGTAAGATGTACGTTGATAAGGTTGTCGAAGACCTGCAATTCGTCCGCGATAATTATAGGCAAGGGGCCAAAGATAAAGTCCATTTTGCAGATAAACACATCATCGAGATAGCCGATATCCTCCATAAGAACAGGTATTTTAAGAGGGTTACCAACTCATTTACTGAATGGTGTTGCACGCTGTTCGATTGCCTGTCTATCGACTTGCCAGAACGTGGCAACATCAAGAAACCTCAAGAGTATTCCGACCTTGTCAAGAAGCGTTTCTTCTATCTTCTCTAAGGAAGAATAATCCGGAATTCTCTGGAATAATCCTAAAGTATAATCCGAACCGTGCCGGCAATTGATTGATTACCATTCAATTGCCGGCATTTTCGTTTAATCCCTTTCTTTGTTCTACCAAAAAATCCATTATATGTTTGTCACGGCCATTCAGGAGCCGTGAGATTTCCGACCACGTGTTCCGGAGGCCCGAAGCCAAATGAGATCCCCATCGGAAAGGGGGTCAAGAGAGGCAGAATTCCAAAACATATTTGACTATGGATATGAAATTGGACTTGTTCGAGCTCCTCCGGGAATTTCCCGAAACAAACCTGACCGTCCACGCCGGAGACCTGGGCCATTTCGCCCGGGAGCTCCTGGCCGAGGCCCGTCAGGACTTCGAACGCGAGCGCGCTGCGATCGCGGAGGAAAAGAAGGAGGAGTACCTCACCCCTGAGATGGTCAAGGCCCTGCTAAGGATTTCGGAGAGCACACTCTACCGAATGGCGAAAGCAAAGATCCTCGTCCCTGTGTTTGTCGGCGGACAGAAACGCTACCGGCGTTCCGACCTCGACAAGATCCTAAGCCCCTCGTAGCGATGATGCCTTTCACGACCATCTACAAGTTTATGTGGAAGGACCTGGGGCTCCACGGCGCCGAGAAGGAGTTCTTTGCGGTCATCTACGGCTTCTGGCGGAGAAGCAAAGCTCCGGTGGAAATCCCGATCAAGACCGTCACGGAAATCACCGGCCTGAGCCGGACCTCGGTCATCATGGCCAAGAGGGGCCTGCTTAAAAAGGATCTCGTCGCTGCCCAGGAGATCCGTGGAAAGCCCACCCGCTATGAGGTACTGATCCCGGACCCGTTGGAAAACAGAACAGGTGCGGATTCTGAACGGGGACCCGTACAGAAATCGAACGGGTACCCGTCCGGAAACTACACGGGTGCAGAGACTGCACCCAAAATAAACAGTAATAAGAAAAGAAATAACTATTTAACTAATGCGAATTATGAATCGTACAAAAGAAATGAATCAAATTGTATCAGCTCTCGTGACCAATTCGAGTCTGCCGACAAGGAATGACCTTGTCGCCAAGCTTCCGCCTCAAATAGAGGGAATGGAAAAAGAAGCACTGGTGGAAGTTCTCAGTCAGATTTACCGCAAGGCCGTCGAGTCTCGCGGCATAGAGTTCCAGGGCATCACCGGAACCGAGGTCGGCGCCAAGATCCAGAAGGCGGCCGAATGGATGCTGGGTAGCCCCGTCCGCACCGGCTTGCTCCTCCAGGGAACCATCGGGTCCGGGAAGACCACCCTCATGTACGCGATGTACGGGCTCTACAAGCAGCTCGTCTCGCCCGTAATCTTCACCACTGCCTTTGACCTGCACACCCAGTTCAAGCACCAGCAGGAGAAGGAGGCCTCCCACTACGAGGAATTCCTCCGTGCGAAGATCCTCTTCGTGGAAGAGGTTGGCGCGGAACCGGAGAGATGCCAGAGCTATGGTACGGATTACACACCCGTTCAGAATCTGATCTCCTACCGCTATGACCGGAAGCTCCCGACCATCATCACCACCAACCTTGCCGATGACAAGATCCTGGACCGCTATGGCCCCCGAATGATGGACCGCATCAATGAGATGTTCTCCATCCTCCGGTTCAAGGGTGAATCCTATCGGAAGTAATGAGTGGCACACTCTGCATGTGTTTCGGGGAGAAGCCTTCCCGAAACACTATGCAAGTTGTGCCGATGTCGAACAATTCCGCTGCGCGATTGTCCAACTCCCGGCGGGGAAGCCTGCTCACAAGCTCGCATCCGTGGCGGAATTTAAACACCATTGGTTATGAAAAATAAGTATTTCGATCCCAACAATTTCAAGGTAAACAAGACCTGCAGGATGGGATTCCGTGCCACCCAGCAGGAGCAAATCACCATCCAGGCAAAGGCACAGGCCTGCGGCAAATCCGTCAGCAGCTACATCCGCCTATGCGCCCTCGGCCACAAGCCCAAGCTCCGGATGACCCGAAGCCAGGCCCAAGCATACATCAGCCTCAACGATGCCCGGGGCGACCTGATCCATATCAAAAACGCCCTGAATGCTATGAAACCGGAAGACCGTCTCCTGTGTTTCGGGGATGCATTCAGGATGCGCCGGTGGATTGCTGCCGCGAACAAACTTATCAAACATTGGAGAGAGATTGAACGAACCCTAACAGAATAAAGCCATGATAGCAAAAGCCAAATCAATATCACACGGCGGGGTGTCCCTCGGATACATTACCCGTCAAGGAAAAGCACAGGTAGTAAAACTGAGCCACCTCCCGGAGGATGCCAGCCCACAAGCCATCTATGGGTATATGAAGCTGCACCAGAAACTCAGGGAGGAAGAGTTCCAACGCCGACCGCTGAAGAACAACATGATCCGGATGGAGATCTCTCCGTCCAAGGAGGAGTCCAAGGGCTGGACCCTGGAAGACTGGAAGAGGCTAGCCGAAGACTTCGTCCAGGTTTTCGACAGTATCCGGCTGCCCGGAGAGGAAAAGCTCCGCAGGTCTCCCTGCCGTCTCCCCAACTCCCAGTACATCATCACGCTCCACACGGACAGCAAGTCCGGCATCCCTCATCTCCATCTCGACTGCAACCGCGTCGATATGGACAATTGCCTGAACAGCGACCACCGGATCGGCATCCGAGCAAAGACGGCCGCCGAGGAGATCAACCGCCTGCGCGGCTGGAAACGCACGGAGGAGAGGTTCGAAGAGAACAAAGCCCGCATCAAAAAGGATTGCCTTGCGGTCCTGTCTGGATTGAAAAAATTCTCCTGGGAGAAGTACACTGCAGCACTGGAGGCCAAAGGATATACCGTCAAGCTGAAGCTGGATGCCACTGTGACTATCCGGGGATATACAATCCTGAGTGGAAACTCCGCCTATAAATCCTCCATCATCAGCCGTGACCTGACGCCTGCAAAAATCCAGGAGACCTGGGAGAAGATGCGGCCGGAGAACAGATACGGACAGATGACCTATGAGGAGCGCCTCGCTTTTGCCACGTCCGATGAAGGGAAGGATTATCTGTTCTCGTTGGGGTTAACCTTGGATGGAAAGAGATATGAAACGAAAGCTTCTGGCGGAGCCGTGAAGGCCTTTCATGAAGAGAGCAGGGCGATCGAGCGAACCCATTCGCCGGAAGAGTCTGGCAACATCTTTCGGACAGCCTTTCTTCTTTTCATCGGGCAAGTCGATGCCGCCACCACCTTCGCGCAAAACTGCGGAGGCGGAGGATCTGCTCCCGACCCCAACTGGGGCCGCGACAAGAACGAGGACGACATCCTCTGGGCCCGTCTCTGCTTCCGCAAGGCCCGGGAGATGGTCACTACGCCGGTGATTAGGTGGAGCAGAAGGAGATAAGTCTTCATCTTTTCCCCTTTGGTATGATTCCGATGACGAAGTCCGCCGGCACGAAGCCGAAGAAGCGGCTGTCCCGGCTGTTCGTCACGTTGTCACCTACGAAGAAGTACCAATTCTGCTGAAAAGTGTATTTTGGGGAGTTACTGTGGGCAAATTCCCCCACAGTAACTCCCGTTTCCCAACGGATCACCCGCTCATAGTGCTTCCGGTTGATGCTGTCCAACGCGATCGTCATCCCCTTGCGCGGCACCACGATCGGGCCGAAGTCCTTGGTTGTCCAGTTGCCCCGCTCTCCCGCGAACTGCCCCGCCCGCAACATCCGCATCCGCAGCAACACCGAATCCGGGGTCGCGCGCATACGCTCAAAGCCCTCAATCCATTTGTCTTTCCGGACACCGGTCCTTTCATTCCGGGCTTGACCCGGAATCTCCAGATATCCATCCACGATCCTCACCGTATCTCCCGGCGTCCCCCAGCAGCGCTTGCAGTACACGTAATTGATCTTGAAGGCGATCGTGTCACCGCCCCAGCCATAAGGATAATTGAAAACAGCGATGTCTCCGACTCGAAGTTTCCGCAGGCCCGGCATCCGGAAGCAGTGCAGTTCCGGCGAGTCCTCGAAATCGAACTTCGTGTAAATTCGCGCCCCCATCAGCAGCTTGTTCACCCACACCCCCTCGCCCGTGTGCAGCGTCGGCTCCATCGACTCCCCCTTGATCACGAAGCGGTCCGCGACGAACGCACGCGTGCCATACCACAGCAGCGGCACCGCGTTCGCCACGATCAGCAACCACAGCACGATCGTCAGGATCCGGTCAACCGTTTTTCGTTTCTCTCTCATTATCAACCATTTCTACAATGACCCCGGGAGTCTTTTACTCGGGTCATTCTGGATCTCACTATCTGTCAATTCATTATGATTTACAGCCGGATGACAACGCTGCGCGGACAGCGAGTCCAGCGTCGCCTGCGTCTCCGCCCGCAGCCGGACCATCCCGGCGTTCCGGTCGTTCACCGGCATCGACACGATCGCCCGGGCGGTCTCCAGTGCAGCATCATCCTCGCCCAACCGGACCTGCAGACGCATCAGACGCACCAGCGGATACAGCCGCGACGGCACCATGTAATGCGCCTTCTCATACAGCCTTGCCGCCTCAGCATAGTTCCCCATCGCCTCCGCGTTCTTCCCCAGGATGATCTCGAACATCGGATCGCAACTCAGCAGCGCCCCCTCCTCCAGCAACTTCGTGCTCTCCTCGTACTCCCCCGCCTGGTGAAGCGCATACCCTTCAGAATACAATTCCCGGAACTGCTCCCGGTCTGTTCGAATCGAGCCACAAAATAGAATCCAACAGGTTAATAGTATAGTTGAAAGCCCTGGCAGGAGCCCTGCAAGCCGCAGGCAGTGCCGCCCGAAAACTTCGCTTCGCTCATCCCTCCCACTGACTTCGTCAGCGGGCCCCTCCCGCTTACGTGGCCGCGGGTGGCCACGGTTTTCGCGGCGGCACTGCCTGCCGGCTGTTTGCAGGGCTCCCGCGAGGATAGCACCGAGTATAAAGATTACTCCGAGGATCCGTAGTTGGGGTACCGACAGCGGATACGATGCACACGCAAAGACCGCCCAGGCCATCAGACCCGCGGCAAGTGGACTACCAGCATGATGAAGAACGAGAATAGAACTGACTATCAGCAGAATGGAAAGAGCCAGGGCTGGCAAACCATACTCCACGCCCAGCCCCAAGAACTCATTGAACGCATACTCCGGACAGCCCGCCACCCGCACCGTCGCCGGAGAAGCTGTCTCCAGGTGCTCCCGGAAGAAAGCCTCCTGCGCCTCCCCGTAGGCCCACGGCCCCAGCCCCGGGCCGGCGCCCCGCCAGGG
>JAFUWY010000005.1 GCA_017477245.1 Bacteroidales bacterium | reverse complement strand
TCCTTCCGGCCTACAGCCTCCAGTCAACCCCAGACAGTGATAAGACTCGGATGGTAAACCCATCTTAGGGATAACGACGAATGGTCAACTTTTATCAGTAATAATCTATAACCCGAGTCAACCAAAATCAGGAAACGACAAGTTTTCTGATAATGGTTGCCTTCGGGCAAGCGGGGCCGCCGGGAGTTCCCAAAACTCCCGGCGAGCCGCGCTAACCGCCGCGCCTGATTATGCGCGGCGGCGGTGCACCATCACATCCAGCTGTCCAGGCATTAAATACCAAGCCTCTCCCCGCAGGGAGCAGCCGCGCCCGGTTATGCGCGGCTGTGATTCGCCCGGACCATCGGTAACACATGCATAAAATAGATAATAATCTCTCTATCAATCGTATTCTCCCCAAAAACCAGCCACCACCGAGGTTTATATCTCGATATAAAAAATCGTATCTGACCATTAAAAAATCACAAAATGTGACGAAGACTTCTTTTCTGGGACGAAATCCATTGGCGGGTTCCAGACCGGTCATTATCTTTAGCCCCGAAACATGACAAAGAACAAAGCTATGAACAAACCGCATTATTATCACTGCGCAACCAAGGGTTTCAAAAGCAGTGTCCTTTTCGCCGATGAGCGTGAATTTATCGCCGGCATGAACCGGATTGCATTCTGCGTAGCGAGGGGGAGGAAGGATTTCCCGGTCATCGTGGTCGCTTTCTGCCTGATGGGCAATCATGTACATTTCATCTTGTATGGCACCCGCTCCGACTGTCTCAAATGGATGGCGCTTTTCCACCGGCTGACAATGACCTGGCAGGCAAACCATCGTTCGGGGGCTGCCATCCAGGAGTCTTGGGAGATCGATGCCTGGCAGATCTCCGACAACGATGACCTTCAGGAGAAGATCGCCTACGTGTTCAGGAATCCGATGGCCGCCGGAATGGCATATGCTCCGACCAACTACCGATGGAGTTCTGCCGGACTCGTTTTCTCCAATCAAGGTTTTCCGGAGGGGAGCACGGTCGGGAGCCTTTCCAGCTTTAAACTGAGGAATCTCCTTGAGACCAAGATCGATCTGCCCGACGACTGGATCATACTTCCCGATGGGATGATCTGGCCGGCCTGTTATACGGATTGCAAGTTGGCGGAGCGTGCTTTCAAGCAGCCCGCATGCTTTATGTTTATGCTGAACCAGCGGATGGAGGCCAAAGTCAACGAGGAAATGAACCGCAAGTCGCTGTCCTTACCGGATCAGGATGTCATACGGATGGTACTGGAAGCAGCCCGGGAGCAGTATGATGTCTCGGAGATCGAAGTTCTTGACATGAATCAGCGAGTCGTCCTGTGCAGCATGTTATTGAAACGCTCCGGGGTCAATATCAAACAGTTGGGACGCATTTTCCATATTTCCGAACAGGATCTCAAAAGGTTGTTCGAATGAAGACTTCGACGAGGGTAATGCAAGCCCTGATGCCCTCGGATTTGACGCCATGCATTCTTGGAAGAGTTGAGGGGGAGTGGAGTTCTTCTAAAACAACTCCTGAGATACAAGAAGGCCAGGCGATTCGCCGCCGCGCATAACCTGGCGCGGCGGCTCACTGCGGGTTCGACTGCAGGGATTATTGACTATATATTCGCATGGGTACTGGGGCACCGCCGCCGCTCAATATGGAGAGCGGCGGCTGCCGGAGGATCCGGACGAGCTTTGATGGCTCGTCCGGACCCCCGCCTGCCCGGGTTCGGGCAGGATAGGGGCCTTATCCGGGCCAAAGGGTGGGTGGCGAAGGGGGTCCGGGCAGGATAGGGGCCTTATCCGGGCCAAAGGGTGGTTACCGGAGGGGGTTCGGGCAGGATAAGGCCTTTATCCGGGCTGAAGGGTAGCTACCGGAGGGGATCCGGGCAGGATAGGGGCCTTATCCGGGCCGATGGTGATGGTGGTGGGAGGAGGAGATGGGTGGTGGACCTGGTCCGCTGAGGGCGAGGGGAAATGATTGGCGGAATCTGGGGTTACAGAGATAGAAGAGGGGAAGAGGGGAAGAGGGGATGGGAGGATGGGAGGATGAGAAGGGGAGGATGGATGGAGGATAGCGGAAGATTTGGGATTTATTCCTTATCTTTGCGGGAGAACGTAGAGCGACGAGCATTATGGCCGAACAGAGCAATTTCATAGATTACGTCAAGATCTATTGCGCCTCCGGGCATGGGGGTGCGGGGTCGGCGCACCTGCATCGCGCCAAGTATGTCCCGAAGGGGGGACCGGACGGCGGCGACGGCGGCCGGGGCGGTCATATCATCCTGCGGGCCAATCCGCAGTTCTGGACCCTGATCCACCTCAAATACCGCAAGCACATCCACGCCGAGGACGGCGAGAAGGGCGGAAGCGACCTGCGCACCGGCAAGAACGGAACGGACATCTACCTCGACGTCCCGATCGGCACCGTGGCGAAGAACGCCGAGACCGACGAGGTCCTCTTCGAGATGATGGAGGCCGGCGAGGAGCGCATCCTCTGCCGCGGCGGCAAGGGCGGCCTGGGCAACAACAACTTCAAGACCGCGACCCTCCAGACCCCGCGGTTCGCCCAGCCGGGCGAAGAAGGGGAGGAGGGTATCTTCATCCTGGAACTGAAGCTTCTGGCGGACGTGGGCCTGGTGGGATTCCCGAACGCCGGGAAGTCCACGCTGCTCGCCACCATCACCGCGGCCAAGCCCAAGATCGCGTCCTACGCCTTCACCACGCTCGAGCCTAACCTCGGCATCGTGCGCTATTATGACGACAAGTCCTTCGTGATGGCCGACATCCCGGGCATCATCGAGGGCGCCCACGAGGGCAAGGGCATCGGCATCCGTTTCCTGCGCCACATCGAGCGCAACTCCGTGCTGCTCTTCATGGTGAGCGTGGAGGAGGAAGACATCGCCGCGGCCTACAAGACCCTGCTCGCGGAGCTGAAACTCTACAACCCCGAACTGCTGACCAAGCAGCGCGTGCTGGCCATCACCAAATGCGACCTGATCGACGAGGAGCTCGAGAAGATGATCAAGCCCCACCTGCCGCGCAAGATCCCCTGCGTGTTCATCTCGTCGAGCACGGGAGAAGGTCTGCAACAACTCAAGGATACGCTATGGAAGGCATTGCAAGCTTGAACCTGCTGCGGCAGGCACACCACATCGACCAGGACGTGACCCTCGCGATCAACGCCCTCCACTGCCCGGTGACCGACGCCGTCTGGCAGGTATTCTCCAACAAGGAGATCTGGTTCGTCCTCTATGCGGCCGTGCTGGTCTTCCTCTACATCCGCCTGGGGTGGAAACGGGCCACGATCGCCGTGCTCGCGTGCGTGCTGACCATCGTGTTCTGCGACCAGCTGGCCAATTTCACGAAGGCCTATTTCGAGCGCCTGCGGCCCTGCTGGGACCAGAACATGGTTGACGGGGCCCTGCACATCCTCGAGGGCAAGGGCAACCTCTACGGCTTCTATTCCGCCCACGCCGCCAACGCGATGGGCTTCGCGGCGTGTTCGTATTTCTGCTTCCGCAATGACAAGACGCACACCTACCGCATCTACGGCTGGTGCATCTTCATCTGGGCCATCCTCGTGGGGATGAGCCGCGTGTTCGTGGGCAAGCACTTCTTCGGAGACGTGTGCGTAGGGTTCGCCGTGGGCCTGCTGGCCGGCTGGGCCCTGGCGATGCTGGGCCGCTGGATTATCGGCCGGCTGCGCCTTTCAGCACCTGGATCTGCTGGCCGGTAACCTCCACCAGCAGGGGCAGGCGACCCTCGATCTCCCCGTCGAATTCGATGATGTCGGCGGAGCGCCCGTCGAGCGGCGCGATGCGCAGCGCGCGGCAGCGCCCGCTGCGGATCAGCGACGACTCGTGCGCGCTCCCGGAGAAGAGCCGCGGCACTTCCTTGACCAGCGAAGACAGTTTGGCCTTGGGCACGACCATGTAGTCCAGGACGCCGTCGTCGTTGACGGCCAGGGGGACCTGGCGCATGCCGCCGCCGGACCAGGGGCCGTTGCCGAGCGCCAGCGAGTAGGCCTCGCCGCTGAAGACCTCTTCGCCGTCGGCCTGGACGGCGATGGAGATGGGGGAGAGATGGAACATCGTGTGGCGCAGGCCGTCCAGATAGATCATCCGCCCGCGCATCCCGCGCTCTTTCTGGCGGTTGACGCGGTCGCAGACGTGGGAGTCGAAACCGATGCCGCCGACGTTGGCCATGTAGGAGATGCGGCCGCCGGCGCTCGACGCCCGGACGATGTCCATGCGTCCGAACGACCCGGCGGCGATCAGGTCGATCACCTTGCCCACATCGTCGGGCACGCCGCAGGACTTGATCCAGTCGTTGCCGGAGCCGATGGGTACGACGGCGAGGTAGAACTCCTCCGTGTGCACGCCCGTGGCCGCGCACCAGCCGCAGATGCCGCCCAGGACCTCGTGGAGCGAGCCGTCGCCGCCCACCGCGGCGATCCGGCGGTAGCCCGCCGCCGCGGCTTCGCGCGCCAGCTCGATGGCGTGCTTGCTATGGTCGGTCATGGCCGTGACGAAGGGTATTCCTTTCTGTCCGAGCATCCGCTCGGCGGGGACCCATTCAGACATCGTCTTGCCGGAACCGGCCCGGGGATTGACGATGAAATACCACTCGGTTTTTGTCGTACACATACCGCGAATATAGGAATAAATTGCTAAATTTGCATTTCTAGCACGTATTGGATTATGGGAAAAGTCATCGCAATCGCCAATCAGAAGGGAGGGGTCGGCAAGACCACGACCGCCATCAACCTGGCGGCCTCGCTCGCCGTCCTGGAGAAGAAGGTGCTGATCATCGACGCCGACCCGCAGGCCAACACGACCTCAGGCCTGAATTTCTCGCCGGACAATGACCAGCAGCGGACCCTCTACGAGGTGATGATCGGGCGGATCGGCATCGCCGACGCCCTGATCCAGACGGAGATCGCGGGGCTGCACATGATCCCGTCCCACATCAACCTCGTGGGTGCGGAGATCGAGATGCTCGAGGAGGAGGGCCGCGAGTCCCTGCTCAAGGAAGCCCTGGCGCCCATCCGCGGCGACTACGACTACATCATCATCGACTGCTCGCCGTCCCTGGGCCTGATCACGGTCAACACCCTGACGGCCGCCGACTCGGTGATCATCCCCGTGCAGCCGGAGTTCTTCGCCCTCGAAGGCCTCGGCAAGCTCCTGCAGACCATCCGCCTCGTGCAGGGCGGGGTCAATCCGGGACTGACCATCGAGGGATTCGTCGTCACGATGTTCGACGGCCGCACGCGCGTGCACACGCAGGTGCTGGCCGAGCTGCGCGAGCATTTCCGCGAGCTGGTGTTCGACACCGTGATCCAGCGCAACATCCGCCTGAGCGAAGCCCCCTCGCACGGCAAGCCCATCATCCTGTACGACATCATGTGCAACGGCTCCACCAACTATCTCAACCTTGCCCGGGAAGTGCTGGAGCATAATGGAGAGAAACTATGAGCAAAGAACCCCGCGGCCTCGGCAAGGGCCTCAGCGCCCTGCTCGGCGAGGTCCCCAATGCCGACCAGCTCCGCAAGCCGGTCGGCTATGTCAATAAGGAAATCGTAGGCACGGCCCCCGTGGGCCGTCGCGAGAACACGGCGGACATCCTCCGGATCCCCGTGGATATGATCGAACCCAACCCGTTCCAGCCCCGTATGTCCTTCGACCAGACGGCGTTGGAGGAGCTGGCTTCGTCCATCCGCACCCTCGGCCTGATCCAGCCCATCACGGTGCGCCGCACCGGCGAGCGCCGCTACCAGATCATCAGCGGCGAGCGCCGCTACAAGGCCTGCTGCCTGGCGGGCATGACCACCATCCCGGCCTACATCCGCGACGCCGACGACCAGGGCATGCTCGAGATGGCCATCGTCGAGAACGTCCAGCGCGAGGACCTCGACCCGATCGAACTCGCGCTCAGCTACCGCCGCCTGATCGAGGAATGCAAGCTCACCCAGGACAGCCTGGCCGACCGGGTGGGGAAGAAGCGCGCCACCGTGGCCAACACCATGCGCCTGCTCAAGCTGCCCGCCAAGGTGCAGCACGACATCAAGGTCGGCCTGCTGAGCGCCGGCCACGCCAAGGCCATCCTCGGCGTGGAGTCGCCGGAGGTCCAGGAGCAGCTCTGCGACCTGGTGATCCGCGACGGCCTGTCGGTCCGCGAGCTCGAGAGCATCGTGCGCAAGCTCCAGGTCGACCCGGACGCTGCGCGGACCAAGGTCCGCACCGCCCGGCCCGCCGCCGAGCTGCCCCAGGACTACTACCGCATCCTCGAGCATGTCGGGAAATACTTCTCCAACGACATTTCGCTCAAGCGTACGGCCTCCGGCAAGGGCGTCATGACCATCCGCTTCGACTCCGACGAAGAAGTGAAAGCTTTCGTCAAAGCGCTGGAGGAGAAGCAGCTGTAATGAATCACCTGAAGCTCATCTGCACGTTGATGGCAGCGGCGTTCGCCGCGGCCTTCTGTGCGGTGGACGCTTCCGCCCAGTTCAAGGAGCAGGCCTTCTCCCAGCAGTACAACGACGACCCGGCCGCCTCCGCGGACTCGACCGACGTCCTGTTCTCCTTCAAGGAGTATTTCGCCGGCCTGCGCCACGAACAGGAGATCAAGATCGGCACGATGACGGGCGGCTCCGCCCTCATCCTCGGCGGCTCCCAGATCTACAACCGCCAGGCCTGGAAGCTTCCCATCGTCTACGGCACGATCGGCGGCTCGCTGGGCGCCGGTATCTGGCTCAACACCTCCGGGCGCCACGAAGCCGCCAAGTACTGCTTCATCGGCGCCGGCGTGGCCTACTGGGCCACGCTGATGGACGGCGTGATCAATTTCCGTCCCAACGACTACCCGCATCCGGGCACGGCCACGCTCTACTCGCTGTTCGTGCCGGGCCTGGGCCAGATCTACAACCGCGAATACTGGAAGCTGCCCGTCTACCTGGGCGCCATCGGGTTCGCCGTCCACTACTACGCGGACTGCAACAAGAATTTCCAGCGTTTCCGCTCCATCTACCTGCAGGCCACGGACCCCGATGTCGATTACACCGGGCCCATCACGGCCGACCAGGCGCTCTACTACCGCAACGTCTACCGGCGTTACCGCGACTACTCGATCCTGGCCATCGCCGCCCTGTACCTGCTGCAGGTCATCGACGCCAACGTCTTCTCCTACATGCACAATTTCGAGGTGGACGACGACCTGGCGCTCAAGGTGGCTCCGACCGTGATCCTGCCGCAGAACCAATTCGCCTCCGTAACCCCCGTCTCCGGCCAGGCCGCCTTCGGCCTCAAGCTGGGCCTGAATTTCTGAGAATGAACAAGATAGCCACCCTCATAACCGCCTGCCTGCTCACCGCGCTCCCGCTCGGGGCGCAGAACTGGCAGACCGCAGCGACTCCCGGCGACACCCTCCGGACATCCACGCCCCGCAAGACCTTCCAGGAGCGCCTGGGCGGGCTGTTCGGCCGCCGTACCCCCACGAAGAAGCAGGTCCTCGAGGAGAACGAACTCCTCAAGGGGAGCCTCGACTCCCTGCAGCTGCTCGTGGACAGCCTGCAGGAGCGCAAGTACCTGGACGAGTACGACATCGCCGTGCTGGAAGGCAACAGCGAGGAAGAGGAGGCCGAAGAAGAGCAGATCGAATACACCACCGAGGTCAGCGACAGCCTGCTGCACCTGTGGTACAAGAGCTCGTTCGCCCAGGATTTCGATACCGTGAACGAATACGACATGGACTCCGTCCGCTTCTCGTCCAACGTCTCGGACGAAGAGATGATGCGTCGCCTCGCGGCGATGAACTCCTTCATCACGCTGCCGTTCAACGACAACGTCAAGAACTACATCATCCTCTATTCCGAGCGCATGACCTCGCGCATGGGCCGGGTGATGGGTCTGAGCCAGTATTATTTCCCGATCTTCGAGGAGGTCCTGTCGCGCTACGACCTGCCGCACGAACTCAAGTACATGGCCATCATCGAGTCCATGCTCAACCCGGTGGCCACGTCCCGCGCCGGCGCGCGCGGCATGTGGCAGTTCATCTACAACACGGCCCGCAGCTACGGCCTGGAGATCAATTCGTTCGTCGACGAGCGGCTGGACGTGGAGAAGGCCATGGATGCCGCCGCGCGCTACCTCCGCGACGCCTACAAGATCTTCGGCGACTGGTCGCTGGCCATCAGCTCCTACAACTGCGGCCTGGGCAACGTCTCCAAGGCCATCCGCCGCGCCGACGGCCGGCGGGACTTCTGGAGCATCTACCCGTACCTGCCGCGCGAGACCCGCGGCTACGTCCCGGCCTTCGTCGGGGCCATGTACGCGATGACCTATTACCGCGAGTACGGCATCGTGCCGCAGAATGTGGGCATGCCCGCCCAGACGGACACCTTCCACATCAACAAGAACCTGCATTTCGCGCAGATCAACGCCCTGGTGGGCGTGCCGATGGAGGACCTGGAGAACCTCAATCCGCAGTACATCCACGACATCATCCCCGGCAACGACCACACCTACGTCCTGAAGCTCCCGTACAACTGGACCGGTCCCTTCCTGGAGGCCAATGCAGACTCGCTCTACGCCTACAAGGCGGATTCGCTGATGAACGTCAAGGTGCTGCGCGACCGCAGCGGCAACCGCGTCGGGACGACGTCCTCGCGCAGCTCGTCCGCCTCCGGCTCGACGCGCATCGCCTACAAGGTCCGCAGCGGCGACTACCTGGGCCGCATCGCTTCGCGCTACGGCGTCACGGTGAGCCAGCTCAAGAGCTGGAACAACCTCAGGTCCAACAACATCCGTGCGGGGCAGACGTTGTATATCTACCGGAACGGCGGCCCGGCCGCCTCGTCGACGGCATCCGGCTCCGGCAGCACCGCTTCCAGCGGCGTCAAGGCTTCCAAGACTGTCGTCTACACGGTCAAGAGCGGGGATTCGCTCTTCAAGATCGCCAAGCTCTATCCGGGCGTGTCGGCCGACAACATCAAGAAGGCCAACGGCCTCCGGTCCGACGCCATCCGCGCCGGGCAGAAGCTGACGATCCCGATCCCGTAGTCTATTTCTTGTAATACTTGGGCCAGCAGGCCGAGAGATAAGCCTTGAGGGTGTCCTCATGGCGGTTGGGCTGCGGCTCGTAGAAGACGGTGCCGGAGAACTGCGGGGGCAGGAACTCCAGGTCCGTGAAGTGTCCCGGGTAGTCGTGGGCATACTTGTAGCCGTCGGCGTAGCCCAGGTCCTCCATCAGCTTGGTGGGCGCATTGCGCAGATACAGGGGCACGGCGGCCGTCTGGTCGCTCTTGGCCGCCTGCATGGCGGCGTCGATCGCCAGGTACGCGGCGTTGCTCTTGGGGCTGCTGGCGAGGTAGATGGCGCATTCGCTCAGGGGGATGCGCGCCTCGGGCATGCCGATCGAGTGGACGATGCGGAAGGTGGCGTCGGCCAGCAGCAGCGCGTTGGGATTGGCGAGGCCGATGTCCTCGGCCGCCAGGATGCAGAGCCGGCGGGCGATGAACAGGGGATCCTCGCCGCCGTCCAGCATCCGCGCCATCCAGTAGACGGCCGCGTTGGGGTCGGAGCCCCGGACGCTCTTGATGAAGGCGGAGATGATGTCGTAGTGCATCTCGCCGCCCTTGTCGTAGATGGCCACGTTCTCCTGCAGGCAGGCGGTCACCGTCTGGTTGTCGATCACGACCGGGTCGGCCTTGCCCAGCTGGGAGTCGACCACGATCTCCAGGATATTCAGCAACTTGCGCGCGTCTCCGCCGCTGTGGCGGAAGAGCGCCTCGGTCTGCCGGACCTCGATCTTGCGCTCCTTCAGGACCACGTCTTCGCGCAGGGCGCGGTCCAGCAGCTGCTGCAGGTCCGCGACCTCCAGCGACTTGAGGACGAACACCTGGCAGCGGGACAGCAGGGGAGTGATCACCTCAAACGACGGGTTCTCCGTCGTCGCGCCGATCAGGACCACGGTGCCGGCCTCCACGGCGCCCAGGAGGGCGTCCTGCTGGGCCTTGTTGAAGCGATGGATCTCGTCGATGAAGAGGATCGGCGCCCCGGCCTGGGAGAAGAGCGACTTGCCCTTGGCGGACTCGATCACGTCACGCACGTCCTTGACGCCGGAACTGACCGCGGAGAGGGTATAGAACTCGCGGTCCAGCGTGCCGGCGATGATGCGGGCCAGCGTCGTCTTGCCGACGCCCGGCGGGCCCCACAGGATGAAGGAAGACAGCACGCCCGAGTCGATCATGTTACGCAGGATGCACCCGGGGCCCACGAGATGCCGCTGACCGACGTAGTCGGACAGCTTTTGGGGCCGCATGCGCTCCGGAAGCGGCGGTAACATTTTTGTTAATGACTCGAACATATTTGTTTCACTTCCTAATATTCAAGCTTCTTGATATAAGAGCGGCGGCGCTTCTTACATTCGTGCTCGAAGTCGCGGAACTGCCCCTGATTCTTGAGGTTCGTCTCCAGGATGGCATTCGTTTCGGCCACTTTGATGCCCATGGCGTTGAACTTGCGGAACATGTCCATGAACACGAGGGAGTTCACGCCGCTGTTCTGGTAGTCCGGATGCACGCCCACGAGCAGCAGCTCCGCCATGTCGTCGTGCTTGACGAACATGGCCTTGAGCAGGGGCCACCACCCGAAGGGGAAGAGCTTGCCCCGGGTCTTCTGCAGCGCCTTGACGATCGAGGGCATCGAGATGCCGAAGGCCACGAGGTCGCCCTTGTCGTTCTCGACCATCGACAGGAAGCGAAGGTCCAGGATGCTGAGGTAGAATCCGAGGTATTTGTCGGCCATGTGGTCCGGCAGGACCGTGAAGTTGTAGAGGTCCTTGTAGCAGTCGTTGATGCAGCGGAACACCTTGTGGCCGTAATCCTCCTCGCGGATGATCTTGCGGGTCAGCGGGCGCAGGTGGACGCCCGCGCGCTCCATGATGATCTTCTCGAGGCGCGGCCAGCGCTCGGGCATCACCGTGGGGACCTGCACCTTGTACTCGATCCAGTCGGCGTCCTTGCCGAAGCCCATGGCGTCCATGTGGTCGTTGTAGTAGGGGAAATTGTAGATCAGGGCCATGGTGCTCAGGCGGTCGTAGCCGTCGACAAGCATGCCTTCCGGATCGAAATCCGTGAATCCCAGCGGCCCGACGACCGACTCCATGCCGTGCTTGCGGCCGAACTCCTCGACCTTGTCCATCAAGGCCTTGGAGACCTCCCGGTCGTCCACGAAATCGTACCAGCCGAAGCGGACTTCCTTGTGGTTCCACTGCTCATTGGCCTTGTGGTTGACGATGGCGGCCACGCGGCCGACCGGTTCGCCGTCCTTGTAGGCCATGTACAGGACGGAGTCGCAGAACTCCTGCGCTGCTCCCTTCTCCTGGTCCAGCGTGTCCATCTGGTCGAAGACGAGCTTCGGGACATAGTAGGGGTTGTCTTTGTAGAGTCGCTCCGGGAAATTGACGAACTGCCGCAGTTCGCGGCGGTTCCGGACGGGTCTGATCTCGACTGGCATTTCAGTAGGTTTTAGTTACAATATGACATGCGAAGATAACACTTTCGTAGGAATAAATCAAAGAAATGAGTATCTTCGTCTCGTGTGCCGGACCGTCCATACCCTGCTGGTGACCGCTGCGCTGCTGCTCTCCTGCACGGCGCTGCAGGCCCGCGAGCAGCTCCGGCTCGGGATGCTCCATTCGCCCAAGGGCGTCGGCGTCACGGCGCTGTTCTGCGCACCGGAGAGCGGCGAGATGGACATCCTCACCCTGCGTACCGATTTCTACGGCCTGCTGTCCGGGCGGACCCGCGACGTGGGCGCCTGCCTGGCCTATACGCACGACTATATCCTCTGGACCCATACCGGACCGGACCACCGGCTCCGCCTCCACGCGGGCGCCGGCGGACAGCTCGGCTATGTCCACGATTTCGAGCCGGGCATGTTCAGCGCCAACGACCGGCAGCTGCTGCGCAATCCGGGCGGGATGGCCTCCGTGACGGGCAACCTGGGCCTGTGCGTGGACCTCGGCCGCCGGTTCACCCTCGACGTCGGTTTCAGCGTGGCGCCGGGCGTGCACCTGCGCACCGACCGGCGCACGGGGACCCTGCTGGTTTCGTTCTACCGCAACGGCGTCTTCAACGCCTACCTTCCGCAAGTTAACCTCATGTACCGGTTCTGATGGCTCGTCGCAAGATTTTGATATTCTTATTATTGCTTGCGTCCTTCAGCGCGCACGCGACCATGCCGGACAACTGGTTCTTCCGGCATTTCCGCATCGGGATGGAGTGGGGCTACAGCCAGTGCCTGTTCCTGGGCCGCAACTACAATATCTTCAGCGAGGAGGGCTACCGCATCCACGAGCAGCATGCCGGGATGCACCTGGCCGCCAACGGCTCCGTCTACGCCCAGATCGGCTGCGACATCCTGCCGAAGCTGAACCTCGCCCTCTATGCCGGCTACATCGGCACGGGCAAGGACAACCGCCTGTATCCCCTCCAGCTGCGCGCGAGCTATTTCCCGCAGACCACGGCGTCGGAGGGGGTGTTCGCCTATGCGCAGGGCGGCCCTGCCTGGCACACGCTCTCAGGCGGCTACAACCTGGGCTGGCTGGCCGTGCTCGGCGGGGGCTACCGCCTGCCGCTGAGCGTGGATTGCAACCTGGACCTGCTCGTGGGCGTGAAGTACCTGCGGGACCACCCGCGCATCCCCAATCCGGACGGGCCCGGATACACGCCAGCGCACAACATCCGCAGGAACGATGCGGACTATTGTGCGCTGGATCTGACGATTGCGATTAATTTCTAGAAGAGGCTGCGCACCGCAGCGATGATCTCCTCAGCAGGCAGGGAAGGGTCGAGGACCAGGTCCGGCTCCTTGAGCACGTAGCCCTTGGCCATCGAGGCCAGGGTGCCGCCGCCCGTACAGTTGAGCATGATGCACTCGTCCTTGCCGACACGGCCTTCGCGGACGGCCTGCGCCAGGGCGGCCACGGCCGCGCACGGCGCCGGCAGCAGGTCGTAACCCTCGAGGTTGCGGAACTGCAGCAGCCAGTACATGATGTCGTCGTTGGTGCAGGTGAAGGTGTCTCCGCCGCTCGCCTCGAGCACGTCGAACATGCCGCCGGCCAGCCCGTAGGGCGGCTTGCGGTTGGAGAGCACCTTGGCGAGGATCACCTCGGCCTGCCGGCGGCCCTCCACGGGGTCGAGCGCGACGAGCCCGCGGCTGTGTGCCTTCCAGGAGTCGTGGATCAGCGTGAACGGGGCGTTCTGGGCCACGTAGACGCGCATCTTGTTCTCGCCGAAGCGGCCGTCGGCCGCCAGGCGCTCGGCGTTCTCCCAGGCGGCGATGGCGCCCGTGCCGGAGCCGACGGCCTGGAAGTAGGCGTCGGGGATGCGGCCGGTCTTCTCCACGCAGCTGAGCAGGGTCGTGCCCATGCCGTCGCGGCGCGCCACGTTCTTGGCGCCGCCCTCGAGGAAGAAGTGCGGATCCTGGGCCAGTTTCTCGCCCAGGGCGATGGCGTCGTAGTAGTCGCAGCCGTGCGGGGCGGCCACGAGCTTGACGCAGCGGTGGAGCCGCTTGTGGAACCACAGGTCGTGCTGGTTGTCCTCCGGGATGCAGATCACGACGGGGATCTCGTTGTCGGAACACACCTGCGCGAAGGCGCGGGCCGTGTTGCCGGCCGACTGGACCACGAGCACGCGCTCTTCCTTCTTGTCCATGCGCGCGCAGACGCTGAAGGCCTCGGTCTCCTTGAAGGAGCAGGTCTGCATCTTGGCGCCGATCCGCGGGTTGTAGCCCGAGAAAGTGATATACAGGTTGTTGAGTCCCAGGTGTTTGGCCAGGCCCTTGGACTTGTACGTGACCGGCGCGGCGGAGTGTCTGAGCGTGCGGCGGATGGGCATCCATTCGGCGTAGCGGTACAGGCCGCGCAGGTCGTCGCGGGGCGTGAACTGCTTCTGCTCATAAATGGCGCGGACCAGGGACGGGTCGCCGCCCTGCGGGTCGGCGAGGTCCCAGCCGCGGTCCTCGAAGACGCGGCCGGTCGCCACGTTCATCAGACGGTACTGAGTGGGTTTGAAACGCATATGCTTGATTGATTATAGTTTCATGAAAAGCCAGGTGTAGTAGCCGGCGAAGCAGAGGAGCATCAGGGCTCCCTCCCAGCGGTCGATGTGGTCGCGGCGGCCGGTGTAGGTCCAGAGCCAGACCAGCACGGCGCTGAGCAGCAGCACACCGAAGTCGACCCAGGTCATGGCGAGGGTGGAGAGCGGCGTGACCACGGCGGAGGTGCCGAGGATCAGCAGGATGTTGAAGACGTTGGATCCCAGGACGTTGCCCAGGGCCAGCTGGTCCTTCTTCTTGGCGGCGGCCACGATGCAGGTCGCCAGCTCGGGCAGGGAAGTGCCGCCCGCCAGCAGGGTGATGGCGATGAACTTGTCGGACACGCCCAGCGCGCGGGCGATCTCCACGGCGTTGTCCACGAAGAGGTTGCCGCCGGCGATCAGGCCGCCCAGGCCGGCAGCGACAAGCAGCAGCGCCATCCAGAGGCTGCGTTCCTTGGCCGGCTCGTCGCCGGCGGAAGAGCCCGTGTCGGTCTTGAAGCAGTAAAACATATAGCCGGCGAAGATCAGCAGGAAGGCGATGCCTTCCCAGCGGGTGAGCCCGCCGCCGGCGATGCCCAGGAAGGCGAAGATGAACGTGACCAGCAGGCAGATCGGGATGTCCCGGCGGCTGTTGGAGCGCGTCACGGCCACCTGCGCGATCACGGCGGTCAGGCCCAGGATGAGCAGGGTGTTGAAGATGTTGGAGCCCACCACGTTGCCGACGGAGATGTCGGCGTTGCCCTGGAAGGCACCGGTCAGGCTGACCACGAGCTCCGGGCAGCTGGTGCCGAAGCCCACGATGGTCAGGCCGATGACGAATTCGCTGATACCGAGACGGCGCGCGATGGCGGAGGCGCCGTCCACGAGCCAGTCGGCGCCGAACACGATCAGCGCCAGCCCGGCCAGCAGGAGGAGGATTTGGATTGCCATGGTCATTCTTCAGATTCGGGTTGGGGATCGTCGATGCGGTCCAGGCGGCAGACGTTCTCGACATGGAAGGTGTGCGGGAACATGTCGACCGGCTGGACGGCCGTGATCCGGTAGCTGCCGCTCATCATCTCCATGTCCCGGGCCTGCGTGGCCGGGTTGCAGCTTACGTAGACGATCCGCTTCGGAGCGGCTTCGAGGATCGTCTTGACGACATCCGGGTGCATGCCGGCCCGGGGCGGGTCGACGATGATCACGTCGGGACGTCCGTGCTCCGCGATGAAGCCGGCCGTGAGGATGTCCTTCATGTCGCCGGCGAAGAACTCGCAGTTGGTGATGCCGTTGCCGGCGGCGTTGATCCGCGCGTCGGCGATGGCTTCGGGCACGTACTCGATGCCGATCACGCGCGCAGCGCGGCCGGCGACGAACTGGGCGATGGTGCCCGTGCCCGTGTAGAGGTCGTAGACCGTCTCGGTCCCGGTCAGGCCGGCGTATTCGCGGGCCACGGAGTAGAGCTTGTAGGCCTGGCCCGTGTTGGTCTGGTAGAAGGACTTGGGGCCGATCTTGAAGCGCAGGCCCTCCATCTGCTCGTAGATGGCCTCCTCGCCCCGGTAGAGGATGCAGGGGAGGTCGCCGATGGTGTCGTTCTTCTTGCCGTTGATCACGTAGTAGAGCGAGGTGATCTGCGGGAAGGCGTCCGCGACCGCGTCCAGCAGGGGCGCGCGCTGCGGGAAGTCCTCGCCGAAACAGACGATCAGCATCACGGCGCCGGCGTCGGTGGTGCGCACGAACATGTTGCGCAGCTGGCCCTGGTTCGCGCGGATGTCATAGAAGGTCACGCCGTGGTCCAGGCACCAGCGCTTGATGAACAGGCGGATGCCGTTGGTGGGCTCGGGCTGCAGGTAGCAGCAGTCGATGTCGAGGACCTTGTCGAAGAATTTGCCGACGTGGAATCCCAGGCCAGGCTCGCCGGCAAGTCCGCTGTCGATCTCCTCGCGGGTGAGCCAGCGCTTGTCGGAGGCGGAGTATTCGAGTTTGTTGCGGTAGCGGGTCGTCTTGTCCGAGCCGAGGATGGGGGAGAAGGGCGGCACCTGGAGGTGGCCGATGCGGGTGAGCTGGTCGTAGACCTGGCGCTGCTTGGCCGCGAGCTGGATCTCGTAGGGGAGCGGCTGCCAGCGGCATCCGCCGCACACGCCGAAATGGCTGCAGAACGGCTCCAGCCGCTGCTCGGAAGGCTTGACGATGCGGATGATCGTGCCCTCGAGCCAGGCTTTCTTCTTGCGCACCAGGCGGACGTCCACGACGTCGCCCGGGACGGCGAATCCCACGAAGACGACCTGGCCTTCGGGGGTGTGGGCGATGGCCTTGCCCTCCGCGGCCACGGATTCGATCGTGAGGTTCTCGAGGATGACGTCTAGCTTGCTGTGTCTGGGCATGGTTCAGTACAGGGTAAGTCAAAATATCTTTCAAATATAGCAATTATTCTTTTAATCCCATTTTTCCGCCTTCGCAGGGGGTTTCCTTCTCTTTTTTATTTATATTTGTATAAACTAAGACAAAACCAATTAACCCCATGAAACGCATCCTTCTCTCCTTGCTGGCAGCTTCCTGCTGCCTGCTCGCCGCGGCCCAAAAGGGACCGGTCGTCGTCGACGTCTGGCCCGCCGGCGCGCCCAACGACAGCGGCCTCACGGGCCCCGAGACCGAGCTCGGCAACGGCCGCGTCGGCAACATCACCAAGGCCACCCTTACCGTCTACCCGGCTGCCAAACCCAACGGCATCGCCGTGATCATGTGTCCGGGCGGCGGCTATATCCGCCTGGCCATGAACCACGAAGGCTATGACATGGCTCCCTGGTTCAACAACCTCGGTATCACCTACGCCGTGCTGAAATACCGCATGCCCAACGGCAAGATCGAGGTGCCGGTCAGCGACGGCCTGCGTGCCGTCGAGATCCTGCGCGAGCGTGCCGCGGAGTGGGGGATCGACCCCCACAAGATCGGCATCATGGGCGCCTCCGCCGGCGGCAACCTCGCCACGCAGGTGGCCACGCAGTACAGCTCGGCCGCCGACCGGCCGGATTTCCAGGTGCTCTTCTACGCCGTCACGCGCGTCGGCTCCCGGCCGGACGCGATGCTGGGCCCGAACCCTTCGCAGGAGCGCATCGACCGCTACACCACCGTCAAGCGGGTCAACGCTTCCACGCCGCCCGCCTTCATCATGTGCTCGGCGGACGATACCTCCGTGCCCCCGATCAACAGCATCGAGTACTTCCAGGCCCTGCGCCAGAACGGCGTGAGCGCCACGCTGCACATCTATCCTTCCGGCGGCCACGGCTGGGGCTTCCAGGACACTTTCGCCTACAAGCGCGAGTGGACCGGCGAGCTCGAGCGCTGGCTCGCCACCTTCATCCGATAAACCATTTTACCCGTTGATATGAAGAGACACTTCCTGCTTATCCTGGCGGCCGCGGCGACCCTGTCGGCGACCGCCGCGGCTGCGCCCGAGGGGCTCGTCCGCGACACCCTGAGCCTCAATCCCGGCTGGCAGTTCCACTATGGCGAGGAGCATGTCGGCTGGCAGGCCGTCGACCTCCCGCATGATTTCCAGATCTCCCAGCCCTGGGTGGCCCCCGGCGCTGACGAGAAGGGCAACACCACGGACCTCGCGGCCAACTTCCGCAGCACCCTTTCCGCCCGTGCCTTCAAGCAGCTCGGCACGGGCTGGTACAAGAAATCCCTCGACATCCCGGCGAGCATGAAGGGCCAGCGCATCCTGCTGGACTTCCAGGGCATCATGCTGGTCGGTGACGTGTATCTCAACGGCGAGCGCATCGCCGGCACGGACTACGGCTACCTCGGCTTCGAGGTGGACATCACTGACAAGGTCAAGTACGGCGAGGCCAACGAACTGATGGTCCGCGCCGACACGATGGGCCCGTTCAACTCCCGCTGGTACACCGGCGGCGGCCTCTTCCGCGACGTCAACCTCGTCGTCACGCCCGCCAACGGCTATTTCACCCGCCATCCGCTCTACGTCCGCACGACGGAAGTCGCCCGCGGCCAGGCCGTCATCGACGTGCAGGCCGCGATCTTCCTGCGCGGTGCGCGCGACCTCAAGACCGTCAAGTTCGGTGTCCGCCTGCTGGATGCCGACGGCAAGGTCGCGGCGGAGCAGGTGACCGAGACCAAGTACAAGAACTGGAAGCCCGGGATCGAGTACGACCTCGAGCCGCTGCGCGTCTCCGCGCCGCACCTGTGGAGCTGCGAGGACCCGTATCTCTACACCGTCGAAGTCTCCCTCTATGACGCCGACGGCAAGGTCTGCGACCAGGTGTGCGAGCCCTTCGGCATCCGCACCGTCGAGTTCGGCCCGACCTTCGGCCTCAAGCTCAACGGCGAGAAGGTGCTCCTGAAGGGCGCGGCCAACCACCATACGCTGGGCCCGCTCGGCGCCGCTGCCTTCCCGCGCGGCGAGGAGTACCTCCTGCGCATGTTCAAGTCGTTCGGATTCAACCATATCCGCACTTCCCACAACCCGTATTCCGAGTCCTTCCTGCGCCTCTGCGACCAGCTGGGCATCCTGGTGGTCGACGAGCTCTATGACAAGTGGAACATGCAGTATGCCGGCGGACGCCGCGACTGGAAGGCCCTCTGGCAGGAGAACGTCGAGGAGTGGGTCAAGCGCGACCGCAACCACCCCTGCGTCGTGATGTGGAGCTTCGGCAACGAGCTGCAGCAGAACGCCGAGCCGTTCGGCGACTACGGCGTGACGGCCTACAACCTCCAGCGCGCCCTCCTGCACAAGTTCGACCGCACCCGTCCCTGCACCGTGGCCATGCACCCGCGCTACCGCAACTGGGAGACCAACGACCTCCCTTGCGACCTCGCCCTCCAGACCGACGTGGCTTCCTACAACTACCGCTACATGTATTTCCCGGGCGATAGCAAGAACTTCCCCTGGATGATGTTCTACCAGAGCGAGGCCAACACCACCGGCCTGCCGGGCAACTGGTTCGGCATGGACCTGGACAAGGTCATCGGCCTGGCCTACTGGGGCGCCATCGACTACCTCGGCGAGTCCGCCGGCTGGCCGGCCAAGGGCTTCGCCAACGGCGAGTTCGACATCTCCTTCGAGCCCAAGCCGATCGCCTACCTGATCAAGAGCTTCTTCTCCGACGAGCCCGTGGTGCACATCGGCATCATCGAGCGTCCGACCGAGAATTACGAGTGGAACGGCATGACCGTCGGCACCTCCTACATGAGCGAGAACTGGAACCGCACCCAGGGCGAGACCGTCAACCTCTGGACCTACACCAACGGCGACGAAGTCGAGCTCTTCGTGAACGGCAAGAGCCAGGGTGTCAAGAAGAACGACATCTCCGACCCGTCGAACCGCAACCGGATCCGCTGGGACAACGTCCCCTACAAGAACGGTAATGTCGAGGCCGTGGCCCGCAAGGACGGCCGCGTCGTGGCCCGCCACAAGCTCGAGACCGTCGGCAAGCCCGTCGCCCTGCGCGTCGAGCCGGCCTTCGCCGACTGGAAGGGGGACGGTAAGGACCTGCAGTTCGTCCGCGTGACGGCTGTCGACAGCCGCGGACGCCGCGTCTGGACCGCCGGCGAGAAGCTCAGCTTCGATGTGGCCGGTGCCGCCAAACTGGTCGGTGTTTCCTCCGGCAACCTCTACTCCGACGAGATCCACACCGACTCCAGCGTGCAGCTCTTCCAGGGCACGGCCCTGGCGATCCTGCGCAGCAGCGCCGAGCCGGGCAGCGTCACGCTGACCGTCAGCGCCCCGGGCATCAAGAAACCCGCCAAGCTGCCGCTCGCCACGAAGTAACCGCCACCGGTCGCATTTGGTTTTATGCCGCTACTGTGGGTAATCAACCCCACAGTAGCGGTTCTTTTTTCTGCCCATCGACTCCTTTTACCCTTCCTCTGCGATCCCATTTCCCCAAACTCTGGCTCCTTTTACTCTCCCTCTGCGATCCCTTTTCCCCAGACTCTGGGCTCATTTTTTACCCTTCCTCCGCGATCCCTTTCCCCCAGACTCTGGGCTCCTTTTACCCTCCCTCTGCGGCTCCTTTTGCCCTGACTCCGCGACACCTTTTACCCTTCCTCTGCGACTCCTTCATTTCCCGTCCAAACAGTGGACCTGGTCCACTTTGAAGCCCTGTACCAGGTCCACCCAATGTGCCCTGGAAGTGGTTCTGAGGCAGGGGTGGCGTACCTGGTACACCCCTTGAAATCCAACCTTGTCCACCTGTGGACTGCCTCCGGGCAAGCGGGGCCGCCGGGAGTTCCCAAAACTCCCGGCGAGCCACGCTAACCGCCGCGCTTGGTTATGCGCGGCGGTGGTGCACCATCGAAACCCTTCATTCCAGAATGAAACACCTAACGTCTCCCCGCAGGGAACAGCCGCGCCGCGTATTGCGCGGCTGTGATTCGCCCTCTGGCATCCCATTTCAAATCCCATCTGCTTCCTTCCCAAAAGCGTGATGAGGAACTAGCTGATTATCAATAAAAACGAAAATCTCTCGTCCCTCCGGGAGGTACTAGAGATTTCATAAAACATTTATTGTCAATTGTTTGCTCATCACGCCCACGAAGGAGTGTAAGATGTCAGGGGGCGGGGTATGGTTAGATGTATGGTTGGGTGCATGGTTGAATGAGTATTTGGTCTATGAGCTACGATAAGAGGGTGAGTCGCCCGCATAGCATAGCATGCTCTCTCCTATCGCCAAAAAGCGCAAAAAGAGTGAGGCGCGAACACTGATATTCAACTATTTAGCCGTTACACTCCCGGCGAGAGGGCGACTCGCCGCCGCGCATAACCTGGCGCGGCGGCTCACTGCGGGTCCTGTTTCTGAGCCGGGAGACAAGAGATTGGTCGAAGTTGGGGCACCGCCGCCGCTCAATACGCAGAGCGGCGGCTGCCGGAGGATCTGGACGAGCTTTTGGGGCTCGTCCGGACCTCCGCCTGCCCGGGTCCGGGCAGGATAAGGTCTCTATCCGGGCCGGAGGGTAGTTGCCGGAGGGGGTTCGGGCAGGATATCGACCTTATCCGGGCCGAAGGGTGGGTGGCGGAGGGGGTCCGGGCAGGATAGAGCCCAAATCCAGGCCGAAGGGTGGATGACGGAGGGGGGTCGGGCAGGATATCGACCTTATCCTGGCCGAAGGATGGGTGGTGGAGGGGGTTCGGGCAGGATATCGACCTTTTCCGGGCCGGAGGGTGGGTGATAGAGGAAGCGTGGCGAGCAGAGACATGGGCAGCAAAAACATGGGCGGTCCATGCCGTAGTGTCGGGGCATGGACCGCTCTTGGGTGAAGTTGGGGGTTCCGGGATGGCGCGAGGCCGGAGCCGGAGCGGGCTGCGGACCGGACGTTACCGGACCCGGACTGGCGTGAGGCCGGAGCCGGAGTGGCTGCGGGTCAGAGATCGCCAGGGCCGGGATGGGGAGGGGGCGGACTAGACGCAGGTGTAGCCGCCGTCGACGGCGATGTTCTGGCCGGTGACGTAGGTCGAGCACGGCGAGGCGAGGAAGAGCGCGCAGGTGTCGAGCTCGCCGCTCTTGCCGTAGCGGGCCATCGGGATGTTGCGCTTGGCGATGTCCTGGAAGTAGTCGGAATCCAGGGTGGCGGTCGTCAGGTCCGTGTAGAAGTAGCCCGGGCAGATGCTGTTGACCGTGATGCCGTACTTGCCCCATTCGGCGGCGAGGGCGCGGGTCAGGTTGACGACGCCGCCCTTCGCGGCATGGTAGGGAGCGGAACCCACGATGAGGTTGCCCACCAGGCCGTACATCGAGGCGATGTTGATGATGCGGCCGTAGCCGGCCTTGATCATCTCCTTGGCGAATTCGCGGGCGCAGATGAACGTGCCGAACAGGTCGATGCTCATCTCGTGCTTGAACTGCTCGTCGGTGATCTCCTCGGCCGGACCGACGGCACCCGTGCCGGCATTGTTCATGAGGATGTCCACGCGGCCGAAGCGCTCCATCGTGGCGGCCACGGCGGCCTTCACTTTCTCCGCATCGGTGATGTCGCAGGCGAACGGCAACACCTCGACGCCGAACTCGGCCGTGATGGCCTTGGCGTTCTCTTCGAGGAGGTTCATGCGGCGGGCGAGAAGCACCAGGTTGGCGCCCTGGCTGGCGAAAGCCTTGGCCATCTGCAGGCCCAGGCCGGTGGAAGCGCCGGTCACGACGGCGACGCGTCCCTTGAGGTCAAAATAGTTCATCATGGAATCTTGGTAATTAGCTTAGTCCTGCAAGATACGAAGAATTCCGGATGTTTCAAACAGATTCGCCGGTCGGTGCCGGCGAATGACGGAAGGGGTCGGGGTCAGCGAACGACGGAAGGGGTCGGGGTCAGCGAACGACGGAAGGGGTCAGGGTCAGCGAATGACGGAAGGGGTCGGGGTCAGCGAACGACGGAAGGGGTCAGAGCCGGCGAATGACGGAAGGGGTCGGGGTCAGCGAACGACGGATGCACCGACGAACGAACGGACAGGCCCGCGAATGAACGGACGGAACGGACGGACCCGGCCTACTCGTGGGTGGCGAAGCGCTGGGCGGCGAGGGCCTCGTACTTCGTGCCGGGACGGCCGTAGTTGGCGTAGGGGTAGATGGAGATGCCGCCGCGGGGGACGAACAGCCCCGTGACTTCGATATACTTGGGATCCATCAGCCGGATGAGGTCCTTCATGATCACGTTGACGACATCCTCGTGGAAGTCGCCGTGGTTGCGGAAGCTGAAGAGATAGAGCTTGAGGCTCTTGCTCTCCACCATCCGCTCGCCGGGGACATAGCTGATGCGGATCTCCCCGAAGTCCGGCTGGCCCGTGATGGGGCACAGGGTCGTGAACTCCGGGCAGTTGAAACGCACCCAGTAATCGTTGTCGGGATGCTGGTTCGCGAAAGTCTCGAGCACGCCGGGATCATAGTCCTGGCTGTATGCGGTCTTGCGACCGAGGGCCTGAAGCCCGTCGGAAGTCCTGTCCATAGGTTTTTAGATATCGTTGATTCTGAAAGGATTGTAAGAAACATGCTGGTCAAAGGTGTCCACACCCTCCGCCTTCTTGACGTAGCGCACGTACCAGGAGGTCACCGGCAGGATGACGATCTCGTAGAGCACCTTGGCGCAGATCTGCGTGGCCGCGAGCTTGAGCGCGTCCGGCAGCGGCAGGATGCCCGAGAAGGCCACCGGGAAGAAGATGAGCGAATCGGCGATCTCGCCGCCCAGCGACGAGGCGATTGCACGCACGCCGAAGGCCTTGCCATGCGAGAAGACCTTCATCCGGCTCAGGATCCAGGCGTTGACGGTGGACCCGACGAAGAACGCCACGAGCGAAGCCGCCGTGGTCCTGGGGACCATGGAGAACAGGGAGTTGAAGCTCTCGGCCACCGGCAGGCTGCTCTCCTGCAGGGGCGCAGGCAGCCAGCACACGATCTGGGCCATCAGCGCCACGAACACGCTGAGCAGGAACGCCAGCCAGATGACGAAACGCGCCTTGCGGAAACCGTACACCTCCGTGATGCAGTCGTTGAGGATGTACGACACCGGGAACAGCAGCACGGCGCCCGACAGCTGCAGGGGCAGCCCGGCCACCTGCCACAGGCGCGGTACGAAGAAATTGGATGTGATCAGGCAGACGACCAGTACGACTGCCATCACCAGGAATCTGGTGGAAAAACGGGGTTTTGACATTTTCTCTTGTTTTTAACGTGGTTTCAAGAACACAGGGTCCGCGCCCTGTCAAGTCCGGGCGCGGATCCCTCTTATCATTAAACTTCTACAGCCGTGTTGAACTCTTGCAGGAAACGCATGTCGTTCTCGAAGTAGTGGCGCAGGTCGTTGACCCGCCACTTGAGCATCGCGATGCGCTCCAGGCCCATGCCGAAGGCGAAGCCGCTGTACTTGGTGGAGTCGATCCCGCTGGCTTCCAGCACGTTCGGATCCACCATGCCGCAGCCCAGGATCTCCAGCCAACCCGTGCCCTTGCAGATGTTGCAACCCTTGCCGTGGCAGATGTTGCAGCTCACGTCCACCTCGGCGGACGGCTCCGTGAACGGGAAGAACGAAGGCCGCATGCGGATCTCGGTCTCGGGACCGAACATCTCGCGGGCGAACAGGAGGATGGCCTGCTTGAGGTCGGCGAAGGTCACGTTCTCGTCGATGTAGAGACCCTCGACCTGGTGGAAGATGCAGTGCGCGCGGGCGCTGATGGCTTCGTTGCGGAACACGCGTCCCGGGCAGATCACGCGGATGGGCGGCTTCATCCGCTCCATGGTGCGCACCTGCACGCTGGACGTGTGCGTGCGCAGCAGCAGCGGGTTGGGATGGCCCGTGGACACGAAGAAGGTGTCCTGCATGTCGCGCGCAGGATGGTTCGGCGGGAAGTTGAGCGCCTCGAAGACGTGGTAGTCGTCCTCGATCTCCGGACCCTCGGCCACGTCGTAGCCGAACTTGCGGAAGATGTCCACGATCTCCTGCCGCACGATCGAAACCGGGTGGCGGGAGCCCAGCTCCAGCGGGTCGCCGGGCATCGTGAGGTCCTGCCGGGGACCCTCGGCGCCGCCCTGCTCGCCGACCGAGTCGCGCAGGCGCTCGATCGTCTCGAGCGCGGCGTTCTTGAGCTCGTTGAGCGTGCGGCCGAACTCGCGCTTCATCTCCTTGTCCACGGTACGGAACTCCTCGAAGAGCGCCGTGATCTCACCTTTCTTGCCGAGGAACCGCACCCGCGCTTCCTCGACTTCCTTCTGGGTCTTGCACTGGAGCTCCTTCAGCTCCGCAACGACCCTGTCTATATCTTCTCTTTTCATACGCGTTACTTCCGTTTGGCGGCGCGCTTGTCGCGCGACTTCTTGTCGCGGGCGGCGCCGGACTTGAGGTACTTGGCCCACTGCTCCTCGTTGAAAACCTTCTGCAGCGAAGTGTAGATCTGCTCCGACCACTTGTCCTGCGTGCGGACGTAGGCGTCGGCGTTGCTCATCTTGGCATCGCGCAGGCCCTTGAGTTCCAGGCGCATCGCGTCGAAGTCGTGGGTCAGGATCGAATCCAGGTAGAAGATCTGCCAGTCGGCCAGGTCGAGCAGGTTGGTGTAGTTGTCCACCGTCTTGTCGATGGACTCGCGCATCTGCTTGATCTCCTCCTCCTCGGTCATCGGCTGCTGCGCTCCGAGCCACAAAGGCAGGAGCAACAGGGCGGTAATCCCGAAAAATTTTATAGCTTTGTACTTCATACTTTCTGAGTCTCCGGGACAGGCCCGAAGCGACATTAAGTTGCAAATTTATAAAGAAAAGATAAAAATGCGAAAAATTCTGTGCACCCTCTTTGCCCTGGCGCTGCTCGCCGCCGGGCGCACGGACGCCTGTACCAACGTGATCGTGACCCCCGGCGCCAGCGCCGACGGCTCCAGCATGGTCTCCTACGCCGCCGACTCCCACGGCCTGTTCGGCGAGCTGTACTTCCGCCCGGCGGCCCGATTCCGCGCCGGCACGGCCCTCGCCATCCGCGAGTGGGACACCGGCAGGCCCCTCGGCAGCATCGACCAGGTGGCCCGCACCTGGCAGACGGTCGGCAACATCAACGAGCGCCAGCTCATCATCGGCGAGACCACCTGGGGCGGCCGCGAGGAGCAGGCCGACCCGGCCGGCATCATGGACTACGGCTCCCTGATCTACATCACCCTGCAGCGCGCCTCCACGGCCCGCGAGGCCATCCAGACCATCGTGGACCTCGCAGGCCGCTACGGCTACCCCTCCGAGGGCGAGACCTTCTCCATCGCCGACCCCAAGGAAGCCTGGGTGATGGACCTCGTGGGCAAGGGTGCCGGACAGAAAGGCATCGTGTGGGTGGCCCGCCGCATCCCCGACGGCTACATCTGCGCCCACGCCAACCAGGCCCGCATCACCCGTTTCCCACTGGACGACCCGGAGAACTGCCTCTACGCGCCCGACGTGATCAGCTTCGCCCGCGAGCAGGGCTGGTATGAGGGCGAGGACAAGGACTTCAGCTTCCGCGACGTCTACAACCCGCTCGACTTCGGCGGGGCGCGCGCCTGCGACGCCCGCGCCTGGAGCGCCTTCAACATCCTCGGCAAGGGCACCTTCACCTACGAGGAGGACGGCCGCGAGGTCTCCCGCCCCGCCGCCGACTGGCTCGACTACGCCATGGGCTACGACCTGCAGGGCGAGATGCCCCTCTGGATCAAGCCCGCCGCCAAGGTCGGCGTGGCCGACGTCGCCTACGTGATGCGCGACCACTACGAGGGCACCCCCATGGACATGACCCAGGACATCGGCGCGGGCGGCAACGGCCTGCCCTACCGCTGGCGTCCGATGAGCTTCGAGTGGGAAGGCAAGCGCTACACCAACGAGCGCGCCATCGCCACCCAGCAGACGGGCTTCTGGTTCGTGGCCCAAGCGCGCGCCTGGCTGCCCGACGAAGTGGGCGCCCTGATCTGGTTCGGCTGCGACGACGCCGCCACCTCCTACCTCACCCCCGTCTACGCCAGCACCAAGGCCGTGCCCGAGTGCCTGCGCGAGGGCAACGGCGACATGCTCCACTACAGTCCCACCTCCCAGTTCTGGATGTGCAACCGCGTGGCCAACGCCTGCTACAAGATGTACGACCGCATGGCGCCGGTCGCACGCGCCGCAGCCGAAGGCTTCGAGCGCGACCAGCTCGAGCGCGGCATCCCGGAGATGGACGCCAAGCTCTCGAAGCTCGTGGAGCGGGGCCGCATCCGCAAGGCCCGCAAGCTCATGACGAAATACACCGTGGAGACGGCCCAGGCCCAGTTCGCCGCCTGGACCAAGCTCGAGGAGCTGCTGCTCGTCAAGTTCATCGACGGCAACATCAAGGCCCAGGCCGCCGACGGCTCCTTCCTCCACACCGAATACGGCCCCGGCTTCCCCGACAAGCTCGAATACGGCGGCTACAACGACATCTGGAAGGCCGCCGTGGCCCGCGACCCCCACAGCCCTGTTCTCGAATCCAAATAACCCTGATAACCGAACCTTTACATGAACACCAAGCTACTCAAAGCAGGAGCCCTCGTGGCCGCCGGTGGCGCCCTCGCGGGCTGCGCGCAGAAAGAGGCGCCGCAGCGCCCCAACGTCGTCTTCATCCTCGCCGACGACCTCGGCTGGGGCGACCTCGGCTGCTATGGCCAGCAGCTCATCGAGACCCCGAACATCGACGCCCTCGCCGGCACGGGCATCCGTTTCACGCAGTGCTACTCCGGCACCGCCGTCAGCGCCCCGTCCCGCTCGTGCCTGCTCACCGGCACGCACAGCGGCCACACCGCCATCCGCGGCAACAAACCCGTCAAGGGCCGCGAGCCCGGCATCACCGAGGGCCAGCAGGAGCTGCCCGCCGGCACCCGCACCATCTTCCATGACTTCCGCGACGCGGGCTACCGCACCGGCGCCTTCGGCAAATGGGGCCTCGGCTTCATCACCACGGAGGGCAACCCCGGCAAGATGGGCGTAGACCAGTTCTACGGCTACAACTGCCAGACCCTCGCCCACAGCTACTACCCCGACCACCTCTGGGACAACGACACCAAGGTCCTGCTCGAGGACAACGTCCCCGAGATCCCCTACGGCCAGGGCACCTACAGCGCCGACCTGATCCACCAGAAGTCCCTGGAATTCATGGAGCAGGCCGTCGCCGACGGCAAGAACTTCTTCATGTGGTACCCCACCACCATCCCCCACGCCGAGCTGATCGTGCCGGAGGATGAGATCATCCAGAAATACCGCGGCAAGTTCGGCGAGGAGACGCCGTGGGCCGGCCAGGACCAGGGCCACCCGCGCTTCCGCATCGGCGGCTACTGCTCCGTGGCGGAGCCCCACGCCACCTTCGCCGCGATGGTCTCGCGCCTGGACAAATACGTCGGCGAGATCGTCGCCAAGCTCAAGGAACTCGGCGTCTACGACAACACCATCATCCTGTTCGCCAGCGACAACGGTCCGCACCTCGAAGGCGGCGCCGACCCGGACTTCTTCAACTCCAACGGTCCCTGGCGCGGCTACAAGCGCGACCTCTACGAGGGCGGCGTCCGCGTGCCGATGATCGTCTCCTGGCCGGGCCACATCGCCCCGGGCCGCGAGTCCGACTTCGCCTGCTCGTTCTGGGACATGATGCCCACCTTCCGCACCATCCTGGACCACAACGCCCGGGTGGCCGACATGGACGGCATCAGCCTGCTGCCCACGCTGGAAGGCAAGGACGGCCAGGTCGAGCACGAGTGCATCTACTTCGAGTTCGCCGAGCGCAACAGCCAGGCCGCCCGCATCGGGCCGTGGAAGCTCATCCGACTCGGGATCGGCACCCCCGCCGACCATTATGAGCTCTACAACCTCGACGAAGACCCCGCCGAGGAGCACGACGTCGTGGCCGAACACCCCGACAAGGTCGAGGAGCTCAAGGCCGTCCTCGTCCGGGAGCACGTTCCCAACCACCTCTTCCCGCTGTTCGACGGCGAATAACTTTTTTTTACAGTTACTGTGGGTAAAATCACCCACAGTAACTAACAAAAACGCACGATGGCAAATCTGATCCTTTCCCTCCTGGCAGCGCTGCTGACCCAGTACGTCAACCCGTTCGTGGGCACGGACGCGCACGGCCACACCTTCCCCGGGGCCGTGGCGCCTTTCGGCATGGTGCAGCTCAGCCCCGACACGCGCCCCAAGGCGGGCGACTGGGACGGCTGCAGCGGCTACCACTACAGCGACGGGGTCATCTACGGATTCTCCCACACGCACCTCAGCGGCACCGGCTGCGACGACCTCTGCGACGTCCTGCTGCTGCCCGGCACGCAGCCCTCGGCCTTCTCGCATGCGCGGGAAAAGGCCGCCCCGGGCTACTACGAGGTCTTCCTGGAGGATCCCGGGGTGCAGGTGCGGCTGACCGCCGGCCGGCGGGTCGGCATGCACGAGTACACCTTCCCCGCCGGGGCGCGGCCCGAGGTCACACTGGACCTGCGCCACCGCGACCCGCTCGACGGCTGGCGCATCACGCCGCAGGGCCGCACGGCCGTGAGCGGCTGGCGGCAGTCCAGCAGCTGGGCGCGCGGGCAGGACGTCTACTTCTGGATCGAATTCTCCGCGCCCGCCCGCTGCAAGCTGACGGACGGGGGGCGGCGCGCCGTGTTCACGTTCCCGCGCAGCGCGCGGACCGTGACCCTGCGCGTCGGCATCAGCTCCGTCTCCGAGGAGAACGCCCGCCTCAACCTGCAGTCCGAGTACCCCGCGAGCTTTGAAGCGCTGCGCGCGCAGACCACCGCCGCGTGGGAGGCGTACCTCGCCAAGCTCGACTGCCCCTGGGACGACGAGGAGCACCTGCGGCGCTTCTACACCGCCCTCTACCACACGGGCATCCACCCCTCGCTCTACTCCGACGCCAACGGCGAATACCGCGGCATGGACCGCCAGGTCCACCGCGCGGAAGGCTGGGAGCGCTACACCGTCCTCTCGCTCTGGGACACCTTCCGCGGCGAGCACCCGCTCCTGTGGGAGATCGAGCCGGAGC
The DNA here is from genome assembly GCA_017477245.1 of Bacteroidales bacterium. Classification (GTDB taxonomy): domain Bacteria; phylum Bacteroidota; class Bacteroidia; order Bacteroidales; family UBA932; genus Cryptobacteroides. The sequence goes on along the minus strand of JAFUWY010000005.1, from coordinate 9,269 downwards.
GCAGCTACGACTTCCTCAAGACCTTCCTGTCCATCTACGACGAGTGCGGCAAGCTCCCCGTCTGGGAGCTCTGGGGCTACGAGACCAACTGCATGATCGGCTACAACGCCGCGCCCGTGATCGCGGACGCGATCGCCCGCGGCTTCACCGACTTCGACGTGGAGAAGACCCTGGAGGCCCTGATCGCCTCCTCGACCCGCCCGGAATTCGGGCTGGACAGCTTCCGCGCCAACGGCCTGGTGCTCGCCGACGACGAGCACGAGAGCGTGTCCAAGACCCTCGAATACGCCTACGACGACTGGTGCACCGCCCAGGTCGCGAAATACCTCGGCCGCATGGACGTCTACGAGCGCTACATGACCTCCGCCCAGTACTGGCGCAACGTCTTCGACCCGGAGACGGGCTTCATGCGCGCCCGCCTCAACGGCCGCTGGTTCACGCCGTTCGACCCGCTCGAGGTCAACAACAACTACACCGAGGCCAACTCCTGGCAGTACAGCCTCTTCGTGCCGCAGGACATCGCCGGGCTCGTCGAGGCGCTCGGCGGGCCGGAGGCCCTCGAGGCGCGCCTCGACGCGATGTTCGGCGCCCGCGAAGGCAACACCGGCCGCACCCAGGCCGACATCACCGGCACCATCGGCCAGTACGCCCAGGGCAACGAACCCAGCCACCACGTGGCGTATCTCTACGACTTCGCCGGCCGTCCCGACAAGCGCCAGAAACGCGTAGACCAGATCCTCGAGGCCCTCTACAGCTCCGCTCCCGACGGCCTCTGCGGCAACGACGACTGCGGCCAGATGTCCGCCTGGTTTGTCCTCTCCGCCCTCGACCGCTACCCCGTCACCCCTGGCTTGACCGCTTCATTCGCCGGCTCCGCCCCGTCATTCGCCGGCTTGACCCCGTCATTCGCCGGCTCCGCTCCGTCATTCGCCGGCTTGACCCCGTCATTCGCCGGCTCCGCTCCGTCATTCGCCGGCTTGACCGGCGAATCTCCCGCCCTCACCCGCCTCCCCAAGACGATCGTCACCAATCCGGCCTTCGTCCTGGACAACGACATCTTCACCGACAGCACCCGCGTGGCCCTCACCGGCGAAGGCCGGATCTGGTACCGCATCGGCACGGACGAGTTCCGCCCCTACGAAGGCCCCTTCACCGTCCGCGAAGCCTGCACGATGGAAGCCTACGCACAGGTGGGCGACCGCCGCAGCTTCACCACCCGCTGCGCCGTGCACCAGATCGCCCGCGACCGCACCATCGACATCCGCTCCCGCTACAGCCGCCAGTACACGGCCGGCGGCGACGAAGGCCTGATCGACGGCTTCCGCGGCGGCCTCAACTGGCGCACCGGCGGCTGGCAGGGCTACCAGGACACCGACTTCGAAGCCGTGGTGGACCTGCTCTCCGTGCGGGACATCCGCTCCGTCTGCGCGGGCTTCTGCCAGGACGCCCGCTCCTGGATCTGGATGCCCCGGTACGTGGAGTTCTCCGTCTCGCAGGACGGGGAGCATTTCACGCCGCTCGCGCGCGTGGACAACACCATGGACGAGCGCGACTACGAGGTGCGCATCTGGGACTGCGAGGTGCCCGCCGACGTGCGCGCACGCTACGTCAAGGTGTTCGCCAAGAACATCGGCACCATCCCCGAATGGCACCCCGGCGCCGGCAGCCCCGGCTTCATCTTCATCGACGAAATCATTATCAAATAAGACCTTATCATGAAAAGATTCTTCACCCTGCTGCTCACGGCCCTGCTGGCCTCCACCGCCCTTTCCGCCCAGACGCCGGAAGAGATCATCGCGCGGATGGACCGTGAGACGGACCGCTTCGACGCAGAGGGGTTCTCCATGGTGATGGAGATCCGCCTGCCGATCCTCGGCGCCTTCGCCACGACGGTGTACACCCGTGGCGACAAATACAAGATGGTCACCACGGTCAAGGACGAGACGGTCATCAACTGGTCGGACGGCGTGACTGACTGGCAATACGAACCCTCCAAGAACGAAGTCACGATCGAGCCCCGCAAGGCCGGGACGACCTCCGACGCCGAGAGCAACAAGAAGATGATCGACAGCGTCACGCAAGGCTACGACGTGCGCCTGAAGGGCCAGACCGACGAGGTCTGGCAGTTCCGCTGCACCAAGTCCCGGGACAATACCGACAAGGACGACCCCAAGAACATGGACCTCGTGGTCTCCAAATCCACCTACCTGCCGGTCAGCATCAAGGCCAGCATGCACGGCGTGACCGTCACCCTGCGCGACTTCACCCTCGGCATCGACGAGAAGGACATCACCTTCGACCCCGCCCAGTACCCCGGCGCCAAGATTACCGACAAACGATAAATCCAATAAAAACCATCAGTATCCATGAAATTGAAAAACCTCCTCCTCCCCGTCGCGCTGTGCGCGTCGATCGCCTTCTCCGCCCAGGCGCAGAACCGCGAAATCAAGGCCGCGGCCGGCGACGCCTACATCGAGAAACAGGGCTCCTACACCCCTGACTTCAAGATCGACGGCACCAACAAACGCGTACGCAACGTCATCCTGCTGATCGGCGACGGCATGGGCCACGGCGCCGTCAACGCCGCCATGTACGCCAACGGCGGCGAGCTCACGATGACCAACCTGCGCACCTTCGGCCTCGTGCGAACCCAGTCCGCCGACAACTTCACCACCGACTCCGCCGCCTCCGGCACGGCCTACGCCACCGGCCAGAAGACCAACAACGGCTACCTCGGCATGGACACCGCCAAGGAGCGCATCCCCAACATCCCCGAGATCCTCGCCCCGCTGGGCTACGCCTGCGGCGTGCTCTCCACCGACGACCTCAACGGCGCCACGCCGGCGGCCTTCTTCGCCCATCAGCCCGCCCGCGGCATGAAGGAAGAGATCTGGGCCGACCTCCCGGCCAGCTCGCTGACCTTCGCCTCGGCCGGCACGCAGAATGCCTACGAGACCCGTCCCCTCGCCACGCAGGAAGCCATCCGCAGCCGCTACACCGTGGTCTACGACCCCAAGGACCCGGCCGTCGCCGGCTCCGAGCGCCTGCTCTACCTCCCGGAGACCGTGACCCTGGACCGCGGTGACTACCTGCCCGCCACCACGGAGATGGCCATCGAGTACCTCTCCGCCCGCAGCAAGAAGGGATTCTTCCTGATGGTCGAAGGCGCCCGCATCGACAAGAGCGAGCACTCCAACGACTTCCCGGGTACCGTCAAGGAAGCCCTCGACTTCGACAAGGCCGTCGAGGCCGCCATCCGCTTCGCCGAGCGCGACGGCCACACCCTCGTGGTCATCAGCGCCGACCACGAGACCGGCGCCACGATCCTCTCCAAGGCCGAACCCGAGAACGGCTACGCCCTCGGCATCTTCGCCTCCAAGGGTCACTCCCCGATGATGGTCCCCCTGTTCGCCTACGGCCCCCGCTCCCGCGAATTCACCGGCACGCAGGAGAACAGCGACGTCGCCAACAAGATCCTTGCGATCCTCGGCGCTAAAAAATAATTGCAAAACAAAGAAAAGTTTGTAACTTTGTCATCCCAAACGGAGAACCAACAAGTTTGGTAACCAACCGAAGGATGACTGGAGAGGTGGGAGAGTGGCTGAATCCACAGGTTTGCTAAACCTGCATACGGGTAACCGTATCACGAGTTCGAATCTCGTCCTCTCCGCCAGGCTAATTGATTATCAATTAGTTACGACAAAAGCCCCAAAAATGGCCCCAATTTTATGGCTGTTTTGGGGCTTTAATCGTTCCTGATACTGAGTGATTGTCTAAGCCATTCTAAGAGGTACTGTCACAAAAAATCGCTGAAAAAAAAGAGTTTTTTCCAGCGACATAAACGACACAATCGACATGATTATTGTCGTTCGGTTGCAAAGGAGGGTGACATCTTTGAGAAAGCTTCAGCCAATTTTGAGTAAGCATCCCGCAATGACAGAAGTTCTGCATCTTTTTTCTTTGACTCTTCCTTCTCTCTTTCCAGTTCATCCTGCAATCGCTTAACTTTCTCTGCAAGCTCAGACTCCCGGGCAAGAAGCTCCGCACTTCTCTCTTCCTCACTCTTTCCCTTAGCAAGCATAATGTCATTCATTGCAGCATCGGCATAGAGGTAACCGAATCCGTGTAGAAGGAACTCTTCATTATACCCAAAGGCTAAGGCATAAGCATGAGCGGTCCTTTTCCCAAAAGGACGCCTGCCGGACAGTTGGTTCGTTACCACCTGCTTCTTTACCCCAAGCCTCTCTCCGGCGGCGGCATGGGTAATCCCTTTCAGCTTAAAGTCTGCAGCGACAATCCTGCAGATCTCCTCCCTGGATTTCAGCCGGGCATTATAATCGAATTCCGCCGGGCTGACAATAGGTGTACTTTTCTCTTCCATAAATACCGGTCCAGTTTAACCTAAACTGCAATACTAAACTAATTGGATGGTGCAAAGGTAGCATATTTTGATTAATATTTCATCATTATTTGCAAAAAATTTTGGCGGCAAAAGATATATGGCAATTCGCTATTATTAAATACATTATCGTGGCACTTTTGGTCTTTCGTAGGGTTTTCATAATCATTTTCTTGTTATTTAGATTTCATTTTTTGAAACCTTTATTATATCTTTGCAGCAAAACAGAGTTGCTATAACGTTAACTAACAATCAATAAGTCTTATGAAAACAAAAAATGAGGCGCAGGCCAACAACACAAAGAATCTTATGGACATGCCGCTTGTTTATATGACGGGTGCGCAGTTTTTGGAATTGAGTTCGATGTCGGGACGAAGTATTGAGCCACCGTCAACAGAGAGTGACAAGGCCGCAATTCCCAAAATTGTTTATGGGATCAAGGGGCTGGCGGAACTATTCGGGTGCAGCGCTCCAACGGCCAGCAGAATCAAGAAGAGCGGTATCATCAATGAGGCCATCACCCAGTACAAACGCACAATTATCGTTGACACCGAGAAAGCGCTTGCACTGATGAAAGAAAGAAACGGAACAAAAGGGTTTTAGGTGATGAACATAGACATCGACGATATCCGTGCGGATATCCAAACAAATATGTCTGAGATCGCCGAAACCGGGAGTCCGGATGCCAAGGCTATCCTCGATGAAATGCTGACGATCTTCGAACCCGTCGACTTTTACGAGGAGGGGCATATCGATCAAGGCAAATCCCTGTCGAAACAAGTCTATACAATCGTGGTTGTTGAAAAGATCCTGGAAATAGCCCGGGAGAAACACTGGGACCTCGCTACGGAGAACACCAGGATCTTCATATACAACGGGAGACAATGGCTCATTGTCTCGGCGGATGGCTTCAAGCGTTTTTTGCAAAACGCAGCCAAACGGATGGGAGTTCCTGACAGGTATGCAAAGTACTTCCTGTTCCAGGATGATCTCTACAAGCAATTCCACAGTGCTGCAGACTTACCGACTCCTGAGACTCAGTCGTCAAGAGTGCTGATCAACCTACAAAATGGGACTTTCGAAAACAATGCAGCGGAACACCGCCTTAGAGAATTCCGAAAAGAGGATTTTCTGACATATCAGCTTCCGTTCTCTTACGACCCCGATGCCAGGTGTCCCCTTTTCCACGCCTTCCTTGACAGAAACCTTCCAGATAAAGACAGTCAACACTTGATTGCCGAATACATCGCCTATGTCTTATCCCCCTTTCTCAAACTTGAGAAAGTCCTGATTCTTTATGGCGAAGGGGCCAATGGGAAAAGCGTCTTGTTCCAGATTATCAAGGCTCTCTTGGGGGAAGACAACGTATGTTCCTATTCTCTGCAGAACCTTACAGCAAGGGAAGGGTACCAGCGGGCAGAGCTTGGGAACAAACTACTCAACTACGCTCCCGAGATCAACGGTCGGATAGATCCTGCTCTTTTCAAGCAGTTGGCGAGTGGAGAGCCGGTGGAAGCCCGCTTCATCTTTGGGCGGGCTTTCATCCTGCGGAAATACGCTCGCTTGCTCTTTAACTGCAACGTCCTACCCAGCGACGTGGAGATGACCCACGCTTTCTTTCGCCGATTTATGATTATCCCTTTTACGGAAACAATCCCGGAAGACGAGCAGGATCCGGATCTAGCCGAGAAGATCACCAAAAACGAGCTTCCTGGCATCTTTAACTGGGTCATTGAGGGATTGGATCGTCTGACCCGCAATAAGCGCTTTACAGAGCCCGCAACGGTCCGAGAAGCGAACAAATCGTTTAGGGAGCAGTCAGACAGCCTGGCGCTATTCCTGGAGGACTCCGGAATCATCGCGGGAAGAGACTGCAGCACTCAAGTCAGTGCTCTGTACTCACGCTTTTCTTCCTATGCCAGGAGCTGCAATCTCCCCGCAATTTCCATGAAGTCTTTTTCAGAGAAAATGACAAAGGCCGGATTCGAAAAGATAAGGACAGCGCAAGGCCGTTATTTCAACTACAGCCTGGTTTCACTTGCAAATGAGAATACCGAAGGGGCAGCAGATGAAACAGTATAGATTCTTCTTGGAGCCCTGGGGCTGGCGAGATCACCATTTAGGAGGGCGAGCGTCAAACAAACACATCTGCCCTAACTGCGGAAAGAAAACATTTGTACGATATGTTGACAGTGAAACGGGATCTTATCTAGGGGACCTGGTTGGGAAATGTGACCGGGAAGACAAATGTGGATATCACTATAGCCCAGCCATGTATTTCAAGGACCATCCTGAAGCAGTCCGGAAGGATCTAAGCTCTCCCGTGGCTGTAAAAAGGCCGTCCCTGCCATTACCTACCACGAGCGAGATATCCACTATCGACTGGAGATACGTTGAGAGCAGCCGTCTTCAGACCTCCAATTTCAAGGATTACCTTCTTGACCGTTTCCGTGATTGTCATCCTCAAGTTCTCCAGGTCTGCGAGGACTACTTCCTTGGAGGAGACGGTGAAGGTGGAACAATCTATTGGCAGATTGACGAACAGAGTCGTCCCCGCGCCGGAAAAATTGTCCAATATGACCGTCAGACTGGACATAGAATCAAGAATACCACCCTTCCGGTTTCCTGGATGCACAAGAAACTCATAAAAGCCGGAGAACTCCCAAAAGACTGGAAGCTCTCCCAATGTCTGTTTGGAGCGCACCTGCTTCCGCAAAGAACGGACGATCCGGTTTGTCTGGTCGAGTCCGAGAAAACAGCTTTGATCTGCGCCCTCCGTTTACCGAGTTGCTTATGGATAGCGACCGGAGGTTTGAACAACTTCCGATTGGAGCCCTGTCAGTGTCTTGCCGGAAGAAATGTGATCATATACCCGGATCTCGGGGGTTACGACAAGTGGTGTGTACTGGCCGAAAAGTTCTCGGCCAAGATTGGATTCCGATATAAGGTCTCTCGTCTGTTGGAAGATAATGCGACGAAAGAAGAACGGCAGCAAGGGTTGGACCTCGCAGACTTTCTCCTCCGCTCCGGATGAAGAAACCACTTTGTGTCCCCTTCGTTTTTTGCCACCTTACAGCTTGCTTGACCCCGGCACAGGGGTGGGTAACGCATATACATATGCATATTGAGTTACCCACCCCTGTTTTTAAGTGGCAGAATCCGTGCAAGCACGGGAAAGCTCTCACCGAAAATTGCCGGAGTCAGACTTCAGAAAATGGAGCGAGGAAAACTTGAGCAAACATCCCTTCAAATGGCATCCGTGCCGAAGATAGCTTGCTGTTTTTTTGGCACTCCTCACCTCGCTCGCGAGCAAGGTGGTATTAAGTTACCAGTTTCCTGTTTTATTGTCCCATGCCCGGGCAAGCCCGGAACGTGAGAATGTCCACAAGTGCCGATCTTGAGAATGGAAATAAAACATTACATTTGTAATCAGGAACACGTTGAATTATGAAGATTCTTGGAAACAAACTTATATCCGAATGTACGGAATACGACTTCAAACAGGAACTGGAGCGCAAGAAGATCCGTCACTGGCTAAAGAGTGTCAGCGCCTTTGCAAACACGGACGGCGGGGCCCTATACTTTGGTGTGAATAACGATGGCTCCGTCACCGGTCTCAAAGACATCCAAGCAGATTCCGACTTCATAAGCGAGAAGATCAATGCCCATTTGGATCCGCTACCGGAGTGGACGCTCACGCCAGCAGAGGACGAAAACGGCAAGCAGATTCTGGAACTGGAGGTAAAGCCCGGGCAGTTCACGCCTTATTACCTCTTTCTGGATGGTTCCCGCCAGGCCTATGTCCGCTCCGGAAACGAAAGCAAACAGGCCACGTCACGCCAACTTCTAAACCTGGTGCTCAAAGGGACAAACCGCAGTTGGGACGCCCTACCTTCCCAAGAGAAGATCTCCAAGCACAGCTTCAAGATGCTTGCGAACGAATACCACGAAAGGACCCGCCTTCAATGGGACGACAAGTATCCCGAGTCCTGGGGCCTTGTTATGGAAGATGGCACCCTAACCAACGGCGGCCTACTTTTCTCGGACAACTGCAATGTATATCAGTCGCGAGTCTTCTGCACCCGCTGGGATGGACTCACCAAGACAGACGCCATCAACGATGCTGAGTATAGCGGCAACCTGCTGTACCTGCTCAAAATGATGACCGGATTCATCAAGTCCAGCACAGCGAAACGCTGGTTCAAACTTCCTGACTATCGTCTCAATTTCCCGGAGTACGCCGACCGCGCCATCCTGGAATGCTGCGTAAACCACCTCATTCACCGGGATATGACCGAGGTCGGCAGTGAAGTCCATGTAGACATCTACGATAATCGCATCGAATTCTACTCTCCGGGCGGCATGTTCGACGGCACCAGAATCCAGGATCGCGATATCCTGAAGGTTCCGTCCAAGCGCCGTAACCCCATCATTGCCGATGTCTTCACCCAGCTGGACCTGATGGAAAAACGCGGTTCCGGCTTCCAGAAGATCACCACGCACACATCTGAGCTGCGCCTCTATAGCAAAGACCTCGCTCCCTCCTTCGAGTCGGATACTTCTTCCTTCTTCACCACGGTATATAGTGTTCTGTACGGTAAAACCGATGCGGATTTCCAGCGTATCATTGACGAAGAATCCACACCTAAGACGGGAAACACTACCCAAAAGACTACCCAAAAGAGCGAGGATACTACCCAAAAGACTACCCAAAAGAAATCTTCCACTACCCCAAAACCCATCGGCGAGACTGCCCAAAAGATTCTCGACTTACTGATAGAGGATCCATATTTGACTCGTCAGGCTCTGGCTCCGATTCTTGATCTGACGCCCGATGGCGTGAAATACCATCTGAACAAACTCCAAAGAG
>JAFUWY010000004.1 GCA_017477245.1 Bacteroidales bacterium | reverse complement strand
ATACTCGATCGCCCCATTGATGACATTGTTCTTGGTCATCTTCATCAGGTCGCCGACGCGGCACCCAATGAAGCATTGGAAGACGAAGATATCGCGCTGGACATCCAGTCCAGGGTTATCTGGGAATTTGGCCTGGTACAGCTGGTTCCGTTCCTCCTTTGTAAGATAGAAGGGAGTACCGTAGATAGCTGTGCCGATAACATAGTCATCGTAGGGGTCACGGTTCATGTAGCCTCTCTTGATTGACCAGCGGACGAAGGTGTGGAGACGGGACATCGTGCCAATGATGGAGTTCTGACCCCGCTGCTTCGGGAACCGGCACTCCGGGACCGACTTGTAGGCTTTCTTATAAAGGGGATCTTTGATGCACGGTTTCCCGTCCTTGCCTTCCACGACGAATTTGTGTTCATTCTCCAGGAACTTGGAGAACTTCCGGAGCAGATCCGAGGATAGCGTGGCGAAGCTCACCTCCTGAGCGCTGTAGATGGCAAAGCGCTTCAGTGCCCGGATGATGACATTGTAATGCCGGATCCGGGAGATAGAGATCTTCTGGATGGACACGAAGTGTTCGAACGTGTCGAAAAACTCCTTCTGGGGATTATTCTTCTCCTCGGCAGATTCATCCTCCTTCGCATCTTCCACGGTTGGGATATCCAGGCTCTCGACCGTCCTCTCAAGCAACTTATCCGCCACCCACTTGTTGGGAAGGGGAACCTTGCCTGATCCTGCAGCGACAAAAGCATCTAGCAGGTATCTGGATATCGCGTTCAGTTCGGAGTTCAAGTTCTGAAGCTCCTGGATCTCCTTCCGCTTCTCTTCGGTCATCATACGGACCTTGGGAATCACGAACCTTTGCCGGTCCTGAGCCCAGTCCTCAGAATGTCCGTATAGGTTCGTTTTTCCCCTCTGATTGAACCTTCCGTGGAAAAATCTGACCAAAATCTCCTGTTTTCCCGTTGTTTTGTCCTTCTTACTGGACAGAGAATATTCAATAGTCGCCATAAATCAACCATTTAGCTCGCCACAAATGTAATAAATTTTTGGCGACATTTTGGCGACTTAGCTGAAAAATAATGATTTTTCGTGGTTCCGTACTAGAATCGAAACAGGCTCAGAATCATATATAATTTATTGATAATCAATTTATAATAAGCTATCTCCAATGTCAAGGCCGTTCAACCCCTTTCAAACCTGTTCACGTTTTCGATTCCCGCTTGGGGCACGAGCACCGGTAGCGCCGGCATTTCAAAGCAGAAGGCTTTGGGGTGCGGGCGCTTCTCCTTTTGTGGCCGTTCTACCCAGTGCTCGTGCCCTGCGGGCCCTTTAATCCATCGAGGGGAGAACCCCTCGAACTCCCCCTGTCGCTTCGCTCCGATACCGGTAGCGCCGGCATTTCAAAGCAGAAGGCTTTGGGGTGCGGGCACTTCTCCTTTTGTGACCGTTCTACCCGGTGCTCGTGCCCTGCGGGCCCTTTAATCCATCGAGGGGCGAACCCCTCGAGCTCCCCCTGTCGCTTCGCTCCGATGCCGGTAGCGCCGGCATTTCAAAGCAGAAGGCTTTGGGGTGCGGGCGCTTCTCCTTTTGTGGCCGTTCTACCCGGTGCTCGTGCCCTGCGGGCCCTTTAATCCATCGAGGGGTGTTCCCCTCGAGCTCCCCCTGTCGCTTCGCTCCGATTCCCTCGGGTGCTGGCATTTCGAGGCAATGGCCTTGGATTGCCGGCGTCCTTTCTTATGCGGCCGTCCTGCCTGGTGTCCGTGCCCCGTGCATATCGTCCCAACTCTTGGACCCATATGCGCGATTTAGGCCATTTTTGCTCATATCGTCCCACTTTCTGGACCCATATGCACGCTGGGCGTTGTCCTGTGGATACTCTTTCGGGTCCGGAAAGAATCTTCAGGCCTTTTGCGGCCCTGGCAGGTCGAAGCGGAATTATTAAAATACTTATCTTTCCAATGGGTCTCTATTCGTACATGAAAAACTTGAACGTCTCTGGTAGTATGCCACAAGGGAATGATTATTGCAAAAATGGAAAGGAATATTAATAACCTCTCCTCGGCGGGACTAAATTGCTCTTTATGAAAAGGTATTTTCTTTCAATCCTGGTCTTGTTATCCTGTTTTTCAGCCTTCGGACAAAGGGAAATCATAGTTATGGATTGGGATGTTGTGAAAGACATTGTGAAAGAGGACCCGGATGATGTAAAACAACTTGTAAGCAGGTTGTCAGCACCGACACTTGATACGACCCTCACTTTTAATGACCGTATCATAGCTTTCTATGGTCAGTCACTGATTTCCAACGGTTCGGAAGATGCCTTGGTTGATGAGGTGCGACGCCTGTTCTCGGAAAAAAAATATGCTGATACATTGGTTAAAGCAAGGGAAGCATTGGCAATCAATCCTCTTAACCTCGTTGCCTTGGACAGAGCAGGGACGAGTATCGCTTTAATGATTGAATCTGGAGATACTTCTTACAATAAGGACGAGGCGAAGCAGTATTTTAACCGGGCAATGAGGATTTACAATACGATCGCAATGACGGGATTGGGTAATGAGGAGTATCCTTTCTGCGTGACTACCGTTTCGGATGAATATGAGTTCATGCGGAACTACCTTGAACTTTACGAGTATGAAGAACAAGCCCTTATTGGTTCTTGCGATGTCTTTACCTTGAAAGAAACAAGCGAATACTATTCTGACAAGAAGATTTACTTCGATGCGACACGTCCTTTGGAAATCCTTGCAAAGGCCCTTGGACTATAATATCGTATAAGAATTCCGGCTTCCGGGATGCCCGGAGCCTCCTGGACGGGATGACGGATGCGGTGCGCCGCTTCGCGGACGGCGCCGAGCAGAGCGACGACCTCACGATGATGGCCATCCGCTATCTGCGGAAGAAAAAGTAATCAGACCGGCAGGGTGCGCTCGCGCAGCCACGCGGAAATCTCCGGCGGCAGAAGCGGGGAGAGGGTGCGGTAGACGTGCTCGTTGTAGTCGTTGAGCCACCGGATCTCGCTCCGGTCGAGCAGGCCGAGCTCGATGGGCTCCGTGTCGAAGTGGCAGAGGGTCAGGGGCTCGAAGGCGAGCCAGCGGCCGAATTCCGTCTCTCCGGCCGGCACGCACAGCAACAGATTCTCGTGGCGCACGCCGTGCCTGCCCTCGCGATAGATCCCCGGCTCGTCCGAGGTGATCATCCCCGGCATCAGAGGCGTGGGGTTGAGGTTCTGCCGGATGTCCTGCGGCCCCTCGTGTACGCCGAGCAGCCAGCCCACGCCGTGGCCCGTGCCGTGGCCGAAGTTGCGCTTGCTCTGCCAGAGCGGCGCACGGGCGAGCACGTCGAGCCGGCAGCCGGGCGTCCCTTCGGGAAATACGGCCATGGCCAGGTCGATGTGGCCCTTGAGCACAAGCGTGTAGTCCTCGCGTTCCAGCGCGGTGCAGCTGCCCATCGGCACCGTGCGGGTGATGTCGGTGGTGCCGCAGGTGTACTGCCCGCCGGAGTCGCAGAGGTAGAATCCGCTGTCGCGGATCACCGGGGCGTAGCGGTGCGGGGTGATGTAGTGCGGGAGCGCCGCCCCGGGACCGTAGGCGGAGATGGTGGCGAAACTGTCTCCGAGGTAGCCGTTCTGGTCGGCGCGGAGCTGGCCGAGCTTGACGGCGGCGTCCCACTCGGTGATCTCGCGGCCGGCGGCCACGGACCGGTCCAGCCAGTAGAGGAAGCGCTCCATCGCGAGGCCGTCCCGCAGGTGCGCCTCGCGCATCCCCGCGATCTCGTGCTCATTCTTGACGGCCTTGCGCAGCTGCACGGGGCTGGTGCCTTCCTCCAGGGGGATCCCGGCGGCGACGAGGTTGTTGTAGAGGTGGAAGTTGAGGGTCTCCGCGTCCACGAAGAGCCGGCCCTGGAACTCGGACGGCAGGTAGTAGATATCCTCGTAGGAGAGCAGCCGGATGCCGTCGGACTTGAGGATGCTGAAGGTCGCCTCGGTCTGCGGGTCCTCGACCCGCTCCTTGAGGACGTACCAGGACGCCTCCTCACGCGTGACCAGCAGGTAGCTGATCACCAGCGGATTGTATTCGATGTCGGATGCGCGGACATTGAGCGTCCACGCGATCTCGTCCAGGGCGGTGAGCAGGATCCCCTCGCAGCCCTGCTCCTGCAGGAACTGCCGGAGCCAGGCCAGTTTGGCGGAGCGGCTCTCGCCGGGGTCGGCCGTGTAGACGGGTGTCTGCGGCACGCCCGGGCGGTCCTCCCAGAGGCGGCCCAGCAGGTCGGGCACGCTGATGACGGTGCCGGGGAGCGCCTGCGCGAAGCCGGCGCCCATGCTCAGGCCGTCCACGGCGATGAGCCCTTCGTCGCCGAACTGTTCGTGGAGCCACTGCGGGATGGGGACCTGCTCCGGCACGCGCATCTTGTGGAGCGCGATGCCGGTGCCCGCCAGCTGCTGCTCCGCCTGGATGAAGTAGCGCGTGTCGGTCCAGAGCCCGGCGTGGTCGAGGGTGACCACGAGGTCGCCCGCCTCGCCGGTGAAGCCGGAGAGCCATTCCACCTGTTTCCACCGCTCGGCGGGGTACTCGCTGCAGTGGGGGTCCGAGCCGGTGACGACCACGGCGTCCCAGCCCTTGGCGCGCATCAGGGCGCGCAGCATTTCGATTCTTTCTGCCATCGTCTGTCCGTTTCTGCCTTTGTCTGTCCGTCATTCGCCGGCCTGACCGGCGAATCTTTACAAATATAATTATTATTTTTGCACATTATGAAGATCGGAAGCCTGGACCTGGGCGAGCGCCCGCTGCTGCTCGCGCCGATGGAGGACGTCACGGACGCCTCCTTCCGCGTGCTCTGCCGCGAGCAGGGTGCGGACATGGTCTACACGGAGTTCGTCAACTCCGACGGCCTCGTCCGCGACGTGCCCAAGACCATCGCCAAGATGCGCACCTCCGACGAGGAGGCGCCCATCGGCGTCCAGATCTACGGCCAGCACCCCGACGCCATGGTCGAGGCCGCCAGGATGGCGGAGCGTGCCGCCGAACTGGCGGGCGGCCACGGCGCCGACATCATCGACATCAATTTCGGCTGCCCGGTCAGCAAGATCGCCGGGCGCGGCGCCGGCTCCGGCATGATGCGCGAGCCGGACAAGATGGTGGCCATCACCAAGGCCGTGGTGGAGGCGGTGGACAAGCCCGTCACGGTCAAGACCCGCCTGGGCTGGGACGACGACTCCAAGATCATCGTCGAGCTGGCCGAGCGCCTGCAGGACGCAGGCATCCAGGCCCTCACGATCCACGGCCGCACCCGCTGCCAGCTGTACAGGGGCAGCGCCGACTGGACGCTGATCGGCGCCGTCAAGGCCAATCCCCGCATGCACATCCCCATCATCGGCAACGGCGACATCACCGACGGTCCCTCCGCCCGCGAGGCCTTCGAGCGTTACGGCGTGGACGGCATCATGATCGGACGCGCGACCTTCGGCCATCCCTGGATCTTCCGGGAGATCAAGTATTTCCTGGAGCACGGCGAACCCATGCCCCCGCTGTCGGTCTCGGAGAAGGTGGCCCTGGCGCGCCGCCACCTCGCCCTGTCGCTCGCGCTGAAGGGCGAGCCCCGCGGCATCTACGAGATGCGCCGCCACCTGTCCTGCTACTTCAAGGGCCTGCCGGACTTCAAGGAGACCCGCATGCGGATGGTCACGACCCTGGACGTGGCCGAACTGCACGAGATACTGGATTCAATAGAAAAGCGATATGATTGACAAGTTCCTGCTCTTCCCGTATTACCTGTCGCTCAAACTGCGTGACAGCTATTACAAGCGCCCCGGGCGGAAGGCCGCCGGCGCCGAGGTGCCGACGCTCTGCATCGGCAACGTGACCGTGGGCGGCACCGGCAAGACCCCGCACGTCGAGATGGTCCTGCGCATGCTGCGCGAGAGCGAGGAGTGGGGCGGCCGCAGCATCGCCGTGCTGTCCCGCGGCTACAAGCGCGACAGCACCGGCTTCCAGCAGGTGATCGCCGCCGGCAGCGCCGAGATGTTCGGCGACGAGCCGCTCCAGATCAAGAAGAAGTTCCCGGACGTGACCGTGGCCGTGGACGAGGACCGCGTGGAGGGCTGCGACCTGCTGGTCCATCCCGAGAAGCTCTCCGGGCGCAAATACGCCAAGAAGTGCTGGAACCGCGACTTCCCGGCGGCGGAGTACATCGTGCTCGACGACGCCTACCAGTACCGCCGTTTCAAGGCCACGCGCAACGTCGTGCTGGTCAACTGGAACCGTCCGGTCCACAAGGACATGCTCCTGCCCCTGGGCCGCCTGCGCGACCTGCCGGAGCGCATCTACGACGCGGACGTGGTCATCGTGACCAAGTGTCCCGCGGAGATGGACCACATGGCCAAGGTCAAGTTCGTCGAGGAGATGGGCTTCACCAATTTCCTCCCGTCCGCCTGCACGGCCACGGCCCCGAACGGCCGCCAGCTGCTCATCCTCTTCACGACGGTCCGCTACGGCGCCATCCAGGGCGTGTACTCCACCTCGGAGCCCCGCTTCTCCTACGCCAAGAAGGTCGCGCTGCTCAGCGGCATCGCCGATGACGCTCCGCTGCGCGCGTACCTCAGCGACACATATAAGATCGTCAAGCGCTTCGCCTTCCCGGACCACCACCGCTACACGTGGAAGGACATCAACAAGCTGCAGGAGCTCGTGGACAAGAACCCCACGCTGGCCGTCGCCACCACGGAGAAGGACGCCCAGCGGCTGCTGGACTACAGCGGGATGCCCGAGAGCCTGCGCGAACGGCTCTTCTACGTGCCCATAACGACAGATTTCCTGTCCCCGGAGGAACAGGAAATCTTCAAGGACTTCATCGTCAATATGTAAGGGGAGAGGCGGCTATACCGTCATGATCTCCTTCTCCTTGGCGGCGACGATCTCGTCGACGCGCTTGACGTTCTTGTCGGTGACCTTCTGGACTTCGGCTTCGGCTTCTTTCTCGGTATCCTCGGACATGCCTTCGTTCTTCTGGGCCTTCTTGAGGAGTTCGATGCCGTCGCGGCGGGCGTTGCGCACCACGACCTTGGCGCTCTCGCCGGCGTTCTTGGCTTTCTTGATCAGGTCCTTGCGGCGCTCCTCGGTCAGGGCCGGGACGGTGCAGCGGATGACCTCGCCGTTGTTCTGCGGGGTGAGGCCGAGGTTGGCGTCGATGATCGCCTTCTCGATCTTGGGGATGAGGTTGCGCTCCCAGGGCTGCAGGGCGAGGGTCTTGACGTCCGGGGCGGAGATGGACGCCACCTGGTGCAGCGGGGTGGGTGTGCCGTAGTAGTCGATGGTCACGCCGTTGAAGATGGCGGGGTTGGCCTTGCCGACGCGGTAGGTCTTGAGGTCTTCTTCGAGGAAGTTGAGGGCTTCCTGCATCTTGGACCCGGTCTGGTCCAGGATTTCCTTGGCTCTGTCAGTTAACATATTATCAGTTTTTGTATTATTACCTTTTATCCGTCATTCCGGGCTTGACCCGGAATCTCAGGCATGCACGACGGTCCCGATCTTCTCGCCGTCCAGGAGCCGGGCGAGGTTGCCGTCCTGCTCGACGTTGAAGACGATGATCGGCACGGGGCCCTGCTCGCAGAGGGCGAAGGCGGTGGCGTCCATCACCTTGAGGCGGTCGGCGAGGGCCTTGGAGAAGGTGAGCTCCTCGTAGCGCGTGGCCGTGGGATCCTTCTCGGGGTCGGCGGTGTAGACGCCGTCCACGCGGGTGCCCTTGAGGAGCGCGTCCGCGCCGATCTCCAGGGCGCGCAGCGCGGCGCCGCTGTCGGTGGTGAAGAAGGGGTTGCCGGTGCCGCCGGCGATCAGCGCCACGCCGCCCCGCTCGAGCAGGGCCACGGCATCCTCCCTCCTATAATAATGGGCGACGGGCTGCATCGGGGTGGCGGTGAAGACCTCGGCCTCGACGCCGAGGCTGCGGATGGCGCCCGCGATGGCGAGCGAGTTGATCACGGTGGCGAGCATCCCCATGCGGTCGCCGGTGATGCGGTCGAAACCCTTGCCCACGCCCTGCAGGCCGCGGAAAATGTTGCCGCCTCCGTTGACGACGGCCACCTGGTGGCCGGCCTTCACGGCATCGACGATCTCGCGGGCATAGCGGACGAGGTATTTCTCGTCAATGCCCTTGCCGGCGGGGCCGCCCAGGCTCTCGCCGCTCAGTTTCAGCAATACTCTCATAGTCTCTTGTCTTTTGCGGGAGATTCCGGGGCCGTCCCGGAATCTGGTTCGTTCACGTCATTCCGGGCATGCCCCGGAATCTCCGAAAACAAAAATATTGGAAAATTATGAAACTTGCAAGATTCGGGTTATATTTGCAGTCTAGACCCGAATAAATCCAAACGCGATGTTCATATTCAATTCCTCAATCGGCAAGAAATTCATCCAGGCGGTGAGTGGAGCCTTCCTGATCCTTTTCCTCCTGCTTCACGGCGTGATCAATTTCTTCTCCGTCATCGACACCTTCACGGGCAAATTCGGCGTCGTCGCCGATGACGAGATCCTGTTCAGCAAGGGAGACGGCCTGTTCAAGCTCGGCTGCGACTTCATGTCCACGCCTGTCATCGACATCATGGTCCCGATCCTCGCGCTCGGGTTCCTGGTCCACATCCTCTACGGCTGCTGGCTGACCTGGCAGAACATCAAGGCCCGCGGCGGCTGGAAGCGTTATGCCGTGTCCAGCAAGGCTGCTACCGATTCCTGGTCCGCCAAGAACATGTTCGTGCTCGGCATCGTGGTGCTCGGCCTGCTGGCCTTCCACCTGTCCCACTTCTGGGCCAAGATGCAGCTGCCCGAGATGTTCGGCATCGGCACGTTCGAGAACAATCCCTACTACCTGCTGGTCACGACCTTCGGACAGTGGTGGGTCCTCGCCATCTACCTGGTGTGGTTCTGCGCCATCTGGCTCCACCTCGTGCACGGCTTCTGGAGCATGTTCCAGACCGTGGGCTGGAACGGCAAGACCTGGTTCAAGCGCGTCAAGGTGATCGGCGTGATCGTCGCCTCCCTGATCGTGTTCCTGTTCCTGGCCGCCGCCATCAACGGGTTCTACCAGGCCCATTGGGGCTGGGGTGCCACCCTGTAGCGCCCTGTTTGTTTTTTCAGAATAAAATTCCTACCTTTGCGGTCCCTATTTTGTGTAGGGATCGCAATTTTTATTAACTAATTAAAGATCAAGACAGTGGACACACAAAGCTACAAGACTGTATCGCTTAACAAAGCGACTGTTGACAAGAAGTGGGTTGTCATTGACGCGACTGATCTCGCTCTTGGTCGTCTCGCTTCCCGCGTGGCGCTTGTCCTCCGTGGCAAGACCAAGCCGGGTTACACCCCGCACGTCGACTGCGGTGACAACGTCATCGTCGTCAATGCGGAGAAGGTCGCCCTCAGCGGCAAGAAGATGACCGACCGGGTCTACACCCGCTACACCGGATTCCCCGGCGGACAGCGGTTCACGACCCCGCGTGAGATCCTCGAGAAGCGGCCCGCCGAACTCGTCAGGAGAGCAGTGAAGGGTATGCTCCCCAAGACCCGTCTTGGTGCAGACCTCCTCGGCAACCTGTTCGTTTACGCAGGTCCGGAGCATCCGCACCAGGCCCAGAACCCTCAAGTTATCAAGTTGGACGAAATTTAAACAGAGCAAATGGAACAAACACACGCCCTTGGAAGACGTAAAGCAGCCGTCGCTCGCGTTTATCTCACTCCCGGTGCAGGCAACGTCACGGTCAACGGCCGTCCCCTCGAGACCTATTTCGCACTCGAGTCCCTCCGTTACATCGTGAACCAGCCGTTCGAAGTTACCGCTACGCAGGGTCAGTTTGACGTGAAGGTCACCGTCATCGGCGGTGGTATCAAAGGTCAGGCTGAAGCCATCCGTCTCGGTATCGCCCGCGCCCTCAGCGAGCTGGACCGTGAAGCTTACCGTTCTGCGCTCAAGGCCGCCGGTTTCCTCACCCGCGATGCACGCGAGGTCGAGCGCAAGAAGCCGGGTCAGCCGGGTGCACGCCGCCGCTTCCAGTTCAGTAAACGTTAGTTACTGCCCGTTTTACGGCACAGCCGCGGTTTCAAACTTCCGGTGTCCGTGAGGACCGAGACGGGAAGTTGCCGCGCTGCGGAAAAGGTCGGAGACCGGTTTTTTCTCCGCTACTCCGCCTTGATGAAAAGAGACCCCGCAAGGGGACAGTTTAGACAAAACAAAACACACAGACAAACAAATGTCACGTACAAATTTCCAGGAATTGCTTGATGCAGGTGTTCACTTCGGCCACCTGGCCCGTAAGTGGAACCCCAAGATGGCTCCGTATATCTTCGACCAGAAGAACGGCATCCACATCATCGACCTGCACAAGACCATCGGCAAGATCGATGAGGCTGCCGAGGAGATGAAGCAGCTGGCCAAGTCCGGCCGCAAGATCCTCTTCGTCGCCACCAAGAAGCAGGCCAAGGATATCGTCAAGGAGAAGGCCACCGCGGTCAACATGCCCTCCATCACGGAGCGCTGGGCCGGCGGTATGCTGACCAACTTCCCGACGATCCGCAAGGCCGTCAAGAAGATGTCCACCATCGACAAGATGAAGGAGGACGGCACCTTCGAGAAGCTCGCCAAGCGTGAGCGTCTCCAGGTCGACCGCCAGCGCGCGAAGCTCGAGAAGAACCTCGGCTCCATCCGCGACATGTCCCGCCTCCCTTCCGCCCTGTTCGTCATCGACGTGCAGAAGGAGGCCAACGCCGTCAAGGAGGCCAGCCGCCTCAACATCCCGGTATTCGCAATGGTTGATACTTGTTGCGATCCCACCCCTATTGATTATGTGATACCGGCCAACGACGACGCCACGAAGTCTATCGAATGCGTGATGAACATCCTCTGCGCCGCCATCCAGGAAGGCCTCGACGAGCGTAAGCTCGAGAAGGACAAGGAGGCTGCCGAGGAGGTGGTCGAAGAGGGCGCCAAGCCCGCTGCCCGCAAGCTCCGCGCCCGCAAGGGCGGCAAGGATGCCGAAGAGAAGGCTGAAGCAGCCGAATAATTGTTTCATTTGAATATTAACCCGTCATTCCGGGCTTGACCCGGAATCTCATTTACAAGATTATGGCAATTACTGCAGCAGATGTAATGAAGCTCCGGAAGATGACTTCCGCCGGCATGATGGACTGCAAGAAGGCCCTTGAGGAAGCCGAAGGCGACTTCCAGAAGGCCATCGGCATCATCCGCGAGAAGGGCAAGCTCGTGGCCGCCAAGCGCGCCGACCGCGAGACTTCCGAGGGTGCGGTGAAGGCCCGCGTGGCCGGCGGCAAGGCGATCCTCGTCTGCCTCGGCTGCGAGACCGACTTCGTCTCCCGCAACTCCGATTTCCAGGATCTGGCCAACGCCATCGCCGACGTCGCGATCGCGAACTGCCCGGCCGACATCGAGGGCCTGAAGGCCTGCAAGATGGCGGACGGCTACACCGTCGCCGAGGCCGTCGAGGCCCAGACCGGCAAGACCGGCGAGAAGCACGTGCTCGCATACTATGCGCTCGTGGAGGCTCCCTTCGTGGTCGAGTACATCCACACGCTCAACGGCAAACTCGGCGCCCTCGTGGGCTTCAACAAGGAAGTCCCCGCAGACCTCGCCAAGGGTATCGTGATGCAGGTCGCATCCATGAACCCCGTCTCCATCTCCCCGGCGGACTGCCCGGCCGAGGTGCTTGAGAACGAGAAGAAGGTCGCCATCGAGAAGACCAAGGAAGAGCAGGTCCAGAAGGCCGTTGACGCCGCCCTCAAGAAGGCCGGCATCAACCCTGCCCACGTGGACAGCGAGGACCACATCGAGTCCAACACTGCCAAGGGTTGGATCACGCCCGAGCAGGCCGACAAGGCCCGCGAGATCATCAAGACCGTCGGTGCCGAGAAGGCTGCGAACCTCCCCGCCCAGATGATCGAGAACATCGCCAACGGCCGTGTCCAGAAATTCCTCAAGGAGAACACCCTGACCGAGCAGGAGTACCAGATGGCCGACGACAAGAAGACCGTCGCCCAGGCGCTCGCCGCCGCCGACAAGGACGCTTGCGTCGTCGCCTTCAAGCGCTTCTCCCTCAACGACTAGTTTCAAGTCAAATAATGCAGGAATGGCTCGCCAAGTGCGGGCCATTTTTGTTATCTTTGCATCCGTATGAATCTGAAGAGTCTGGCGAAGGATACCGCCCTGTACGGGCTGGTGAGCATCGTGGGCAGGTTCCTGAACTACCTGCTGGTGCCGGTCCATACCTATTACATCCCCGCGGAGAGCGGCGGATACGGCATTGTGTCCAACCTGTATGCGTATACGGCGCTGTTCCTGGCGCTGCTGACCTTCGGGATGGAGACGACCCTGTTCCGCTTCGCCAACAAGCCCGGGACGGACGACAAGATGGTGTACAGCAACGCCCTCCGGATGGTGGGAGGCGTGGGACTGGGGTTCCTGGCGCTGGTCTTCCTGCTGCTGACCCCGATCTCCGGCGCGATGGGCTACGCGGCCCATCCGGAGTATATCGCGGTCTTCGCGCTGATCACGGCCCAGGATGCCTTCCAGGCGATCATGTTCAGCCGCCTGCGTCAGCAGCGCCGCCCCCTGCGTTTCGTAGCGCTGAAGCTCTCCTTTATCATCCCGAGCGTGCTGCTGAACCTGTTCATCTTCCTGGTGATGCCGAAGATCCCTGCGCTGCAGGGGACGTTCGAATATTTCAACTACGGCGTCGGCCTGATCTTCTTCGTGAACCTGATCTGCACGACCTTGGTCTCGCTGCTCTTCATCCCGGAGATCCGCGGGATCGCCTACGGCTTCGACAAGGGGCTGGCGAAGGAGATGCTGCGCTACTCCTGGCCGCTGCTGCTCCTGAGCCTGGTGGGTGTGCTCAACCAGGTGTCTGACAAGATCCTGCTCCCATACTTGATGCCGGGCGAGGAGGGGATGGTGCAGCTGGGCATCTACGGCGCCTGTGTCAAGGTGGCGATGATCATGTCGCTGCTCACGCAGGCCTTCCGTTATGCCTACGAGCCCATCGTCTTCGCGGACAACAAGGACAAGAATTCTCCGGCGACCCTGGCCGAAGGGACCAAGTATTTCATCATCTTCACCTTGCTGGCGTTCCTCGCCGTGGTGTTCTACATGCCGCTGCTGCAGCGCTTCATCGGCGCGGACTACCGTGAGGGCATCGGGGTCATCCCCATCGTGATGATGGCGGAGATCTTCATGGGCGTGTATTTCAACCTCTCCTTCTGGTACAAACTTACGGACCAGAACTGGTGGGGCGCCATCATCAGCGCCATCGGCGTGGCGGTGATGGTGCTGGTCAACGTCCTGTTCGTGCCGAAGATCGGCTACTGGGCCTGCGCCTGGGGCGGCTTCGCCGGCTACGGCATCCCGATGCTCATCAGCTATTTCCTCGGCCAGAAGAAGTATCCTATCCCGTACGACCTCAAGGCCATCGGCAAGTTCGCCCTGATCGCGGGCGCGATGTTCGCCCTGCATGCGTTCTACCTCCACCGGCTGCCGGTCTGGCTGCAGTTGTTCTCCGGCACGGTGCTGCTGGCCGTGTTCGCCCTGGCCGCCTGGCGTGAAATCAAATCCTCAAAAGCCATATGAAACATTTCCTGACAACCACCCTCTGCTGCCTCGGCGCAGCGGCGCTGCTCGCCGGCTGCGGCGGCAATGCTGCCAAGCAGGCGGAGAAAGAAGCCGCCAAGGCTGCGGCCGATTCCGTCGCAGCGGCGGAACAAACCCAAAGAACCATGGACAAAATCGCCAAACTGCCGGCCGAGCCGGTCTTCGACATCATCACCTCGATGGGTGTCATCAAGGTCAAACTGTATGCGGACACCCCCAAGCACCGCGAGAACTTCGCCAAGCTGGCCCTGGAGAAGTACTATGACGGGACGCTCTTCCACCGCGTCATCAACGGATTCATGATCCAGGGCGGCGACCCGCTCACCAAGGACGCCGCCAACAAGCCGCGCTTCGGTACCGGCGGCCCGGACTACACCGTGCCGGCCGAGTTCGTGCCCGAGCACGTCCACAAGAAGGGCGCCCTGGCGGCTGCCCGCCGCGGCGACGCCGTCAACCCCTACAAGGAATCCTCCGGCTCCCAGTTCTACCTGGTGCAGGGCGACGCCCGCTTCCTGGACGGTGAGTACACCGTCTTCGGCGAGACCATCGAGGGCCTGGACGTGATCGACAAGATCGCAGCCGTCCAGACGGACGCCCGCGACTGCCCCGTGCAGGACGTGAAAATCGTCACGGTCAAGCTGGCGGAATAGCCTCCGCTGGCACAGAAATTGCTAGAAAAACGTTTGAATAGTTTTTTCATAGGTTTAATTTTAGGTTAGAATTGCGTAATGGTCTCGCTGGGAAGCGAGACCATTATTATTTCGTATCTTTGCAGCATGAAAATCCTCTTCATACATGGTCTGGCGTCCTCCGGGGCGTACAAGATGGCGGATTCCCTGCGGATCCTGCTGAAGCCCTGCGAGGTGGTCGCGCCGGATGTGCCGATCGAGCCGGAGGCGGCGCTGGCGCTGCTGGAGCGGCTGTGCGCCGAGGAAGACCCCGACCTCGTGGTCGGGCTCTCGCTCGGCGGCTTCTGGGCGCAGAAGCTGCGCGGACGCCGCAAGATCCTCGTCAACCCCGACTTCCATCCCTCCCGGCTGCTCCGCACGATGATCGGGGAGGTCAAGTACCTCTCGCCCCGCCGCGACGGGGCGGAGAGCTTCCTGCTGACCGAAGGGATCTGTGCCGGCTACGAGGCGGTCGAGCGGACGGAGTTCGACGCGCTCACGCCGGAGGAGATTGCGCTCACGACCGGGATGTTCGCGCTGGACGACGAGCTGGTGCACTGCGGCCCGGAATTCGAGCTGCACTATCCGGGGCGGAAAGTGGATTATCCCGGGCGGCATCTGCCGGTCTTCCCGGAGTTGAAGCGCTATCTGGTGCCGCTGGTGCGGGGGTGAACAAGCCGTCGGAGGGATTGATTTCCAACATTTTTTAAAGATTCCCCTTTGAGAAAAAACGGAGAATCCGTAAATTTGCAGGTTGTAAACAATCCCCTGGCCATGGAAAAAGTCACCGTACTCTCTTCCGAGCAGCTGTTCGACAGCTGGATCGATCCCGTCTATCTGCCCGAAGGCAAGGACAAGTATTACCTGCGCAACCGCCAGGTGCGCAAGCCCAAGGGCGGCTGGCGCCACCTGACCAGCGATGAGATCGAGCGCCTGGTCAAGAACGACAACACGGCGGCCAGCTGGGACAACATCTGGGTGACGGACGAGTTCCGCCCGCAGATGCTCAAGAACAACAGGTTCTACGGTACGGTCCGCATCGGACGCGTCACGGGCGACGGCCTGCAGTTCCACGACCTGCGCCTGCCTATCGGCATCACCAACTCTTCGATCCACTCGTGCGACATCGGCGACGACTGCGCCATCCACAACGTCCACTATCTCAGCCACTACATCATCGGCTCCCGCTGCATGCTCTTCAACATCGAGGAGATGTGCACCACGGACCACTCCAAGTTCGGCAACGGCATCGTCAAGGACGGTGAACCCGAGGATGTCCGCGTCACGATCGAGGTGATGAACGAGACGGGCTGCCGCGCGGTCTATCCCTTCGACGGGATGACCACGGCGGACGCCTACATGTGGGCCAAGTACATCGACGACGCGCCGCTGCAGCAGCGCCTGCGTGAGATGACACAGGCCTCCGTGGACAGCCACCGCGGCTACTACGGCACCGTCGGCGAAGGCTGTGTGATCAAGAATTCCTCCATCCTCAAGGATGCCAAGATCGGCCCCGCCTGCTATATCAAGGGTGCGAGCAAGCTCAAGAACATCACGATCAATTCCTCCGAGAAGGAGCCGTCCCAGATCGGCGAGAACGTCATCATGGTCAACGGCATCATGGGCTACGGCAGCCGCGTGTTCTACTCCTGCACGGCCATCCGCTTCGTGATCGGCAACAACAGCGCCCTCAAGTTCGGCGCGCGCCTGATCAACTCCATCCTCGGCGACAATTCCACGATCTCCTGCTGCGAGGTGCTCCACAACCTCATCTTCCCGGCGCACGAGCAGCACCACAACAACTCCTTCCTGATCGCCGCCTGCGTCAAGGGCCAGAGCAACATGGCCGCCGGCGCGACGATCGGCTCCAACCACAACAGCCGCACCAACGACAACGAGGTGGAAGCGGGCCGCGGCTTCTGGCCGGGCCTGTGCACGAGCATCAAGCATTCCAGCAAGTTCGCCAGCTATACGCTCCTGGCCAAGGCCGACTACCCGGCCGAGCTCAACATCCCCCTGCCGTTCGCGCTGCTTAGCAACAATGCCAAGGAGGACCGCCTGGAGGTCTCGCCGGCCTTCTGGTGGAGCCACAACATGTATGCGCTCGCGCGCAACAACTGGAAGTACAAGACCCGCGACAAGCGGATCACCAAGACCCAGAACATCGAGTTCGATACCTTCGCCCCCGACAGCATGGAGGAGGTCATCCAGGCCCGCGCCCTGCTGGAGCGCTGGACGGCCCAGGCGTGGTACCGCAAAGAGAATAAATCCACCGACCATCTGTCGGACAAGCAGTTGCGGGCTAAGGGCCGCACCTTGCTCGACGGAGACGCCCAAACCGTTGACGCCCTTGAGATTTTCGGCGAAAACATGGAGAAAAGCAATCGATGCGTCCTGATCCGCAAGGCTTGGCGCGCGTACCGCGCATATGGCGACATGCTTGTGCATTACGCCATGACCAATGCGATGGAGTACCTGGAAGCCAATCCCGGCGAGACGCTCACC
This sequence comes from Bacteroidales bacterium, assembly GCA_017477245.1. Taxonomy (GTDB): domain Bacteria; phylum Bacteroidota; class Bacteroidia; order Bacteroidales; family UBA932; genus Cryptobacteroides. The sequence continues at coordinate 47,214 of JAFUWY010000004.1, read as the reverse complement.
TCCCTGTCTGCATTTCTCAAGAGCCGTCGTCAGCGCGAGTGGGTCAACCTGGGCGGACAGCTGATGACGGCGACCGAGTTCGACCGCATCCGCGCCGATATCCGGAGCGGCAAGCTCTCCTCCTGGAAGGACATCCACAAGCGTTACAATGACATCTGGAGGCGTTATCCCGTCGACAAGTTGCGCCATGCCTATCTCTCGCTCTGCGATCTGTACGGGGTCGACCAACTGGACGCAGCCGCCTGGGCACAGGCCATCAGCGAAGAAGAACGCATCCAGCAATACATCTGCGACGAGGTGTACCGCACCCGCCAGAAGGACCATCAGAACCCGTTCCGCCAGGCCACCTACCGCAATGCCGAGGAGATGACCGCCGCGATCGGGACGCTGGAAGAGAACAGCTTTGTGCGGCAGGTCCGGTCCGAGACCGAGACCAACCTGAAGCGACTCGAAGAGCTGCGCCTGCGAATTTAATTGATAATTGATAGAAAATGAATCTGAAAGAAAACAAGTATGCCCAGTACTACCTGGTGCAGGAAATGATGGGGACCGTGCCCACCGTGGCCAAGTTCGACCCCGATTGCTCCAAGTTCGTCGCGGACTCCGTCCGCAAGACCGGCAAGATCCTCTTCTCCGGCGAGGGCTCTTCCCGCCTGCTGCCGGCCAAGAACAGCCGTCGCGTCGCCCTGTCCTGGGGCCTGGACGTCAACGTCCAGATCGAAGGCTCCCACCAGGCCGAGGGCTATGACCTGAGCAAGTTCACCGTCCTGATCGACTCCAACTCCGGCCGTACCAAGGAGGCCCTGATGCTCGCCAAGAAGCTCCAGGCCGAGGGTCACAAGGACACCTTCGCGCTGAGCGCCAACCCCGACACCCCGATCCGCCAGGCCTGCGTCGACGGCCATGTGCTCGGATGCGGCTGGGAGGAGGCCGTGGCCGCCACCAAGAGCGTGATCGAGCAGGGACTCTTCTGCGAGTCCATCTTCTGGCATCTTGCCGGCAAGGACATGAAGGCCGTCCTGAAGGGTCTTCCCGAGAAGATCGAGCAGGCGCTGACCCTCGAGATCCCGGCCGAGGTCGTGGAGTGGGTCAAGGGTGCCCACACCATCTACTTCAGCGGCTACAATGACGGCGTGGCTGAGGAGCTCACCCTCAAGACCAACGAGATCACCCGCCGCAAGAGCGACTTCCTGGAGGGTACCTACGCCGTCCACGGCATCGAGGAAGTGATGCAGGAAGGCGACATCGTGTTCCTCGTGAACCCGATCGAGTCCGAGTACGAGAAGTTCCTCACCGTCTTCAAGGGCGCCGGCGTGCACGTCGTGGCCATCGACACCAAGGCCACCCCGTTCGAGCGCACGATCATCGTCCCGGATGCAGGCGTGATGCAGCCGTATGTCTATCTCTGCGCAGGCTGGAACATCCTCGTGGAGGTGGCGACCTCCGACGGCATCAACCTCGACAAGCCGGAGCGCGCCCGCAAGGTCGGCAACGAGATGTAATCGGAGGGGCCATCGTATGCGGTTTCTGAAGAACCCTTCGACCGACCCCTGGTACAATATGTCGTTCGACGAGTACTGCCTGGAGCAGTATCCGTCGAACGACCCTTTTTTCTATCTGTGGCGCAACCGCCCGAGCGTCATCATCGGGCTCAACCAGAACGCCTACAGCGAGGTCAACCTCGCCTACCTGGAGGAACATGGCATCCGCCTGGCGCGCCGCGTGACCGGCGGCGGCGCCGTCTACCACGACCTCCAGAACCTCAATTACACCATCGTCGGCCGGGAAGCCACGCCCCGGCCGGTCGTTGAGGCGCTCCGCGCCCTGGGCGTGCCGGCGGAGCTCACCGGGCGCAACGACATCTACGTGGACGGCCGCAAGGTCTCGGGCTATGCCCGGCGGGTCTGGCACGAACGGGAGATCGTCCACGGGACCCTGATGTACGACGTGGATCTGGACACGCTCACGCGCGTGCTGGACGTGCCCGGCTCCAAGCTGGAGGCCAAGGGCATCGCGTCCGTGCGCAGCCGCGTGGCCAATCTCAAGGACTTCCTGCCGCAGTTCTCTTCGCTCGACGGCTTGCAGGCGGCCCTGCAGGAGATCCTCGCCGGGGGAGACGGCGAACTCCCCTTCGGGGAGGAGCGCCGCGCCGCGGTGCAGCGGATCTCCGATGGGAAGTTCTCGACCTGGGACTGGATCTACGGCCGGTCCCGGCAGGCGGACATCGTCCGCAGCGCACGCCTGGCGTGCGGCACGGTCGAGGTCCGGCTCAGCCTCGACCACGGCTGTGTCACGGACCTCGCCTTCGGCGGCGATTTCCTGGGCGGGCTGCCCGCGGAGCGGCTTGCGGAGCGCCTCCACGGACTCCGCTTCGACCGGCAGACGCTGCTCGCGACGCTCGCGGCGGAAGATACCGGGCGCTATTTCGACGGGGTCTCGCCCGACGAGCTTACTGATCTGATTATCAAGGACTAATCCATCCTTTTTGAGGGTTTTTGTATGGACTGTCTTTCCGCGGGAAAGACGGGACATAAATCATGCAAAATCATAAACAAATCGTTCATTTCTTAAAATAAATGTGTAATTCTCGGTTATTATTATTAGATTTGTGTTTGTTACTATTTATTAACCACTAATTTTAACCGATGATTACCAAAATCCATTTCAAAAACGCACTCGCGATAGGATTATTCCTGTTGACGAGCCTCTGCGCGATGGCGCAGCAGAGCATTTCTGGAACGGTGAAGGATTCCAGTGGCGAACCCGTCATTGGCGCCGGCATCTACCAGAATGGCAACATGCGCAATGGTACGGTCACCGACATCGACGGTAAGTTCACGCTGAACGTACCTGCCGGCGCAGTGGTCACCGTCTCCTGCATCGGCTACAAGGACATGGAGTTCACCGTGGACCAGCGGCGGACCTACAACCTTGTACTCCAGGAGGATACGGAAGCCCTCGAAGGTGTCGAGATCGTCGCCTATGGTAAACAGACCAGGGTCACGGTGACGGGCGCTCTGTCGAGCGTGAAGTCGGAGGATCTGGTCCGCACGCCGGTCACGTCCGTGAACAACATCCTGGCAGGTCAGCTGTCCGGTGTGACCACGGTCCAGTGGTCCGGTGAGCCGGGATCCGACGCCGCTACGGTGTTCGTCCGCGGCCAGGGTACCTGGACGGACTCCTCCCCGCTGATCCAGGTGGACGGCGTGGAGCGTTCGATGTCGGACCTGAACCCGGAGGACATCGAGAGCATCACCGTTCTGAAGGATGCCTCCGCGACGGCTGTGTTCGGTGTGCGCGGTGCGAACGGCGTCCTGCTGATCACGACCAAGCGCGGCGCCGCCGGCAAGCCCCGGATCAACGTGAACACGAGCGTGTCGCTGCAGATGCCGACCAAACTGGTCGAGCAGGCAGGATCGTATGATTATGCCCTGTTCTACAACAAGATGCGCGCGAATGACGGCCAGGAGCCGATGTTCTCCGATGCCGTGATCGAGAAGTTCCGCACGCACTCCGACCCGATCCGTTTCCCGGACATGAAGTGGACGGACTACATCATGCGAAAAGCCAACATGCAGAGCAACCACAGCATCAGCATCTCCGGTGGCGCAGAGCGCGTGAAGTACTTCGTTTCCGCCGGTCTGGCGACGCAGGACGGCCAGTTCAACGAGTTCGACCGCGACTACCACTTCGGCTATCAGTACCAGCGCTTCAACTTCCGTTCGAACCTGGACCTTGACGTGACGAAGACGACGAAGATTTCGTTCGATATCGCCGGCACGGTGTCCCGTCAGGACCATCCGCGCACCGGCCAGGGATCTTCGGGTATGTTGATGAACGTGTATTATTCCACCCCGTTCTCCAGCCCCGGTCTCGTGGACGGCAAGTATGTCGTGACGACCGATGATTATACCGATGGCGTGCAGCTCCCGTTCGTGGGCGGCAACGGTCTTGAGTATGTCGTGGCCAACGGCGGTGGTTTCATCACGTCCGGCAACAACACGCTGCAGATGGACCTCACGCTGAACCAGGACCTGAAGTTCATCACCCCGGGTCTCAACTTCAAGATCAAGGGTTCCTACAACAGCAACTTCTCCATATCTTATACCGGCGCCCGTAGTACGGCCACATATAACCCGGTGATCCAGGAAGACGGCTCGCTGCTTTACCGCAAGAGCGGCCAGGATTCGCCGATCACCTATTCCAAGAGCCTGGGCCGCAGCCGTAACTGGTATGCGGAGGCCTCCCTCAACTACAACCGCAGTTTCGGCGACCACAGCGTCGGCGGCCTTCTGCTTTACAACCAGCGCAAGACCTACTATCCCGGTTCCTATTCGGATATCCCGAGCGGTTACGTGGGACTGGTCGGCCGTGTGACCTATGACTATAAGAAGCGCTATCTGGCGGAGTTCAACGTGGGCTACAACGGCTCCGAGAACTTCCACCCCGACCGCCGCTTCGGTTTCTTCCCGGCCGGTTCCCTGGGCTGGGTCGTCAGTGACGAGTCGTTCTTCCGTCCGCTCAAGAGCGTGGTCAACTTCCTGAAGTTCCGTGCTTCCTGGGGTCTGGTCGGTAACGACAAGATCGGTGGTTCCCGCTTTATGTACCTCGCTGACCCGTACACGGTCAATTCGACCGGCGCCAACTTCGGTATCGAGAACTCCAGCTGGTATTCCGGCGCCTTCGAATCCGGCCACAACAACCCGAACGTGACCTGGGAGAAGGCCTTCAAGCAGGACTACGGCGTGGATATGAACTTCCTGGATAACCGTCTGAGCGCCTCCTTCGACTACTACATGGAGCACCGCTGGGACATCCTCCTGCAGGACCAGACGGCTCCGAAGGTGATCGGCTTCAATGTCCCTTACGCCAACATGGGCAAGGTGGACAGCTGGGGCTGGGAAGTTCAGTTGAAGTGGAACGACCGGATCGGCTCCGACTTCCGCTACAACATGAACCTGAACCTGTCCTACAATCAGAACAAGATCATCGAGCGCAAAGAGGCCCCGCTCAACAACGAGTACCAGTACCAGAAGGGTCACCGTATCGGTGCCCGCAGCCAGTACCAGTTCTTCCGCTACTACGACGCCGACACGCCGCGTCTCTACCAGGAGACCTTCGGCAAGCCGTTCCCGCAGCAGCTGGTCGAACTCAAGGACGGTGACGCCGTGTTCGTGGACCTCGACGGCAACGGCTACATCGACGCCAACGACAAGACCCGCGAACTGGGCTTCACCGACGATCCGCGTTATGTGCTCGGATTCAACGGCGGCTTCAACTGGAAGAAGTGGACCTTCAACATGCAGTGGACCGGCGCTTTCGGCGTGTCCCGTATGATCTCCGATGCTTTCCGTATCCCGTTCATGTCCCGTACGGACTACAACACGGGCGGTCTGCTCCAGTATCACGTGGATCACACCTGGGATCCGGAACATCCTTCCCAGGATGCTGAGTATCCGCGTGCGACCTGGACCAACGGTACTGTCAACAACTATCAGGACTGTACCCTGTACGAGAAAAACGCTGCATACGTGCGTCTGAAGACCGTCATGGTCGGATACAATTTCCAGGCTCCGTTCTTCTCCAAGCTCGGCATCAAGAATTCCCAGGTTGCGCTCAGCGCCTACAACCTCTTCACCATTACCCCGTACATCTGGGGTGATCCTGAGTCCCGGGCATCCTCCTCGCCGACCTACCCGCTGACCCGTACTGTAACGCTCAGTCTGAGACTTAACTTCTAAGAGAGATGAAACACCTATATAAAGCCCTTATTGCGATGGCTGCTGCAGTAGGATTCTGCTTCAGCATCAATTCCTGTACGGATCCGCTCAAGGTGGGCAACGCTTTCCTTGAGAAGGCTCCGGGTGGCACGGTCACGGCGGATACGGTGTTCACGAATGCCGAATACACCCGCCAGTTCCTTTCATACATCTACCGGCGTCAGTATTACGCCCTCCCGACGAGCTCCACGAACTCGCCGCCCCAGTGCCTGAACTACTGGAAGGGTGTCCCGGACGCCCTGTCCGATACGCACCAGTTCTTCTTTGCGAACACCATCGTCAACAGCTCGTACTACACGGGTGCGATGACGTCTTCTTACAACAGCAACAACAACGGCTCGATCTACCCGTACCTCAACGAGTACATCTGGGAGAATGTGCGCAACTGCTACATCCTGATGGAGCACATCGACGATGTCCCGGGCCTGAGCGACGCCGAGAAAGAGCACATGAAGGACGAGGCGCGCTGCCTGCTCGCATCGACCTACTTTATCACCTTCCGTTTCTACGGCGGCCTCCCGCTTGTCAAGCAGACCTACCTCGGTTCGGAGCCGGAATATGACCTGCCGCGCGCCAGCGTGGACGAGACGGTCAAGTTCATGGTGGACCTGCTGGATACCGTGATCAAGGGCAACCACCTGGCCTGGAACTACACCGGTTCGGATGCGCAGGAGAAGACCGGCCGCTGGACGATTGCCGGTGCCCTGGCCCTGAAGTGCAAGATCCTGCAGTTCGCCGCTTCCCCGCTCTTCAACGATACCAAGCCTTATTACGACGGCAAGTACACGATGGAGGACTCCGGTCCCGTCTGGTACGGCAACTATGACGCCGGCCGTTGGACGGCTTTCCGCAACGCATGCGAGGAATTTATCTCCCGCAACGCCGCCGCCGGCAACCCTTACCATTTGGTGGAGCCGGCCGGCAATACCCAGGAGGATTACGCCTACGCGTTCCGTTCCTCTTATCTGCTGCAGGGAAGCCCGGAGGTTATCCACAGCCACCGTGTGGTCACGACGACCGGCGGCAACGGATATGCCTGGACGAACCTCATCAACAACCCCCGTATGAGCTACTGCCCGACGCAGGAGTATGTGGAGATGTTCCCGTGGGCGGACGGACGTCCGTTCGACTGGGACGAGACCGAAGCGGCTTCCACGAAGCCTTTCAACGTGACCGTGAACGGAGAGGAAGTCGAGATCGACGGTCTGGACAACATGTTCATCAAGGGTGAGAAGGTTGCCGGATCCCAGATGCTGCAGAACCGCAAGTATGTGCGTGACCCGCGTCTGTACGAGACCGTGGCCGTGAACGGCCAGCTCCAGACCATCAACTGGGGCAACGGCCAGCGCAGCGGCGCCAACTATGAGACCTGGGTCGGCGGTACGGAAGCCAAGCAGGTCCCGATCACGCAGAGCGACCACTACGGTACGGGCTACCGTCACCTGCGCTACTGGTCCGGTGCGGCCTTCAAGAGCCAGTACAAGCAGTGGGTCTGGCTCTGCATGAGTGAGTTCTACCTGGGTTACGCCGAGGCCATCCTGCAGACCGGCGGCGACCTCGCCGAGGCGGTTAAGTATGTCGACATGGTGCGTGCCCGCGTGGGCCTGAAGGGCCTGGTGGAGTGCAACCCGGACAAGAACCTCCTGACGGACAAGAACGCCCTGCTGGAGGAGATCCTCCGCGAGCGTGCCTGCGAACTGGACTTCAACGATTCCCGTTATTTCGACCTGATCCGCTACAAGCGTGCCGACCGCTTCGAACTGCCGCTGCACCGCCTGCTGATCTACCGTCTGGACGAGAACGGCAAGCGCGTCGAGACCCAGTGGTACAACGGTGACCGTAAATCTGCGAAAGAAGGAACGTTCAACTGGTACGAACCTTCCCATTTCGAGTATGAGCGTGCGCCGATCACGAACCTGCCGCGCGTCTGGTGGACCCAGGGTTACGATCCGAAGTGGTATCTGACGCCGTTCCCGCTCACGGAGGTGAACAAGGGTTATGGCCTTACCCAGAACCCGGGCTGGTAGCAGACTTCCTGTAACTTGTAAAAACCAGAAAGTATGAAAATGAAATATACAATCGTACTAGTGCTGTCGGCAGCCTTCTGCCTGACGGCGGCCGCACAGGACGACAAGTTCGAGAAGCGGATGGCCGAGACCGGCCAGCCGGGGACCGAACTGACGATGGAGGAGTCCACGGCGGCGATCTCCGTCATCACGGCGGACCAGATCGGGCACCGCAAGACCAAGAATATTGGCAACAGTATCCTGGGTCAGGGCCTGGGCCTGATCTCCCTGCAGGGCGCGGGCAATGTCTCCGACATGAATCCGACCTTCTATGTACGCGGTCTCCAGACGCTGAACGGCAACACCGCTCCGCTGATCCTGGTGGACGGCATCGAGCGTGACATCGCGAGCGTATCTGCGGAGGAAGTGGAGAGCGTCTCAATCCTCAAGGATGCTGCAGCTGTCGCGCTGTACGGCTACAAAGGCATCAACGGCGCGATCCTGCTGACGACCAAGCGGGGAGAGTACAATACCCGCAAGGTGAAATTCACCTACGACCACATGTTCAACTCGCTGCTCAACAAGCCGCAGTTCGTGGACGGTTATACCTATGCCCTCGCGACCAACGAGGCCCGTGACAACGACGGCTATGCCGCCCAGTACGGCGCCAATGAACTGGCTGCGTTCAGGAGCGGACAGTATCCTGCGTTGTATCCGAACGTGAACTGGGCGGACGAGGTATTCAGGAATACCGCTTCGACCAACAACTTCAACCTGGAGTTCAGCGGCGGCCAGGGCCGTTTCCGCTACTTCGCGATGCTGAACCTCATTTCCGACAAGGGCTTCATCAACGGCTCCGAAGTGAATGAGGGTTACAGCACGCAGGACAAGTATTCCCGCGGCAACCTCCGCCTGAACATGGATATCGACCTGACCCCGACCACGGACCTCCGGCTCAACCTGCTCGGCATGTTGATGGAGGACAGCCGTCCGGGTTCGAACATCGATCCCTGGAACATGGTTTATACGATCCCGTCCTCGGCCTTCCCTGTCCGTGATGCCGACGGCATCTGGGCCGGCAGCGGCAACACCGCATGGCCGGGCACGTCCAACCCGGTCGCCCAGACCCGCGGCGCGGCCTACTACAAGAATCACAACCGCCTGCTGTTCACGGACCTGACTATCAGGCAGGACCTGTCTGACTGGGCAGAAGGCCTGTCGGCCTATGTCCGCGCAGCATATGACAACGTGGCGAACATGTATGAGAACCACAGCAAGACCTATGTCTATCATTACACGACGCCGAGCTGGCCGGACGGTGCTTCCGAACCGACCTACCGGACGGTTTCCGCGGGTACTGATTCTGCCATGGGCACGGGTGCAGGATGTAATTCATATGCACGTCGTGCACATGTGGATGCCGGGGTGAACTACGACTTCGCCTTCGGGGAGCACAACTTCAAGACCCAGCTGCGCTATGATTTCGACTATCGTGACGCCAACGGCACCAACCAGTCGATCTACCGCCACAGCATCGGCCTGTGGGGCCACTATTCCTATGGTGGCAAGTTCCTCGCCGATCTGGTCCTGATGGAGAACGGTTCCAGCCGTCTCGCTCCGGGTACGAAATGGAATTTCTCGCCGACCCTCTCGCTTGCGTGGGTCCCTTCCAACGAGGATTTCCTGCGCGGTTCCGATTGGGTGGACTACCTGAAACTGCGTGCTTCCGCCGGTATCATCCATGCGGACTACCTGCCCGGCAGCAATGTCTGGAACTACTACGTGCAGGCCTACACCACCGGCGGTTCGGGTTATCCGATGACCAGTTCCTACACCTCTGAGATCAGCTCCACGGGCCTGGGTCAGCTGGTTACGCTGAATCCCTCCAACGAGCGGGCGGCCAAACTCAACTTCGGTATTGACAGCCGCCTGTTCGGAGGCCTGACCGCGACCTTCGATGCCTACTGGCAGCGCCGCAGCAACATCTGGGTGAGCACGGCCGGCAAGTACACGAATGTCATCGGCAAGACACTCCCTTATGAGAATGCCGGTATCGTGGACAGCTACGGCTTCGAACTCGGCCTGAACTACAACACCAAGCTCGGCGATGTGATCCTCGACTACGGCGGGAATTTCAACCTGAACCGCAGCAAGATCGTGGAGATGCTCGAAGAGCCGCGTCTGTATGACAACCTGGTCCAGACGGGCGACCGCGTGGGCCAGCTCTACGGCCTGAAGGCCGTCGGCTTCTTCAAGGATGAGGCTGACATTGCAGCCAGCCCGGCCCAGGCATTCTCCACCGTCCGCCCCGGCGACATCAAGTATGAGGATGTCAACAAGGACGGTGTGATCAACGAGAACGACCTTGTCGCGATCGGCTACAGCGCCACGGCTCCGGAAATCTTCTACAATTTCCATCTGGGTGTCGAATGGAAGGGCCTCGGCTTCTATGCCTTGTTCCAGGGCGCCGCAAGCTATAGTGCGATGCTCAATACCAAGGCGATGTACCAGCCGCTCATGGGCTACACAAGCCTGTCGCAGTACTACTATGACAACCGCTGGACTCCGTCCAACCAGAATGCGAAGTTCCCGCGCCTGACCAGCGAGAACGGCAGCCCGAACAACTACCAGAACAACACCGTGTTCCTGGCGGACCGCTCGTTCCTGAAACTTCGCAACGTCGAGCTCTACTACAATCTTCCCGGTAACCTGCTGGAGCGGACCCGCTTCATCAAGGGCGCGAAGATCTATGCCCGCGGCAACGACCTGTTCAGCTTCGACCACCTGGCAGTCAGCGATCCTGAGGCCTATGGCACGGCGCAGCTGTTCCGCAGCATCGTGGCCGGCGTGTCCCTGACCTTTTAACTGAATAACACAGTATGGATATGAAACACAAAAGCATATTTCTGCTCCTCACCGTCGCTGCGTTGTTCCTGTTAGGCTGCACCAAGCAGATGAATTACAAGGAATACGCCATCTACGATAAGGACTACGTTACGCAGACTTTCGAGAATGTAGGTGGTTTCATGACCAATGCCTACAACGTGATGGAGTACGACTTCGGTAACTACAGCAGCGGTGCGATGCTGGCTTCCGCCTCCGACGAGAGCGAGTACAGCGTGCGCGGCAACGATATCGAAGATTTCTACAACGGTGGCTGGAGTCCGGCAAATCCCAAGTCCGCTACCTGGACCAACATGTACAAGGGTATCGCTACCTGCAACCTGGTCCTGTCGGAGATGCAGGGGCTGACCTTCGATGAGCTGAAGCTCAACAAGGATTATCCCCAGCAGATGTACCGGTACAAGAACTACCAGTATGATGCCCGCTTCATGCGCGCGTTCTTCTACTTCAATCTGGTTCGGCAGTACGGCGGCGTGCCGATGGTGACGCCGGAGATGTCGCTGGACGAAGTCAATTCCCTGAGCCGTTCTTCTTCGGACGAGGTGTTCTCCTTCATCATTTCGGAGTGCGCCGACATCCAGGACAAGATCATCAAGGACCACACGGACCTGGGCGACAATGCCCTGAGCTCCGCCGAGACCGGCCGTGCCGACCAGCTGACCGTGCTGGCCCTCAAGGCCAAGGCGGCCCTGTACTGGGCAAGCCCGCTGTTCAACCCGAACAACGACAAGGAGCGCTGGCACAATGCCGCCACCTATTATAAAGAGCTGGTGGCCGCCTGCGACGCCCGCGGGAAGAAGCTCACGCCGAAGTATGATGACATCTGGTCTTACCTGAACTATACGACCCCGGCCATCGTGCAGGAGATCATCTTCGCCCGCCGGACCAGCGCCAACAACCAGGCCGAGTCCTACAACTATCCGGCCGGCATCGAGAAGGCGACCTCCATCACCGACGTGGACAACATTGTCGGCGCGAACTGCCCGACGCAGAACCTGGTGGATGCCTACGACATGCTCAACGGCAAGTCCATCGACGATGCGGACAGCGGCTATGATCCCGCCAACCCGTATGCGAACCGCGATCCGCGCCTGGCGCTGACCGTGGCGACCAACGGAAGCCAGTGGCCGAGCTACAGCGGCGCCCCGATGCTCCAGACCTATGTCGGCGGAGCCAATGGCCAGCCGCTCCTCGGCGCCACGACGACCGGGTACTATCTGAAGAAACTCCTCAACGGCACGATCGACCTGCGTTCCACCAGCCGATACAAGAACAGCTACCATACGTATGTGCTGTTCCGCATGGGCGGCATCTACCTGGACTACGCCGAGGCGGTGTTCCGCTACCTGGGCAGCGCGGATGCGACGAGCTCCGAGTTCCCGGAGTCCGCTGCGGCGCTCGCCAGCAGGACGCGCGTGCGTGCCGGCATGCCTGCGTTCGAGAGCGGCATGAGCAACGACAAGTTCTGGGAGAAGTACAAGAATGAGCGTATGGTCGAGCTTGCGTTCGAAAACCATCGCTTCTGGGATGTCCGTCGCTGGAAGGAGGCCGACAAGTACTTCAAGAATATCGTGGAGATGGAGATCACCCCGGACGGTGACGGCTTCAAGTACACCCGCAAGACCGTGAGCCGCCAGTGGGATGACAAGATGTACCTGTTCCCGATCCCGCAGACTGAGCGGATGAAGAATCCGAATCTCGAGCAGAATCCGGGCTGGTAGCAGCAGCCTGATGCTCTCTTGAGCATCGCGAGCACCTTATTGGAAGGGTGGCCGGTCGCGTGACCGGCCACCCTTTTTTCGTGCATGGCGTGACCGAATCGGGTCCATGGGACCAGATTCGGTCAATTTATATATTAGCAACACTTATTTAAATATACGTTTCATTTCCGTGATATATGAGATAAAATACTATAGAAGCGCGCAGTACGGACTGAAAATCAATGGTATAAAAATTCTTCAAATCGTCGGCGAGGTATGGACATCAAATAAAAATAATTTATATTTTTATTTGCTATACAGGGCAAAATATTTAAAAATGGACGACCCTTTTTATTAACCACTATAATTTAACCGATGATTACCAAAACCCATTTCAAGAACGCACTCGCGATAGGATTATTCCTATTGACGAGCCTCTGCGCGATGGCGCAGCAGAGCATTTCTGGAACGGTGAAGGATGCCAATGGAGAACCTGTCATTGGCGCCGGCCTGTACCAGAATGGCAACATGCGCAATGGTACGGTCACCGACATCGACGGCAAGTTCACGTTGAACGTACCTGCCGGCGCGGTGGTTACGGTATCCTGCATCGGCTACAAGGAGATGGAGTTCACCGTGGACCAGCGGCGGACGTACAACCTTGTGCTGGAGGAAGATGCCGAATCACTGGAAGGAGTCGAGATCGTCGCCTATGGTAGACAGACCAGGGTCACGGTGACGGGCGCTCTGTCGAGCGTGAAGTCAGAAGACCTGGTCCGCACGCCGGTCACGTCCGTGAACAACGTGCTTGCGGGCCAGCTGTCCGGTGTGACCACGGTCCAGTACTCCGGTGAACCGGGCGCCGATGCGGCGACGGTGTTCGTCCGTGGTAAAGGTACGTGGACGGACTCCTCCCCGCTGATCCAGGTGGACGGCGTGGAGCGTCCGATGTCGGACCTGAACCCGGAAGACATCGAGAGCATCACGGTGTTGAAGGATGCTTCCGCGACGGCCGTGTTCGGTGTGCGCGGAGCGAACGGCGTCCTGCTGATCACGACGAAGCGCGGTTCTCAGGGCAAGCCCCGGATCAACGTGAACACGAGCGTGTCGCTGCAGATGCCGACCAAGCTGGTCGAGCAGGCAAGTTCGCTGGAATATGCGTTGTTCTACAACCAGATGCGTGCCAACGACGGTGCCAATCCCGTGTTCTCCGATGCCGTGATCGAGAAATTCCGTACTGGCGAAGATCCGATCCGTTTCCCGAGCATGCAGTGGACGGACTACATCATGAAGAAGCAGACGATGCAGTCCAACCATAGCGTGAGCATCTCGGGTGGCGCGGAGCGAGTGAAGTACTTCGTGTCCGTGGGTCTTGCGACGCAGGACGGTCTGTTCAACGAATTCGACCGCGACTACCACTTTGGCTACCAGTACAAGCGTTTCAACTACCGCTCGAACCTGGACATCGACGTGACGAAGACGACGAAGATTTCCTTCGACATCTCGGGCAACGTATCCCGCCAGGATGCGCCGCGTACCGGCCAGGGTTCTTCGGGTATGCTCATGAAGGTGTACTACGCGAATCCTTTCGCTTCTCCGGGTCTCGTTGATGGCAAATATGTCGTGACGACCAACGACTACACGGACGGCGTGCAGCTGCCGTTTGTCATGAACGACAACCCGTTGGAATACCTGACCTATCAGCCGGGTTTCATCTCCAGCGGCAATAACCGCCTGCAGATGGACCTCACCCTGAACCAGGACCTGAAGTTCATCACCCCGGGCCTCAACTTCAAGATCAAGGGCTCCTACAACTCGAACTTCACCATCTCCTATACCGGCTCGCACAGCATTGCGACATACTCTCCTGTCATTCAGGATGATGGCTCGTTGAAGTACCGCGTGAGCGGCCAGGACAGCCCGCTGAGTTACTCGAAGGGCATCGGCCGCAGCCGTAACTGGTACGCGGAGGCATCGCTCAACTACGGCCGCACTTTCGGCGACCACAGCGTGGGCGCCCTGGTGCTCTACAACCAGAGCAAGGAATACTATCCGAGCTCCTATTCGGATATCCCGCGCGGCTACATCGGCCTGGTCGGCCGTGTGACCTATGACTACAAGAAGCGCTACCTGGCGGAGTTCAACGTGGGCTACAACGGTTCCGAGAACTTCCACCCCGACCGCCGCTTCGGCCTGTTCCCGGCCGGTTCCATCGGCTGGGTGGTGAGCGACGAGCCGTTCTTCCGTCCGCTGAAGGGCGTGATCAACTTCCTGAAATTCCGTGCCTCCGTCGGTCTGGTCGGTAACGACAAGATCGGTGGTTCCCGCTTCATGTATCTGGCTGACCCGTACACGGTCAACAGTTCTTCCTATGCAACCCGTTCCGGTTGGGCCTACAACTTCGGTATCGAGAACTCCACCGCCCACAACGGTGCCATGGAGAGCTCCCGCAACAACCCGAACGTGTCCTGGGAAAAGGCTCTCAAGCAGGACTACGGCGTGGACATGAACTTCCTGGACAACCGCCTGAGCGCCTCCTTCGACTACTACATGGAGCACCGCTGGGACATCCTCCTGCAGGACCAGACGGCCCCGAAGGTGATCGGCTTCACGGTGCCTTACGCCAACCTGGGCAAGGTGGACAGTTGGGGCTGGGAAGTGCAGTTGAAGTGGAACGACCGGATCGGCTCCGACTTCCGCTACAACCTGAACATGAACCTGTCCTACAACCAGAACAAGATCATCGAGCGCAAGGAAGCTCCTTATAATAATGAGTACCAGTACGAGAAGGGCCACCGTATCGGCGCCCGCAGCCAGTACCAGTTCTTCCGCTACTACGACGCCGACACGCCGCGCCTCTACCAGGAGACCTTCGGCAAGCCGTTCCCGACCCAGCTGGTCAACCTCAAGGACGGTGACGCCGTGTTTGTGGACCTTGACGGCAACGGCTACATCGATGCGAACGACAAGACCCGCGACCTAGGCTTTACCGACGATCCGATGTACGTGGTGGGTCTCAACGGAGGCTTCAGCTGGAAGAACTGGGATTTCAACATGCAGTGGACCGGCGCCTTCGGCGTGTCCCGTATGATTTCCAACTCCTTCCGCGTCCCGTTCGAGTCCCGTACGGACTACACGACCGGCGGTCTGCTCAAGTATCAGGTGGACCACACCTGGGACCCGAACAATCCTTCCCAGGATGCCTATTATCCGCGTGCTACCTGGTCCAACGGTAACGTCAACAACTACCAGGACTGCACCCTCTATGAGAAGAACGCCAACTACGTGCGTCTGAAGACCGTGATGGTGGGTTACAACTTCAAGTTCCCATTCTTCTCCACGATCGGCCTGGACCGCGCACAAGTGGCGCTCAGCGGCTACAACCTGCTGACCTTCACACCGTACATCTGGGGCGACCCGGAGACGCGTGCATCGAACTCGCCGACCTATCCGCTGACGCGGACGCTGACGCTCAGTCTGAAACTTAACTTCTAAGAGAGATGAAACACCTATATAAAGCCCTTATTGCGATGGCTGCTGCAGTAGGATTCTGCTTCAGCATCAATTCCTGTACGGATCCGTTCAAGGTGGGCAATGCTTTCCTTGAGAAGGCTCCGGGTGGCACGGTCACGGCGGACACGGTGTTTACGAACGCCGAATACACGCGGCAGTTCCTGTCTGCCATCTATAACAAGATGTACTATGCGCTCCCGACGAATTCCACGAACTCGCCGCCCCAGTGCCTGAACTACTGGAAGGGAACGCCGGACGCCCTGTCCGATACGCATCATGCTTTCTTTGCGAGCTTGATCGTCGTGACCTCCTACTATGATCTGGCGATGACCTCGTCCTACAACAGCAACAACAACGGCTCGATCTACCCGTACCTCAACGAGTACGTGTGGGAGAACGTCCGCCATTGCTACATCCTCTTGGAGAACATTGACGGTGTACCCGGCCTGTCCGATGCCGAGAAGGCCCGGATGAAGGACGAAGTCCGTTGTATCCTGGCAAGCACCTATTTCGTGACCTTCCGCTTCTACGGCGGCCTGCCGATCATCGAGGGCACATTCTCCGGTGCTGACGCCGAATACAACCTGCCGCGCGGCAGCGTGGACGAGACCGTGAAGTTCATGGTCGGCCTGCTGGATACCGTGATCAAGAACAACAACCTCGTGTTCAGCTACGCCGGCACGACCGACGCCGCGAGCGAGACGGGCCGCTGGACGATCGGCGCCGCCATGGCGCTGAAGGCCAAGATCCTCCTCTTCGCCGCTTCCCCGCTGTTCAACGATACCAAGCCTTACTACGACGGCAAGTACACGATGGAAGATTCCGGCCCGGTGTGGTACGGCAACTATGACGCCAGCCGCTGGACGGCCGTTCGTGATGCCTGCAAGGCTTTCTTCGACCGCAATGCCGCGGAAGGAAACCCTTACCATCTGGTAGAGCCTGCCGGCACGACCCAGGAAGACTACGCTTATGCCTTCCGCTCCTCCTACCTGCTCCAGAGCAGCCCCGAGGTCCTGATGGGTGTCCGTGTCCACCGCAACGCCAGCGGCAACGACTACGGCTGGATGAACCTGCGTAACAACCCCCGTATGAGCTACTGCCCGACGGAGGAGTATGTGGAGATGTTCCCTTGGGCCGACGGTACGCCGTTCGACTGGGACAAGACCGAGGCTGCCGCGAAGACCCCGTTCACGGTCAAGGTGAACGGCCAGGACGTGGAGATCAACGGTCTGGACAACATGTTCATCAAGGGTGACAAGGTCGCCGGATCCCAGATGCTGCAGAACCGCAAGTACGTCCGCGACCCGCGCCTGTATGAGACGGCCGGCGTCAACGGCGCCCTCCAGACCATCAACTGGGGCAACGGCCAGCGCAGCGGCGCCAACTACGAGGCCTGGGTCGGTGGCACCACCGCCCTCCAGCACCCGATCAACCAGGATGACCACTGGGGGACCGGTTTCCGCAACCTCAAGTATGTCGCGGGTGACGCCTTCAACGGCAAGTATCCGCAGTGGGTCTGGCTCTGCATGAGCGAGATGTATCTGACCTACGCCGAGGCAATCCTCCAGAGCGGTGGCAGTGCTTCCGAAGCTGTCTCGTATATCGATGCCGTACGCGCCCGCGTCGGCCTCGGCGGCATCGTCGAGTGCAACCCGGACAAGAACCTGCTCTCCAACAAGGACAACCTCCTGGAGGAGATCCTGCGTGAGCGTGCCTGCGAGCTGGCGCTCAATGACTCCCGCTATACGGACCTGGTCCGCTACAAGCGTTCCGACCGCTTCGAGGCCACGCTGCACCGCCTGCTGATCTACCGTCTGGACGAGAACGGCAACCGCGTCACGACGCAGTGGTACAACGGCGACCGCACCGCAGCTGAAGAGGGTACGTTCAACTGGTATGAGCCTTCCCACTTCGACTATGAGCGTGTCCCCATCGACATTCTCTCCCGCAAGTGGTGGAAAGAAGGTTTTGACTGCAAGTGGTTCCTGACCCCGTTCCCGCTGACTGAGATCAACAAGGGATACGGACTCGAGCAGAACCCGGGCTGGTAGCAGACTTCCTGTAACTTGTAAAAATCAGAAAGTATGAAAATGAAATATACATTCGTGCTTGCGCTGTCGGCGGCGATCTGCCTGACAGCGGCCGCACAGGACGACAAGTTCGAGAAGCGGTCGGTCGAGACGGGTCTTCCGGCGACCGAGCTGACGATGGAGGAGTCCACGGCGGCGATCTCCGTCATCACGGCGGATGAGTTCGGGCACCGGACGACCAAGAATATCGGCAACAGTATTCTGGGTCAGGGTCTGGGTCTGATCTCCCTGCAGGGCGCGGGCAATGTCTCCGACATGAATCCGACGTTCTACGTGCGCGGACTTCAGACGCTGAACGGCAACTCGACTCCGCTGATTCTGGTGGATGGCATCGAGCGCCCGATTACCAGTGTCTCCGCAGAGGAAGTGGAGAGCGTGTCGATCCTCAAGGATGCTGCTGCGACGGCCCTGTACGGCTACAAGGGCATCAACGGCGCGATCCTGCTGACGACCAAGCGGGGTGAGTACAACACGCGGTCGGTGAAGTTCACCTACGACCATATGTTCAACTCGCTGGTGAACAAGCCGCAGTTCGTGGACGGTTACACCTATGGCCTGGCCATCAACGAGGCCCGGGCCAACGACGGTATGACCCCGATGTACAACTCCTCCGAGATCAACGCGCTCCGCAGCGGCATCTATCCTGCGCTGTACCCGAGTGTGAACTGGGTGGACGAGGTCTTCAAGAACACGGCTTCGACCAACAACTTTAACATGGAGTTCAGCGGCGGCCAGGGCCGTCTGCGTTACTTTGCGATGCTGGACCTGATCGCCGACAAGGGCTTCATCAATGGCTCCGAGGTGAACGAAGGCTACAGCACGCAGGACAAGTATGTGCGCGGCAACATGCGCATGAACATGGACATCGACCTGACCCCGACGACGGACCTGCGGATCAACGTGCTGGGTATGTTGATGGAAGACAGCCGCCCGGGCTCCAACATCGATCCCTGGGACATGGTCTATAGCGTCCCTTCGGCCGCTTTCCCGATCCAGGACGGTGGCTTCACGTGGACGCGCGGCGGCGCCGGAGCCATCTGGGCCGGTAGTGCCAACGCTGCCTGGCCGGGCACCGTGAACCCTGTGGGCCAGACGCGTGGCGCAGCCTATTACAAGAACCACAACCGCCTGCTGTTCTCCGACATCACGATCAAGCAGGACCTGTCCTCCTGGACGGAGGGCCTGAGCGCATTCCTGCGCGTGTCCTACGACAACGTGGTGAACATGTACGAGAACCACAGCAAGACCTATGTCTATCATGTGAACACCCCGACCTGGGCGCAAGGCGCGGCCATGCCGACCTACACCTCCACCTCTGCCGGTACGGATTCCGCGATGGGCACGGGTTCCGGTGCGAACTCCTACAGCCGCCGGGCGCATGTGGATGCGGGCCTGAAGTATGACTTCGCGGTAGGCGAGAGTGCTTTCAAGACGCAGTTCAAATACGACTTTGACTACGAGGACATCAACGGCACCAACCGTACGATCTACCGCCACAACCTCAGCCTGTGGGGCCACTATAACTATGCGGACACGTTCCTCGCGGATGTGGTCCTGATGGAGAGCGGATCGAGCCGCCTGGCTCCGAATACGAAGTGGGCGTTCTCGCCGACCCTCTCGCTGGGTTGGGTGATTTCGAACATGGATTCCGTCCAGGGCTCCGATGTGCTGAACTACCTGAAGCTCCGCGCATCCGCCGGTATCCTGAATGCCGATTACCTGCCGGGCAGCAACACCTGGGACTACTACGTCCAGCAGTATGCGACCGGTAGCGGCAGCTATCCGTTCAACAACGGTTACGGTACGGAATTCAGCCGTACGTATGTCGGCCGTATCGCGGCGATCAATCCTACGCATGAGAAGGCGCTCAAGGTCAACTTCGGCGTGGACGCCCGTCTGTTTGACGGCCTGACCGCAACGTTCGATGCTTACTGGCAGCGCCGCAGCAACATCTGGGTGAGCGCCGAAGGTAAGTACTCTTCCGTGGTCGGTATGACCGCACCGTATGAGAACGGCGGCGTCGTGGACAGCCATGGTTTCGAACTCGGTTTGAACTACAGCACCAAGCTGGGCGATCTCTTCCTCGATTACGGCGGGAATTTCAACCTGAACCGCAGCAAGATCGTGGACATGCTCGAAGAGCCGCGCCTGTATGAGAACCTGGTCCAGACGGGCAACCGCGTGGACCAGCTCTACGGCCTGAACGCCATCGGTTTCTTCGCGGATGCCGAAGACATCGCAGCCAGCCCGACCCAGAATTTCTCCGTCGTCCGTCCCGGTGACATCAAGTACGAGGATGTCAACCATGACGGCGTGATCGACGAGAACGACGTCGTGGCCATCGGCAACGGCGGTACTTCCCCTGAGATCTACTACAACTTCCATCTGGGAGCCGAGTGGAGAGGCCTGGGTGTGTACGCCCTCTTCCAGGGCGCTTCGACCTACAGCGGCATCCTCAATACCAAGAGTATGTACTATCCGCTGGTGGGCGACACCACGATTTCCAAGTACTACTACGATAACCGCTGGACCCCGTCCACGCCGGATGCATTGTTCCCGGCGCTGAGCAGCCAGAGCAACCTCAACAACTACCGCAACAACACCGTGTTCCTGCAGGACCGCTCCTTCCTGAAGCTCCGCAACATCGAGCTTTACTACAAGCTGCCTGAGAGCCTGCTCGAGCGCACGACCTTCATCAAGGCCGCCAAGGTGTACTGCCGCGGCAACGACCTGTTCAGCTTCGACAGCATGGCGGTTGACGATCCCGAGGCCTATGGCACGGCACAGCTGTCCCGCAGCATCGTGGCCGGCATCAGCCTGACCTTTTAACTGATAAACCTGTACGGATATGAAACAGAAACACATATTTCTTATCGCCCTTTCCGTCCTTCTGCTGGCTGCCTGCCAGAAGCAGATGAACTACAAGGAGTACATCGTCTACGACAGGGACTATATTACCGAGACGTTCGGGAATGTCGGCGGTTTCCTGACCGACATCTATAACACAATGGAATACGACTTCGGTAATTACAGCAGCGGCGCGATGCTCTCTTCCGCTTCCGACGAGAGCGAGTACAGCGTCCGGGGCAACGGAATCGAGGCCTTCTACAACGGCGGCTGGAGTCCGGCGAACCCGAAGTCCTCCACGTGGACCAACATGTATGCAGGTATCTCGACCTGCAACATCTTCCTGTCGGAGATGCAGGGGCTGGATTTCGCCAAGCTGGAGCTCAACAAGGACTACCCGCAGCAGATGTTCCGGTATCAGAACTACCAGTATGAGGTCCGGTTCATGCGTGCGTACTTCTACTTCAACCTGGCCCGCCAGTACGGTGGGGTCCCCCTGGTGAAAGAAGGCATGTCTGTCGAGGAAATCAACTCGATTTCCCGCAGCACCTCGGACGAGGTCTTCTCCTTCATCATCTCGGAGTGCACCGACATCCAGAACAAGATCATCAAGGACTATACGGACCTCGGTGACATGGCTATCGGCACCGCCGAAGACGGCCGCGCCGACCAGCTGGCCGTGCTGGCCCTCAAGGCCCAGGCGGCCCTGTACTGGGCAAGCCCGCTGTTCAACCCGGGCAATGACAAGGAGCGCTGGCACAATGCCGCTACCTATTATAAAGAGCTGGTGGCTGCCTGCGACGCCCGCGGCAAAGGCCTGACGGCCAAGTATGAGGACACCTGGTCCACGCTGAACTACACCACGGCTGCCATCACGAAGGAGATCGTGTTCGCCCGCCGTGTGAGCGGTGTCAACAACAACGCGGAGTCCTACAACTACCCGGCCGGTATCGAGAAGGCTGCTGCGACGACGGATGTGGACAACATCGTCGGCGCGAACTGCCCGACCCAGAACCTGGTGGATGCCTACGACATGCTCAACGGCAAGGGCATCAACGAAGCCGGCAGCGGTTATGACCCGAACGATCCGTATGCGAACCGCGATCCGCGCCTGGCGCTGACCGTGGCGACCAACGGCAGCCAGTGGCCGACCTACAGCGGCGCTCCTCTCCTGCAGACCTATGTCGGCGGGACCAACGGCTTGCCGCTGGCCGGTGCGACCACCACGGGCTACTACCTGAAGAAACTCCTCCACGGTGAGATCGACCTGTCTGCGAACTCCAAGCTGAAGCAGAACTACCACACGTATGTGCTGTACCGCATGGGCGGCATCTACCTGGACTATGCCGAGGCCGTGTTCCAGTACCTGGGCAGCGCGGATGCGACGAGCGGCGAGTTCGCCGAGTCCGCCGCCACGCTGGCCAGCAAGACGCGCGAACGCGTGGGCATGCCGGCCTTCGAGACGGGCATGAGCAACGATGCGTTCTGGACGAAGTACAAGAACGAGCGTATGGTCGAACTTGCCTTCGAGAACCACCGCTTCTGGGATGTCCGCCGTTGGAAAGAGGCTGACAAGTACTTCACCAATATCGTCGAGATGCAGATTACGCCCGACGGAGACGGTTTCAAGTACAACCGTGTCAACGTCTCCCGCCAGTGGAATGAGAAGATGTACCTCTTCCCGATCCCGCAGACCGAGATCATGAAGAACCAGAATCTTACGCAGAATCCGGGCTGGTAGCAGTTATCTGATGAATGTTTTTCGGGGACGGTCTTCGGGCCGTCCCCGATTTGTTTATGGGCGCAGAAATCCGTATATTTACGCAAACCGAATCCCCATGAGAACCAAACCGTTTTTAACCGTTGCCTTGCTGTGTGCGCTGGCCCTCGGCGCCTCCGCCCGCGAGAAATACAATTTCAACAGCGGGTGGACCCTGACCTGGAACGGACAGACCAAGTCCGTGACCTTGCCTCACGCATTCAACGAGGATGACGCCTTCCGCGTCAATATCCGGAACCTCGCCACAGGCAAGCCTGTCTATAAGAAAGAGTTCACCCTGCCGGCCTCGGCCCGGGGCAAGAAAGTCTTCATCGAGTTCGAAGGCGCCCGCCAGAGCGCCGACGTCTATGTCAACGGCAAGATGGTCGGCTACAGCGAGAACGGCGTGATGGCCTTCGGCTTCGACCTGACGCCCTATGTGCGGCCGGGCCGGAACGTGATCGAGGTCCGCTGCGACAACGACTGGCGCTATGTCGCCCGTGAGAGCCGGACCGGTTTCCAGTGGAACCACACCAGCTTCAACGCCAACTACGGTGGCCTGCCGAAGAATGTCTGGCTGCACGTGACGGACAAATTTTACCAGACGCTGCCGCTGTATTCCAATCTCGGGACGACGGGCGTGTATGTCTATGCGGCCGATATCCGCGTGGCCGCGCGCACCGCGCTGCTGCACGCCGAATCTGAAGTGCGCAACGAGACCGGCAAGCCGCAGACGGCTGTCTATGCCGTAGCCCTGATAGACCGCGACGGGACCGTACTCAAGACCTTCGAGAGCGGGCCGGTGACCGTGGCGGCGGGGGAGACGGCGACGCTCTGCGCCGAGGCGCCCGTGGGAGGGCTGCATTTCTGGAGCTGGGGCTACGGCTACCTCTACGATGTCAAGACTTGCCTCCAGGTGGACGGCCGGGTGGTGGACGAAGTCACCACACGCACTGGCTTCCGCAAGACGCGTTTCGCCGAAGGCAAGATCTGGATCAATGACCGTGTGCTGCAGGTGAAAGGGTTTGCGCAGCGGACGTCCAACGAATGGCCGGCGCTGGGCATGAGCGTCCCCGCCTGGCTGAGCGATTATTCCAACGACCTGATGGTCAAGGGCGGGGCGAACACGGTGCGCTGGATGCACATCACACCCTGGAAGCAGGATGTGGAGAGCTGTGACCGCGTGGGCCTGATGCAGGCCATGCCTGCCGGCGACTCCGAGAAGGATGTGCGGGGCGAGCAGTGGGAGCAGCGCAAGGCTGTGATGCGGGACGCGATCATCTACAACCGCAACAACCCTTCGATCATCTACTACGAGTGCGGCAACGAATCCATCAGCCGCGAGCACATGCTCGAGATGCGCGAGATCCGTGACCAGTATGACTTCTACGGCGGCCGGGCGATCGGCTCGCGCGAGATGCTGGACATTCGCGAGGCCGAGTACGGCGGCGAGATGCTCTACATCAACAAGAGTGCGCATTCGCCGTTCTGGGCCACCGAGTATTGCCGCGACGAAGGCTTGCGCAAATACTGGGACGAGATCTCCTATCCCTTCCACAAGGAAGGCGTGGGTTACAACGAGGAGATGGCGCGCCGGGGCCAGGATACGGCTCCCTACAACCACAACCAGGACGAATTTGTCGTGGAGCACGTCCGCCGCTGGTACGACTACTGGCGCGAGCGCCCGGGCACGGGCAAGCGCGTGAGCAGCGGCGGCGTCAAGATCATCTTCTCCGATTCCAACACCCACGGGCGCAGCGAGATGACCTACCGCGTCAGCGGTGTGACCGACCCGCTGCGTATCCCGAAGGATTCTTATTTCGCCCATCAGGTGATGTGGGACGGCTGGGTGGACATCGAGAACCCGCGCATCTATATCGTGGGCCACTGGAACTATGAACCCGGCACGGTCAAACCCGTCTATGTGGTCTCGAATACAGAGACGGTCAAGCTCTTCCTGAACGGCCGGGAGCTTCCGGCGCCGGAGCAGGAATACCATTTCCTGTTCACCTATAAGGATGTCCCCTATGTCCCCGGCAAGCTGGAAGCGGTCGGCTACAACGGCGACCGCGAAGTCGCACGTTACAGCATCGAGACGGTCGGCGCGCCGGTGGCGCTCAAGCTGACGAAGCTGGAAGACCCGGCCGGCTGGCGGGCCGACGGGGCGGACGTGGCGCTGGTGCAGGTGGAGGTGGTGGACGCGCAGGGGCGCCGCTGCCCGCTGGCGAACGACATGATCCATTACGACCTGCAGGGCCCCGCGGAGTGGCGCGGCGGCATCGCGCAGGGACCGGACAATTACATTTTGGCGAAGGACTTCCCGGTGGAGTGCGGCGTGAACCGCGCGATCCTGCGCTCGACGACCCGGGCTGGCAAGGTGACGCTCACGGCGAGCGCCGACGGCCTGCAGGGCGACGCCATCAGCCTGGAGACCCTTCCGTTCGAAGTGCAGGGCGGCCTGTCGACCTATGTGCAGGGCGACCACCTGGCGGCGCGTCTGGACCGCGGCGAGACGCCGCGCACGCCTTCATATGTCGACCGGGCGGTCGATGTGGAGATCGTGAGCGCCACGGCGGGGGCCAATGCCGACAGGGTCGGCGCGAGCTGGGACGACAACGAGCTCAGCGAGTGGTCCAACGACGGCAAACTGGCGACGGGCTGGATTACCTATCAGCTGGGCCGGATGGCCACGGTGGATGATGTCTGCCTCAAGCTGACCGGCTGGCGCCTGCGTTCCTATCCGCTGGAGATCTACGCCGGCGACGAACTGGTCTGGAGCGGCGACACGCCGCAGAGCCTGGGTTATATCCATATTCCGGTCCGTCCGGTGACGGCCCGCGAATTCACCCTGCGGCTCAAGGGGTCCGCGACCGAGCAGGATGCCTTCAGCGGCATTGTGGAGCTGGTCGAGCCTGCGGCCGGCGAGCTGGACCTCTTCAAGGCCCGCGGGGCCGATGCCCCCAGCAACGAACTGCGTATTGTTGAAATCGAATTCAAAGAGCATAATTTACGATGAGAACCGTCAAGATCCTTTTCTGCACCCTGTTGATGGGACTGTCGCTGATCGGCGGCGCCCGGCAGAAGTACAATTTCAACGCCGACTGGCTCCTCAAGGTGGGGGATTTCCCGGCAGCCCAGAAGACGGGCTTCAACGACAAGGCCTGGCAGAAGGTCACGCTGCCGCATGCCTTCAACGAGGATGAGGCCTTCAAACTGGACATCCACGACCTCACCGACACGGTGATGTGGTACCGCAAGCATTTCGTCCTCCCGAAGGAGGTTAAGGGCAAGAAGGTCTTTATCGAGTTCGAAGGCGCCCGCCAGGGGATCGATGTGTATGTCAACGGCAAGAACGTGGGCTACCATGAGAACGGCGTGATGGCGTTCGGTTTCGACCTGACGCCGTATGTGAAGACCGGCGCCAACGTGATCGCCGTGCGGATCGACAACAACTGGGACTACCTCGACCGCGTGCGCGGTGTCAAGTTCCAGTGGAGCGACCGCAATTTCAACGCCAACTACGGCGGCTTGCCCAAGAACGTGTGGCTGCACGTGACGGACCGGTTCTACCAGACCCTGCCGCTCTACAGCAACCTGGGCACGACGGGCGTGTATGTGTACGCGAAGGAGATCCGCGTCAAGGATCGCAGCGCGGTCCTGCATGCGGAGTCGCAGGTGCGCAACGAGAGCGGCCTGCCGCAGACGGCGGTGTACGCCGTGGCGCTGGTGGACCGTGACGGCAAGACGCTCAAGACCTTCGAGGCGGAGCCGGTGACGGTCGCCGCGGGGGAGACGGCGACGCTCTGCGCCGAGGCGCTGGTCGAGGGGCTGCATTTCTGGAGCTGGGGCTACGGTTACCTGTATGACGTGAAGACTGCGCTCAAGGTGGACGGCAAGGTCGTGGACGAGGTGACGACGCGGACCGGCTTCCGCAAGACGCGTTTTGCCGAAGGCAAGATCTGGATCAACGACCGCGTGCTGCAGGTGAAGGGCTTCGCGCAGCGGACTTCCAATGAGTGGCCGGCGCTCGGCCTGAGCGTTCCGGCCTGGTTGAGCGACTACTCCAACGGCCTGATGGTGGAGCAGAACGCCAACACCGTGCGCTGGATGCACGTGACGCCCTGGAAGCAGGATATCGAGTCCTGCGACCGCGTGGGCCTGATGATGAGCATGCAGGCGGGCGACGCCGAGCGTGATATCGAAGGCCCGCAGTGGGAACAGCGCAAGGAGTTGATGCGGGATGCGATCATCTACAACCGCAACAACCCTTCCATCGTCTATTATGAGATCGGCAACAAGGGCGTGAGCCGCGAGCATTTCCTGGAGATGCGCGAGATCCGCGACCAGTATGACTTCTACGGCGGCCGGGCGATCGGCTCGCGCGAGATGCTGGACATCCGCGAGTCGGAGTACGGCGGCGAGATGCTCTACATCAACAAGAGCGCCCATACGCCATTCTGGGCCATGGAGTACTGCCGCGATGAGGCGCTCCGCAAATACTGGGACGACTGGTCCTACCCTTATCACAAAGAGGGCGAGGGCAACAACATGGTGTGGTCTGCTTCCCAGAACAAATACGTACCCGGCGGAGCGGCGGCCTACAACCACAACCAGGACCGCTTCGTGGTGGAGCACGTGGCGCGCTGGTACGACTACTGGCGTGAGCGCCCGGGCACGGGCTCGCGCGTGAGCAGCGGCGGCGTCAAGATCATCTTCTCCGACTCCAACACGCACTTCCGCGGCGTGGAGAACTACCGCCGCAGCGGCAACGTCGACCCGCTGCGCATCCCCAAGGACACCTATTTTGCCCACCAGGTGATGTGGGACGGCTGGGTGGATATCGAGAAGCCGCACATCTACATTGTAGGTCACTGGAATTACGACGCCGGGACTGTCAAGCCGGTCTATGTGGTGTCTAATACTGAAAGTGTCAAACTCTATCTGAATGGCAAGGAACTTCCTGCTCCCGAGCAGCAGTATCAGTTCCTCTTCACCTATAAGGACGTGGCTTTCGCTCCCGGCAAACTGGAGGCTGTTGGTTACAACGGTGGTCGCGAAGTGACGCGCTACAGCCTGGAGACGGCCGGCGCCCCGGCAGCCCTGAAACTGACGAAAATGGAGAACCCGAGCGGCTGGAAGGCCGACGGGGCCGATGTGGCCCTCGTCCAGATCGAGGTCGTCGATGCACAGGGCCGCCGCTGCCCGCTGGCGAACGACATGATCCATTACGACCTGCAGGGCCCGGCGGAGTGGCGCGGCGGCATCGCGCAGGGACCGGACAACTACATCCTCGCCAAGGACTTTCCGGTGGAGTGCGGCGTGAACCGCGCGATCCTCCGCTCCACGACGACGGCCGGCAAGATCACGCTCACGGCGAGTGCCGAAGGCCTGAAGGGCGCCTCCATCTCCCTGGAGACCATCCCGTTCGAGACGAAGGGCGGTCTGTCGACCTACATCCCGGGCGACCACCTGGCCGCGCGGCTGGACCGCGGGGAGACCCCGCAGACGCCGTCCTACATCGACCGCACCGTTGACGTGGAGATCGTCGGCGCCGAGGCCGGCTCCAATGCCGGGGACGTGGCGGCGAGCTGGGACGACAACGAGCGGACCGGCTGGAAGAGCGAAGGTGCGCTCGAGAATGCCTGGATCACCTACCGGCTGGGCCGCATGGCGACCATCGACGAAGTCTGCGTCAAGATGTCCGGCTGGCGGGACCGCCGGTATCCACTCCAGCTGTATGCCGGCGACACGCTGATCTACGAAGGCGAGCTGCCGCGCAGCCTGGGTTATGCCCACATCAACGTCAAGCCGGTGATGACCCGCGAGATCACGCTCAAGCTCAAGACCGCGTCCGAGGAGAAGGACGCTTTCGGACAGGTCGTGGAGCTGGCCGACCAGCGGAACGCGCAGGCCGGCGTCGGCGGACAGCAGCGCAACAGCGAACTCAACGTGATTGAGATCGAATTCAAGGAGAACTTGTTGCAATAATTGTTAACTTTGCACCCGGAAAATTTGATGATATGAAACAGCTCAACACGAAACTGATGCATCCGGCGGAGCAGCTTGCGCTCATCATCGGCCGGATCTACCGCAGCGGTCTCACGACGACCTCCGGCGGCAACCTGTCCATCATGGACGACAACGGCGACATGTGGATCACCCCGGCCGGTATCGACAAGGGCTCCCTGACCGCCAAGGACATCATGTGCGTCAAGGCGGACGGTACCATCGTCGGCCCGCACCGCCCGTCCTCCGAGTACCCCTTCCACAAGGCGATCTACAAGATCCGCCCCAAGATGCACGCGGTCATCCACGCGCATCCCCCGGGACTCGTGACCTTCAGTATCGTGCATCAGATTCCGGACACCAGCATCCTGCCGCAGGCCCGCAACGTCTGCGGTCCCATCGGTTTCGCTCCCTATGACGTGCCGGGCAGCGCCGCGCTGGGCGAGAAGATCGCCGGCGAGTTCAAGAAGAATCCGGACTACAAGGCCGTGATCATGGAGAACCACGGCGTGGTGCTCTGCGGCGAGGACATCGCCGACGCCTACCAGCGTTTCGAGACCCTCGAACTCTGCGCCCGCACCATCCTCAATGCCAAGACCCTGGGCAATCCGCACTACCTCACCGAGGAGGAGCTCCTCTTCCATGAGAACCACCTGGTCGGCGATTTCCAGCATTTCATGAACGTCGAGCACCCGTCCGACGAGCGCGCCCTGCGCACGGAGATCGTGCGGATGGTGCGCCGTGCCTGCGACCAGAAGCTGATGAGCAGCTCCTACGGCACGGTCTCGATGCGCTGGCGCGGCAACGACTTCCTCATCACGCCTCCGGGCATCCAGCGCTGGGACATCGACGAGGAGGACCTCGTCCAGATCAAGGACGGCATGGCCGAAGCCGGCAAGACCCCGAGCCACGCCACGGCGCTCCACTACGAGATCTACCGCCGCAACCCCAAGGTCAACGCGATCATCCTCACGCAGTGCCCGTCCTTGATGGGTTATTGCACGACGGATGCCGAGTTCAACGTCCGCACCATTCCGGAGAGCTGGATCTTCCTGCAGGACGTGCCGAAGTTCCCCTTCGGCGCCCATGTCACCGACCCGGGCAAGGTTGCCGAGGTCTTCAAGAACCGTCCGTGCGCGATGCTCGCCAACGACTCCGTGGTCGTGGCCTCTGACAGCCTGATCAACGCCTTCGACCGCCTCGAAGTCGCCGAGTTCGCTGCCAAGTCGCTGATCCTCGCCACGCCGGTCGGCAAGCTCCACCCGATCACCGACAAGGAAGTCGAAGACCTCCGCGTCGCCTTCCACGTCGGGGAGTAGCACCTGCCGCCGTCATTCACCGGCCCCGCGTCCCGTCATTCGCCGGCCTGACGCTGTCATTCACCGGCCTGACCTCCCGTCATTCGCCGGCCTGACCGGCGAATCTGACAATCAATCACTTACGAATTAACCTTCGGAGATTTCTCCGAAGGTTAATTCGTAAATCGCTGATTATCAATTGTGCGCCGGTTTTATTTCATTTTCCGGACGCGGACCTCGGAGATCATGCCCTTGCGGTCTTCCGAGGCGGCGGTGTAGGAGACCTCGACCGGGAGGTCCGCCGCGGCTGCGCCGTAGGCGACCGTGCCGGTGTGCGTCACGACGCTGGCGCCGTTATAAGTGGCTTCCACATAGAAGCGGTAGGTCCCCTTGGCGACCGGCGCTCCCGCCTGGTCGGTGAAGTCCCAGGTGAAGGTCTGGACGCCGCTCTCAGCCGGCGTGGCGCCGGTGAAGGCGTCCATCTGCTCGTCCGTCAGGTTGTCTGCCCCCACGTGCTTGACCCAGGTCGGCACGCAGGACGTACGGTAGGTATAGCCGCGCTGCGGCTTGGAGCCGTCGCGGCTGCGTCCTTTGGCGGCGAACTCGGTCACGAAGAGGGTCTTGACGACCTGGCCATCGGCATTCTCGATCCAGACGGCATACTGGTTGGAGCCGGGACCGACCTGCTTGGTATAGTTGAAAGAGATCTCCAGGCTGCCCGGCTTGGGCGCACAGGAGGCCATCAGCACTGCGGCGACGCAGGCCATCAGGAAGGAAAGGACTTTTTTCATCTTGCAGCTAATTATTGGTTCAAGCGAAGATAAACATTTCTCACGGAAATTGTCCCGTCCCGGAAGGGAAATTTACATTCCTGCCAGGCTGCGCACGCGCTCGCGGTACTTGCGCGACACGGGCAGGGTGGTGTCTGCCAGCGTCACGGTCTCTGCCGTGTACTCCGTGATGAAAGCCCGGTTGACCAGATAGGCCCGGTGGATCCGCAGGAAGCCCGGGCCGAGCAGCGCTTCCCACTGGGAGATGCCGGTCTTGTTGCGGTAGCTCCGACCCTCCGTGGCGTGGACCCAGACTTCATCGTCGTTGGACTCCACGTAGCGGATCTCCGAGGGATGGAGCGAGACCTCGTGCCGGTCGGAGACGAAGCGGATCGGCTGCTCGGCGGCCGGGTATTTCCGCTCCAGCCAGCGCGACAGCCAGATATCCCCGGCCACCAGGACCAGCAGGATCAGGGCTAGGAATACCGGATTGAGCAGCGCATCCGCGACGTCCGGTACGTAGAGGACATGGGGCCCCGTCCGGAAGCGTCTGATGAAACAGTGGGCCAGAATCACCAGCAGGATCTCTCCGACCAACAGGCCGGCCGTCACGAACAAGCCGTCCCGGATTCCTTCCCAGCGATGCGTGAAAGCAATCTTCGGATAGAGCCACCGGGCCGCCAGCGCTCCGGGCAGGAACATGGTCCCGACGAACAGGGCCTCACCGAAGCGGTAGCCGAAACTCAGCAGGATCACCGCCACCAGGGCGACGGCGGCGACATAGTATCCGGTCTGGCAGAGCGCTTTCTTCATGACAGGACAAAAATAAGGAATTTTCGCCACCCTTCCCATACGTCGGCCGCCCGACAGGGGGTTTTCACCGGCCGACAGGGGGATTCGACCTTTCATTTTACAGTCAGTATATGTACCTTTGTATCAGTTGAGTCCCTATATAAATGATGATCATGAAAACATTCCTGCCGCTTCAGTTTGAAACCCCGCCCGAAGCACTCCAGGCTGCCAAGCCCCAAGGGGCGACCCTCCCGGACTTCTTCTCCCAGGGCGGACCTTTCTTGATGAGCCTGCTCACCATCCTGCTGGTTGCGCTGCTCTTTGCGGCCTGGAAGGCCCCTCGCTGGGTCAAGGAGATCGGGCTTGCCGCTCCGGTCGTGGCCATCCTCTCCGTACTGTTCGGCTTGTACAATACCTTTGACACCTTGGGGCAGACCGCCGGCGTCATCAGTCCCGGCGTTTTGTTCGGCGGCCTGCAATGCTGCACGATCCCGATCATCTACGGCCTGCTGATCTACCTGGTTTCGCTGATTATCAGGATCATCCATAAACCCAGGATCTAACTCCGGAAGATATGCACATACACTACACCAGATGGGCCGTGCTGACGGTCCTGGGGCTGCTGACGGCCTGCCGCCAAGCCCCGAAAACGGCGGGAGACATGGTCCCGGACCGTGTGATCGCCCCGATGGCCAAGGCCCGTACGGTCGAGGACCTGACGCCGTATATTGCCAGCGCCACGCTCTGCCCCACGGACGGAGCGCAAGACTTCGCCGTGCCGCCGTTCAAGACGCTCCTCCGCCAGGACGCCTTCTATTTCCTGAACGGCAGTGCCGTCTGGCGCCTCAGCCGCGACGGCAAGGAACTCCGGCAGATCGGCCGGTCGGGCCGCGGTCCCGGCGAGTACCTGGCCGTCGAGGACTTCTGCCTGGATGTCTCCGACTCAGAGGTGCTCTGCATGACCTCCTACCGGGGCGGCGGCGTCCTGCGCTACAGCGCCGCGACGGGCGAATTCCTCGGACAGACCGTCCCGGCGGAAATGCCATCGACACCGACCGGGATCATCCCGCTGCAGGATGGCGGTTTCGCATTGTATTTCACCGGGTTCGATGCTCCCGGGTCCACGATCGACCCGGAGAATCCCGCCTGGTGTCTGTGGTCCTACGACAAGACCGGTGCCGTGACCGGCCGCCAGCTCCTACTGACCGATTTCAACATTCCTTTCTCGATGCTGCGCGCCGTCACGGAGATCTCTCCCGGCCGTTACATCCTGGTCCCGGAATCCTCCTATGCATCCTGCCCCGTCTTCGAGGATGGCCGGATCCGCGAAGTGCTCTCCTTCGACCTGGGGCCCAAATACCTGCCGCAGGGCTATGCCCTGCAGGGCGGGGGTGATCCCTGGGACAGGTTCGGAGACATCATGGACAGCGACTACTTCAAACTGGTGAGCAATGTCCACATGACCCCGAAACGGATCTGCTTCTCCCTCTTCGGAGCCGGAGGGTCCACCTGGTGCCTGCTCAGCAAGGCAAACGGGTCCCAAACCATCCTCTGGCCGCAGATCATCATGACACGTCTCCTGGCCACGGACGGGGAGACCTTCTATTTCGGGATTCCGCCCTTCGCTGAGCAAGACAAGGACAACGGCATCTTCGAGCGGGACGCCCTGGTCCGCTACCTGGTCGAGCAGGGTGTCCTTCCATTCCCTTCCTACACTTGGCAGATGGTAGCCGTCCGCTTTAAGGATTGAGGCTACTGCTGATTATCAGTGTTTTACGAAATAACCTTCGGAGATTTCTCCGAAGGTTATTTCGTAAGTGCCTGTCATTCAAGATCAGTCGTATAATCAGAAAGAATCGTACAAAAACGAAGTGGAATGTATGTCTGATTCTTTGGGGTGCAATCGTAAATCTGCTGATTGTCAACGATTTCCATTTCCGGACAATAATCTACCTGTCAAACGGCTAATTATACTGACATTTGCATATGACTTCAGTCCGCAAAAACAGCATACATGGGTATGACCATGTTTACCAGATTACGGTTGACCGGGGGATCTGCTTTTACTCTTCGGCGGATTGCCTGGTTTGGTTCACGCTGCTCTGTGTCCTGGCCAGGAAGTACGGTGTGCGTATCTTGTCCCTGTGCATTATGCTCAATCACTATCACATCCAGATCTGGGCGCGTTCGCCGGAGATACTGTCTTCGTTCATGCGGGACCTGATGGCACAGTTCACCCGTATGTACAATCGGCAATACAAACGCTCCGGGCGGTTGTTCCTGGGACAGTTCAGCAATGCACCGAAGAATAAAGGGCAGAAAATCCAGGATAACTACATTTACATCTGCAACAATCCGGTTGTCAAGCACGCTGTCGACCGTGCGGAACGCTATCGTTGGAACTTTCTGGCCTATATGGATAACCGGAATCCGTTTTCCGATCCGGTTGATCCGGAGGAGATGTCGGAGCCGTTGCAGCAGGCATTTGCAGCTGTGCGGATGCGTCGCAGGGCGGGTCATCCCGTTGATTATCTGTTCTTCGGCGGTGTATATTCGCGGTTGTCCGACAAAGAAAGGAGACAGGTCCTGGACTATATTGTCGTACTGTATAATGCAATCGATTACGGGGAAGCGATGAGGAAGTGGGGAGATTATCGGGCGATCTGCACCATGCTTGCGACGGTTGCCGGAAGCGAGTACGATCTGGCCGAGGAGCAGGTCAGGGAAGATTACCGGCACTATTACAAGATGATGCGGCTGGCATATGCTGAAGGATATGACCTGTCCCGGGTCCGGTTGTCACGCCTGTCCCTGTATGAACAGCATCGGCTGGCCAATCTCTTTTGCGAACAAGCGGGAGCAACCCCGGTTGAGAATGCCAAGTTTCTGCACGCGGCTTTTTTGGTATAGTTGATAATCAGATACTTATAAATTAACCTTCGGAGTTTTCTCCGAAGGTTAATTCGTAAGTGATTGATTGTCAGATTCGCCGGTCAAGCCGGCGAATGACGGGGGGTCAAGCCGGCGAATGACAGGACGTTAGGCCGGCGAATGACGGGGGGTCAAGCCGGCGAATGACGGGAGGTCAGGTCGATGGATGACGGGACCGATCCGGCAAATGACGGGGAATGGTCCGGCGTCAGCCTACAGCTCGTCGGCGTGGGCGAGGAGGTACTTCTCGGCCTCGGCGTTCCACAGGCCGTTGTGGGCCTTGCAGATGCGGTCGAGTTCGTCGAAGACCGGCTTGCCGACCTTGCCGAAGTCCGCGATGGCGGTCAGCGGCATGGTGATGTGGGTGTAGATCATCTTCTTGCCACCCGGGATGTTCGGGAGGTTGAGGGTGGTCTCGACCACGGCGTTGAGACCACCGATGTGGGTGATCAGGCCGGCCGGGTCCATGCCGAGTCCCATGTAGTGGAGGGCTTCCTTCATGTCGTCGGTGTTGCCGCCGGAGGTGCCGACCACGTGCGTGGAGTTGTAGTGGACGTTGTAGAAGTTGAACGGAGCCTTGAACGGGGACTTGCCGGGGCCGGCGAAGAAGTTCAGGCAGCCGTCGAAGGCGAGGATGTCGTCAGCCTGCTCGACCACCGGGGCCACCGGAGCGAAGCAGAAGACGTCGTCGTAGCCGGTGCCGCCGGAGATCTCGCGGAGCAGGGCCACGGGATCGTCGCAGGTGCCGGTGTTGACATACTTCAGGGTGATGCCGCGGGAGGCCGCGAACTCTACGGTGTAGAGGCTGGCGGCGCGGTCAAGCCGCTCCTGGTTGATGTCGGTGACGACCATCAGGGACGGACGGCGGTCCTCACGGTGCAGGGCGTAGCTGATGGCGGCGAGGCCCATCGGGCCCACGCTGGCGAGCAGCGCCATCTTGCCGCCGTCCTTGATCTCCATGGAGTGGACATACTTGCCGGGGGTGGTGTGGTAGTTGGCGTGCATGGCGCCGATCACGCAGCTGAGCGGCTCGCTCAGGGAAGCCGGATAGAATGCCTCACCCTTGTAGGGCAGCAGGCAGCCGTGCTCCATCACTTCGTTGGGGATGACGATATAGGTGGCGTCACCGCCAATGAACGGATAGGAATAACCGGGCGCGCTGTAAATGCCTTTCGGGCCGCCGGCATAGTTGAGGGCCGGCTGGATGGAGAACTTGTCGCCGGGCTTGAACTGGTCCTTCCACTTGGCGCCGACCTCCAGGACTTCGCCGGAAAACTCGTGGCCGACGATGGTCGGATTCGTGGCGACGTCCGCCGGGACGCGCTTGTGGGCCGTGCCCTGGTGGACGGCCTTGTAGGTAGACATGCAGATGCTGTCGCTGACCACCTTGGCCAGGATCTCATCTTCCTTGATCTGCGGGAGCTCGAACTCATCGAGCCGCAGGTCGTTCTCGCCATAGAGGCGTACTGCTTTGGTTTTCATCAATGTATGGAGTTATTGGTTATTTGCTTTTGTCGGGTGCCGCAGGGGTGCCCGGCAGCGGTTTGTAATGCTTGAGCTCGCCCTTGAGGTAATCGACGGCCTTCTCGAGCTGGGCGTCCTTGCCGAGCCAGTCCTCGAAGGGGTTGATGTCCACCACGATGTCGGGGTCGACGCCGTGGCCTTCGATGATCCACTCACCGTCGGTGGAGTAGGAGGTGAAGAACGGCGTGCGCATGTCCTGCCCGTCCACGAACTGGCGGGAGCCGGAGATGCCCACGATGCCGCCCCAGGAGCGGGTGCCGATCAGCTTGCCCAGACCGAGCTGGCGGAAGCCGTACGGGAAGAGGTCGCCGTCGGAGGAGGAGTACTTGTCGATGAGGCAGACCTTCGGGCCATAGAAGGCTTCGTTGGGCACGGTGCGGTTGCCGCCGTTGCGGTACATGTTCATCCGGTAGACCTCGCGCTGCAGGCGCTCGAGGATCATCGGGGAGACGTTGCCGCCGCCGTTCATGCGGTCATCGATGATGAGGGCCTTCTTGTCCAGCTGGGTGTAGTAGAGCTTGGTGAACATGTCGAGGCCTTCGGTGCTCATGTCGGGGATGTGGATGTAGCCAATCTCGCCGCCGGAGAGCTTGTCCACCTTCTCGATGTTGTTCTGGACCCATTCGTAGTAGGCGAGGTTGGCTTCGTCCGCGACGGGCTTGACATAGACGGTGCGGGCGCCGGTGCCGTTGGCGTTGGCGGAGATCTTCAGGGAGACGGTCTTGCCGGCCTTGCCGATGAGGGCCTGACCCGGATCGAGCAGGTCTTTCGCGGGCGTGCCGTTGACTTCTACGATGTACTCACCGACCTTGGCGTCCACGCCGGGGGTGCGGAGCGGGCAGCGCAGGGAAGCGTCCCAGTCGGCTCCCCGGAAGATCTTCTCGATCTTGAATGCGCCGGTGCGGCGGTCCTTGCTGTACTGGGCGCCGAGCAGGCCCGTGGCGACACGCGGGATGGCGGGGCTCTCGCCGGAGGTGATATAGGCGTGGCCGATGTTCAGTTCGCCGATAAGCTCGCCGATCAGGTAGGTCAGGTCGTCGCGGTGCTTGACGTAGGGCAGCATCTGGCCGTATTTCTCGCGCATGTGGTCCCAGTCGACGCCGTGCATGTTCTCCACGTAGAAATTGTCGCGGGTGATGCGCCAGCTCTCGTCGTAGATCTGGGCCCATTCGGCTTCGTGGTCGATCATCATGTCGATCTCGCCCACGGGCACGGAACCGCCACGACCGGCCGGGGCGCCGAAGTTCACGACCTTGTAGGCGCCGTCCGCACGCACGAGGGCCTTCTTGGCATCGGCGGTGAGGGCGAGCGGTGAGGTGGGTACATCGGAGGTCTGCAGGGTCTTCAGGTCAAGGGCCTTGATGCCGCCGGCAGCAGCGCCGCCGCGGGCACCGCCCATCATGCCGCCACCCATCATGCCGCCGAAGGAGCTGTAGTAGAGCTTGTCGCCGTCGGCGAGGATGAGGCGGTAACGGCCGGCTTCGAGCGGCAGGGCCGTGATGCGCTGCGCGAGACCGTCAAGATCGACCTTGGTGGCGGGAGATCCGCCGGTCGAGCCGGCGGATGACGGACCCTTCTTGTCATTCGCCGGCTCCGACCGGCGAATCTCGTACTCGTCATTGCCCAGGACCATCGGGTTGGGCGTGTCCTTGGCGAGGGGCAGCACGAAGACGTAGTCGGAGACGTTGTAGGCAGCGTTCCACTCCACGGCGGAGTACTGCGAGCGGAACTCGCGGGAAGAGGTGAAGAAGAGGTACTTGCCGTCGCGGGAGAAGACCGGGGAACTGGCCTCATACCAGCGGTCGGTGACCTGGTAGCTCTTGCGGGCTTTGAGGTCGAAGAGGTAGATGCCGCTCATGAAGTTGGGGAGCGTCTGCGTATAGGCCGCCCAGGCGCCGTCCGGCGACAGGGTGAAGGAGCGGATGGCGGAGCGCTCGCCCACGAGGATGCGGCTGAGCGCCTTGGAATCCACGTCCAGTTCGCAGACATCCCAGTGCAGGGTGCTGAAATAGAGCTTCTTGCCGTCCGGGCTCCACTGCAGGCCGGAGGGATAGCCCTCCTTGAAATCGGTCAGGCAGGTGGCTTCCGCCATGTTGTCGGCGGGGGCGGTATAGACCTGGTATTCGCCGGAGGCGTCGGAGAGCCAGGCGATGCGGGAACCGTCCGGGCTCCATACGGCCTCGCGCTCGTGGGACTGCGGCGAACGGGAGATGTTCACCACCGGACCCTTCTCGGCAGGCAGGGAGAAGATGTCGCCGCGCACCACGGCCAACAGGCGCTTGCCGTCGGGAGAGAGGCTGAACCCGCTGGGGTTGAGCCCCGTGCTGCGGTATTCGGTGCGGCTCCAGACGTCGTCGTCGGCGAGCTGGATGGTGACCTTCTCGGCGGCACCCTTCTTGACATCGTACTTATAGATGTAGCCGCCGTTCTCGAAGACGACGAAACCGTCGGCGGAGTGGGCGGGGAACTTGCAGTCATATTCGGTGAAATCCGTCACCTTGCGGCTCTGCTTGCTGCGGGTGTCGTACACGAACAGGTT
Organism: Bacteroidales bacterium; assembly: GCA_017477245.1. Lineage (GTDB taxonomy): Bacteria > Bacteroidota > Bacteroidia > Bacteroidales > UBA932 > Cryptobacteroides. The sequence goes on along the minus strand of JAFUWY010000004.1, from coordinate 8,755 downwards.
CATCGTCCGGTCGCGGTCCGACAGGTAGTAGATCTCGTTGCCGATCCACATCGGGAAGATGTCCTGGGCGTCGTTGTCCGTGATCTTCTCGAGTTTGGTGGTGCCGACGGTGTTGATCCAGATGTCGTCCGCCTGGCCGCCCCGGTAGTACTTCCAGGTGCGGAACTCACGGAACATCCGGTTCATCGCCAGCTGCTTGCCGTCCGGCGAATAGGAGCAGAAGCCGCCCTCGGTCGTGGGGATGAACTCCGGTACACCGCCGTCCACGCTGACCTTGCACAGCTGGGCGCGCAGGCCGCTGAAGCACCACTGCTTGTTGCGGTAGACAATCTGCTTGCCGTCGGGGGTCCAGCCCATCACGATGTTGTTGGGACCCATGCGCTCGCCGACCTGGTCGCGGCCCACGAGGGCGCTGTAGGTCAGGCGCTTGGGCTCACCGCCGGTGATGGGGATGGTGTAGACCTCGGTGTTGCCGTCGTACTGGGCCGTGAAGGCCACGGTCTGGCCGTCCGGGGAGATCTTGGGGAAGCACTCGTAGCCGACGTCGGAGGTCAGCTTGACGGCGCGTCCGCCGTTGATGTCGACGCTGTAGAGGTTGCCGGCGTAGCAGAAAACGATTTTGCCGCCGCCTACGGCGGGGAAGCGCAACAGGCGCGCTTCGTCCGCCGTCGGGGCTGCAAAGAGCGGCATGGCCGCCGTAACCAACGTAATTAATGCAATAAGGAATCTTTTCATACTAACTGGATACTAACGGTTGATCATTATGCGAGCATCACCTGGCCGCCCGTCACAGGGATCGCCTGGCCGGTCTCACCGGTCTGGTCGATGGCGTAGAGGATGGCCTTGGTCACATCTTCGGGATTACAACCCTTGCGCATCGGGACCTGTGCCAGGTAGTAGTCCTTGACATCCTGGACGGTCTTGGCGCCGGGCACCTTGCCTGCGGCGAGGTACTGCACGAACAGGCCGTTGACCGGATTGCTCCAGAGCGGTCCGTCGTAGAAGTTGCCCGGGCAGATGGAGTTGACCTTGACGCGGAACGGGGCCAGCTCAAGGGCGAAACTCTGCGTGAGGCCGATGCCGCCGAACTTGCCGCCGGCGTAGGCGAAGTTGGCCTTGGAGCCGCGCAGGCCGCTCTTGGAGTTGACCTGGACGATGTCGGCGAAGTATTCCGGATCGATGGCGGTCTGGATCTTCATCACGTGGCTCGCGACCTTGGCGCAGAAGAAGTAGGCCTTGTAGTTGATGTTCGTCACGAACTCGAAGTTCTCGGGGGTCATCGCCTCCAGGCCGCCTGCGCGGAGCACGCCGGCATTGGACACGAAGACGTCGAGGGCGCCGAAGTTCAGGATGGTCTGGCGGATCAGGCCGTGCAGGCTGTCCATGTCGGCCACGTTGGTCTTGACGAAGATGGCGCGGTTGTTCTTCGCGATCGCGTTGAAGGACTCGGCGGTCTTCTCGCCGACGGCCTCGTTGAGGTCGGCGACGACGATGTTGGCGCCCTCCTTCATGAGGTTGCGCGCGATACCCTCGCCGAAGCCCTGGGCGGCGCCCGTCACGATGATGGTCTTGCCTTCGACACGGCCCTTGGAGCCGGCGCCGGCGACCTTGCGGCGGTAGTTCTCCACCTCCCAGTTGTCGATGAACTCGATCTGGCGCTTGGTCATCGGGTGCTGGCCGCCGAAGCTCTGGGCGTACCAGGCGATCTTCATCGCGTCATAGTAGACGTCGGTGATGATCTGCGCGTTCTTGGCGTTGTCGCCCACGGCGACGAGGCCGATGCCCTTGATCAGGAGCACCTTGGGGGTGTGGCCGCGCTTCTCGACATAGGCCTCGATCTTCTTCTCGGCCTGGGCGACGAGCTTGTCGCAGGGGCTGTCGAGGTAGATGTACTCGCTCTTGCAGTACACGATGCCGTCCGGGGTGAACGGGGACAGGACGGCGTCTGCGGCCGCCTTGCTCTCGATGAACCCATTGATGAGCGCGTTGTTGGTGACCTTGAGGGTCTTGAGGCCGCGGCCGCCGCGCGAAAGGATCTGGCGGATGGCGGGGATGGTCTCGCTGATGCAGTCGCAGACCGGCGCCTCACCCTGCGGGACGGGACGCACCTCCTTCTCCAGGGTGGAGAGGATGCAGTCGTAGACCTTCTCGATCTCTTCGGTGGTGTCGGCACCCACGAAGATGCCGTGGTTCTGCAAGAAGATCACCTGCGGCTCGCAGCCGTGGGCCTTCTTGTACTCGGCCACCTTGTCGTACACCTTCTTGAAGAGGGTGTAGCCGGGATCGGTGTAAGGGATGTAGAGGGCGTCCGGGAAGAGCTGCGCGCACTTCTCGGCGGCGTCCTTGGCGCACATCAGGCCGCCCACGAGGGTCGGGTGGAGATGCACGATGTAGGCGGCCTCCAGGCAGTTGTGCATGGAGGTCTCGACGGACGGGCGGCGACCCTTGGTGATGCACGCGGCGGCGAGGTCGTTCTTGACCTGCTCCTCGCGCTCGGCGGTGTCGGCGCTGTACTTCTTCTCACCCATCGGGTTGAGAAGGGCCCTGTCCAGCACGGCGAAGCCGTCCTCGGTGATGGTGGCGAGGGCGTGGCCGCTGGCCTTGACCCAAAGGCGGTCCGCCGTCTTGTAGGACGTGTTGCCGCCGCCGGCGATGACGAACCTGTCGTCAGCACCGTATTTCTGTGAGATGGCTATGAGAGCCTCGATTTCTTTCATTATGCGGTTACGGTTTTGGTGATGAGGGCGTCGCCCTCTTCGATGGTCTTGAGACCGGCCTGGTGGGCGGCCACGGTGCAGGCGCCGCGGTAGTTGATCTCCTTGAGCTTGTCGGAGAGATCCGCCGCGTCGCGGGTGCGGAGCTTGATGGGCTCGAGGGCCGGGGTGTTGTGCTCGCTGCCGAAGGTGACGGTGAAGCCTTCATCCTCCAGGTAGCCGGCATACTGCTCCAGCACGGCCGTGGTGTTGCGGGTGGTGATGAACTCGACGGAGCGGAAGCCGCGCTTCTTGAGCGTGTCGGCCGCCTTCATGAGGTCGCCCTCGAAGTCGGTGAAGTTGCCCTTGGCGTCGTCGGCGAGGAACGGGTAGGTGGGGATGCCGCCGGCCGCCTCGATGATGCGCTGGACCGTCTCCATCGGCAGGAAGGCCTTGGGATCCTCGGGCACGAAGGCCGCGCCGCCCGCCTTGAGGAGGTTGCCGCGGATCTCGTTCTCGACGGCGGCCGCGTTGGCGGGGTCGCTCTTGAGGGGTTTGCCGAAGATCTGCTCGTAGAGGGCGCGCTTGCAGTTGTCGCAGCCCGGACGGGCGTCGACTGCGAGGCGCAGGGCCTTGGCGAGATGGCGCTCGCGGATGGAACCGCGGGTGAGCGTGTCGCGCACCTCGGCGAAGGAGATGTTGAAGCCCGCCTTGACGGCATCGAGATGCTCGTTGAGCTTGGCGCACATCTTCTCGACCTGGGCGTTGGACTCGGCCTTGACGGCGGCGAGCTGCTCCGCCTCCTTGCCCTTCAGGATGACGGGATAGGCGAGACCCTTGCCGCTGAGGTAGGTGCGGCCCGGGTTGTTGGGGTCGTTGACCCGCACGCCTGCGGCCTGGTCCTCCACGTTGAGGGAGATGAACTCGATGTTGAAAAGAGGGAAGAGGTGGCGTTTGCCACACTCTTCACTCCATTCACGATATCCGTCCATCGAGTAGAAATCATTGATTCCCACGACTTTCACACCTTCCTCGGATGCCATGTCAAGCGCCTGGCTGATGGAGGAGAAGGCACTGAAAGAATAGGGAGTATGCAGATGGGCGTTGACGTCGAAAGTCTTCATATGCTAGACGCCTTTCTTGGCGCGGAGGATGGCCTGCGCGTCGGTCTGGTTGCTGACGGGGACGTAGTCCTTGAGCGGGACGATCTTCTCGTTGATCGCGTCGAGGAACCACTCCGGCTGCGGGAAGAACGCCTCCTCGAGCTCGTGGCAAGGGGTGATCCAGTTGCGGGAACCGAGCACGACCGGGGCTGCGTCGAGGTAGTCGAAGCAGAGCTCGGTGATGTTGGCGGCGAGGTCGTTGAGGAAGGAGCCGCGGGCGCTGGCGTCGCCGGCGATGATGATGCGGCCGGTCTTCTTGACGGACTCGATGACCTTCTCGTAGTTGAACGGCACCAGGGTGCGGGCGTCGATGACCTCGGCCTCCATGCCGTACTTCTCCTTGAGCATGTCGGCGGCCTTGAGGGCACGGTAGAGCGTGGCGCCGATCGTCAGGAAGGTGACGTCCTTGCCTGCGCGCTTGATGTCCGGCTCGCCGAGCGGAATCTCATAGTACCCGGCCGGCACGCCACCCTCGTGGAACTGCTCGCCGATGCCGTAGAGACGCTGGCTCTCGAAGAAGATGACCGGGTCGGTGCCCTGCAGGGCGCTGTTCATCAGACCCTTGGCATCGTACGGGGTGACCGGGAAGACGACCTTCAGGCCCGGGATGTGGGTGCAGAGGGACGTCCAGTCCTGGGAGTGCTGCGCACCGTACTTGGAACCGACGGACACGCGCACGACGACCGGCATCTTGAGGATGTTGCCGGACATGGCCTGCCACTTCGGCAGCTGGTTGAAGATCTCGTCGCCGCAGCAGCCGAGGAAGTCGCAGTACATGATCTCGGGGATCACGCGGCCGCCGCACATGGCGTAACCGATGGCGGTGCCGATGATGGCGGCCTCCGCGATCGGGGAGTTGAACAGACGGTGGTAAGGCAGGGCCTCGGTGAGTCCGCGGTACACGGCGAAGGCGCCGCCCCACTCACGGTTCTCCTCGCCGTAGGCGACCAGCGAAGCGTCCTTGTAGAAGCGGTCCACGATGGCCTCGAACACGCCGTCGCGGAAGTTGTACATCTTCATGCTGCTGACCGGCTTGCCGTCCTTGTCCTTGTAGAAGCGCTCCTTGCCGGCGATCTGCTTGACGCGCGGGTTCTCCTCCATCGGCATGAGCACGTCGGGCTTGGCGTCGCTCAGGGAGTCGATGCTCTGGTTGGAGAACATCATGTCGCCGAGCAACTCGTTGTCCTTCACGAGGTCCATGCGCGGGGACACCTTCTCGTCGATGGCGAGCTTGTAGCAGTCGAAGATCACGTCCTTCACTTCCTTCTGGATGGCGTCGAGCGCAGCCTGGTCGGCGAGGCCGGCCTCGATGAGCTTCTTGCCATAGGCGACGATGCAGTCCTCGGCCTCCCAGGCGGCGATCTCCTCCTTGGTACGGTAGGAAGACTGGTCGCTCGGGGAGTGTCCGCTGTAGCGGTAGGTCACGACGTCGAGCAGCGCCGGGCCTTCCTTCTTCTCGAGGAGGGCCTTCTTGCGGCGGAAGGCGTCGATGACGGCGAGGGGATCATAGCCGTTGACGCGCTCGGCGTGCCAGGCCTCCGGGTTGAAGCCGGCGCCCAGGCGGGCCGGGAAGTCGTAGCCCATGGTCTCGCCGCGGGTCTGGCCACCCATGGCGTACTGGTTGTCCATCACGTTGATGAGCACGGGCAGGCCGCCCTTCATGTCGCCCTCCCAGAGGGTGTGGAACTGGTCCATGGAGGCGAAGGTCATGCCTTCGAGGACCGGGCCGCGGGCCATGGCGCCGTCACCGAGGTTGGCGACGACGATGCCCTTCTTGCGGTTGACTTTCTTGTAAAGCGCGGCGCCCACGGCGATGGAGCCGGAGCCACCCACGATGGCGTTGTTGGGATAGATGCCGAACGGGGTGAAGAAGGTGTGCATCGATCCGCCGAGGCCCTTGTTGAAGCCGGTGGTGCGGGCGAAGATCTCCGCCATGGCACCGTAGAGCAGGAAGCGGATGCCGAGCTCCTTGGTCGTGCCCTTGAAGCCGGTCTTGGCGACGGCCACGGTGGCGCCGTCCCAGAACCCGTTCATGATCTTCTCGAGCTCCTCGTCCGGGAGGATCTGGATGGAGCGCAGGCCCTTGGCGAGGATCTCGCCGTGGGAGCGGTGGCTGCCGAAGATGAAGTCGTCGGTGTCGAGGTTGTAGGCCATGCCGACCGCCGCGGCTTCCTGGCCGGCGGAGAGGTGGGCGGGACCCGGGTTGTTGTACTCCACGCCGTTGTAGCCGCCGGTGGTCTTGACGAGGTTGAGCATCGTCTCGAACTCGCGGATCACGAACATGTCGTGGTAAATGCGCAGGAGATCTTCCTTGGTGAAGTGGCCTTCGCCAAGTTCGTCCTTGATGGTCTTGTTGTACTGCATCACGGGGATTTCAGGCAGCACGATCTTGTGCTCTTCCGGACGCAGGGTCTTGTTGGGATCGATGTAAAGTGATTTAGGCATATTGTTGTGAGTTATTGGTTACTTGAGTGAAAATGCGGTTTCTTTGATGATTTCGGATACGGTCGGGTGCGGGAAGACGACTTCCTTGAGCTGTTCGAGGGTCATCTCGCCTTCGATGGCGATGCAAGCGGCGGCCAGGATCTCGGAGCAGGGGTTGCCCAGCATGTGGACGCCCAGGACTTCGCGGTACTTCTTGCCGACGATGATCTTGCAGATACCCTCGCCGCCCTCGTTCTCGGCGACGAAACGGCCGGAGTAGGCCATCGGGAGCTTGACGACGGTGAAGTCGATGCCCTTGGCCTTGGCCTCGCCCTCGGTCAGGCCGACGCCGGCGACCTCCGGGTTGGTGTAGACCACGCCCGGGATGGCGTTGTAGCGCATGCGGTCCTGCTTGCCGAGGATGTTGTTGACGGCCACCTCACCCTCGCGGGAAGCGGTGTGGGCGAGCATCGAGAAGCCCGTGACGTCGCCTGCGGCGTACACGCCCGGGATGTTGGTGCGCATCTTCTCGTCGACCTTGATGCCGACGGGACGGCCGGCCTTGTTGAGGGTCATCTCCACGCCGAGGTTCTCCAGGCCGAAGCCCTGGAGGTTGGCGCGGCGGCCCACGGAGACGAGGATCTTGTCACCGCTGACGCGGCAGACCTTGCCGTCCGGGTCTTCGTAGACCACGGTGTTGCCCTCGATGCCGGTCACCTTGCAGCGCAGGCAGAAGTTGATGCCGCGCTTGGCGTAGATGCCCTGGAGCATCGTGCTGATCTCGTCGTCGAGCGGGCCGAGGATCTTCGGCAGCATCTCCACGACGGTCACCTTGGTGCCGAGGGTGCTGTAGAAGGCGGCGAACTCCATGCCGATCACGCCGCCGCCGATGACGACGAGCTCCTTCGGCTGCTCCTTGAGGGCGAGGATCTCACGGTTGGTGACGATCACGTCGCCGGCCTCCTTGAGGCCCGGGAACGGAGGCACGACGGCCTCGGATCCGGAGCAGATGAGGAGGTTGCGGGCCACGTAGTCCGTGCCGGCCGCGCTGACGGTGATGCCTTCGGCGCTGCGGCCCTGGATCATGGCGGACTCGTTCACGACCTCGACCTTGAAGCCCTTCATCGCGGCCTTGATGCCGCCGACGAGCTTGCGGACGACCTTGTCCTTGCGGGACACGAATTCTTCATATTTGTAGGCGGGGTCCTTGACATAGACGCCGTAGTGGTCGCCGGTGACGGCGTAGTTGTACACCTTGGCGCTGTAGAGGAGGGTCTTGGTCGGGATGCAGCCTTCGTTGAGGCACACGCCGCCGAGCGACTTCTTCTCGAAAAGGACGACCTTGAGCCCGGCTGCGCCGGCCCGTTCTGCGGCCACATAACCACCGGGACCGCCGCCGATAATCGCTAAATCGTACATATTCATCAGGTTATTAGAATTCTACTTCGAGGTTTTCGATCTCCACGGCCACCTGCTTGAGGAAGCGGGTCGCCTCGCCGCCGTCGATGGCGCGGTGGTCATAGGTCAGGGACAGGCCCATGTACGGCACGAAGGCGTAGACTCCGCCGCCGAGGTCCTTCGGACGGGCGACGATGGTGCCGACGCCGAGGATGGCGCTCTGCGGGACGTTGATGATCGGGGTGAACCACTCGACGCCGAAGCCGCCGAGGTTGGAGACGGTGAAGGAAGCGGCCTCGCTGGCGAGCAGGTCGGGGTTGATGCTGCCCTTCTTGCAGTCGTCGGCCACCTTCTTGAGGCTCTTGCTCAGGCCCACGATGTTGAGGTTCTCGGCGCTCTTGACGCACGGGACCATCAGGCCGCGCTCGGTGTCGACCGCGCAGCCGAGGTTGACGGTGTTGAAGATGCGCATGGCGTCGCCCAGGCAGTGGGAGTTGACGCTCGGGAACTTCTTGAGGGCCTTGATGACGGCGTAGCAGACGAAGTCGTTGATGGTGATGTTGGCGTCGATCCTGCCTTCTTCGAGGGCCTTCTTGGCCTTCTTGCGCAGGGCCTGGATGCGACGGGCGTCCGCGCCGAGCATGTGGGTGAGCTGGGCGGAATTCTGCAGGGAGTTGTACATGCTCTTGGCGATGAGCTTGCGCATGTTGGACATCTTCTCCACCTTGAACTCCTCGCCTTCGCCGGCGATGTCGGTGTGGTTCGGCTGCCAGACCTTGAGGTCGGAACCCTTGACCATGCCGCCGATGCCGGTGCCGCGCTCGGGGGCTGCGAAGCTGCCGTCCTGGGCCATGGCCTTCGCCAGGCCGCTCTTCGGAGCGCCGGCGGCTGCGAGCACGTCGCGCTCGATGATGCGTCCGTGAGGACCGGAACCGGCCACCTGGGCGGTGTCGACACCCTTCTCGCCGGCAAGCTTGCGGGCGCGCGGGGACACGGGGGCGCCGGCGATCACGGGGCCGGCGGCAGGCGCCTCGGCGGCTGCGGGAGCAGCGGCGGGGGCGGCTTCGGCCTCGGCCT